>JAAVHL010000021.1 GCA_014799735.1 Ruminococcus sp.
CTTGTCATTATTTTTAATTGCGGTCGGCAAACCTGCTTTTATTATAATGCTCAAGGAGGTTTTTGTCCATAGCTTTAAGCTTTTAACCCCCAGTAAAACTGGGGGTTTAACTTTACAAAAATAAAGAGGGTACCTTTCGGTACCCTCTTTTTATGCTATGTAAGAAATTACTTTCTCTTCTTAGCAACGATAGCAGCAGCGCCTGCGATAGCCATTACAGCAGCGATAGATGCAACAGCAGTATTGCCTGTAGCAGCAGGAGTTGTTGTTACAGCAGGAGCGGGAGCAGCAGCAGTCTCAACAGGAGCAGGCTCAGCAACGGGAGCAGCTGTCTCTACGGGAGCAGCAACCTCTTCGTCAGCATCGTCAACTGCAACCTCGTCATCAGCTTCCTCAACGGGAGCAGCAGTCTCAGCGGGAGCAGCCTCTGTCTCAGCAGGAGCAGCCTCTGTTTCCTCGGGAGCAGCCTCTGTCTCTTCAGCAGCAGGAGTTACACCGATAGGAAGAGCGTTATCCTTGCTGTCAAGAAGCTGAACATTGTCAATGTACATTACATAGTTGTCCAAAGTATCATCTGTAACAGGCCATCTCATAAGACCGAAGAAAGGATTAACGCCATCTTCTGTGTAGAACTCATTTTTCATGAGGAACTTTCTTTCGATCTTACCCTCAGCAGCAACGCCCGGATCATAAGCTTCGAGAGTCCATTCTTTCTGGCTCCAGCTGGGGTTAACCTGACCGCTGCCCTTAAGGGAAGTATCAAAGCCGCCTGCTGTGCCTACAGCACCGCCTGCCCAGCCAACAATACCCTCTTCGGACTTAGGAACAATAGTAAGATCGAATGTGATCTTGCGGATCTGAACAGTGTTAGATCTGTCTGTGATCTTGTCAAGGTCAAACCAAACCTTAGGAGAATTTGCCTTGTCCTGAACGTCAACCTTAAGTCTCTTAGAACCGTTATAGTCCTCAACGGAAAGAACGGAATTATCAGCACCGGAGTCTACGTTCATATAAACGAAAGAGTAGTCGCCGTCTTCAAAGTCGATAACTGTGCCGCCCTCGTTGATAGCGGATACGGACATTGCAGCCATAGTAGTGCAAGCCATAGCGGCAGCAGCTACACCGGCAATGATTTTTTTGATTTTCATTGTTTGTTTCCTCCAATTCTATTAGTGCGGGTCTATTTCTGCCCGCCTTAGTAAGATAATTATATCATTATTCGTTCACTAAAACAATATACTTTTTTTATAAGAATTACAACAAATTTTTGGTGAATTTAGCGAAAACAGCAAAAATAATTCCATCTTGTATTTCAAGATGGAATTATTACGGTAAGTAATCTTACTTTCTTTTCTTAGCAGCGACAGCAGCAACACCTGCAACAGCCATTACAGCGACGACAGAAGCAACAGAATTATTGCCTGTAGCCGGGGAGGTTGTTACTGTAACGGGCTCGGCAGCGGCGTCTGTCTCAGCGGGAGCAGCTTCCGTTTCATCGGACGCGGCAACATATTCACCAACCGTAACCTTTTCAGCCTCTTCGGTTGTGAGGAGCTTGATCGAGCTCTGAGGAGCGTCAGCCTTTGAGATATCGGCGGACTTTACGATAACGTTGCATACCATAAAGCCAAGGCCTCCGTCAGCCAGCGTGGAGATCACGTCGGCGGGAATGATAAACTCCACCGAGGTCTGACCGTCGGCAAGAATAAAGTTTCCGTCGTCATTTGTAAAAGCGGTATCGCTCTGAAGATCGGACGTAAAGCCCACCCAGTTGGTGTCGTGGTCTATAGGTCTGAGGTGGTGGAGATGCTCGCCTACGATCGGCTCCTTGATCTCAACTTCAAGCACGACCTTTACGTCGCCGCCGAGAGCTTCAAGATCAGCCTTAGGAATGCATTTGCCTGCTTTCCAGTTGCCGGGGTATTCGCTGTCAAGAGTAACGGTAGCGGCAAATACGTTTACCGCAGTCATGGAAACTGCCACCGCAGCTGCTGCAAGGGAACACAAAATCTTTTTAACGTTCATATTATTACCTCCATTTTGACTTGGTTGTTTGTTTTACTGAGGTAATTATAGCACGCCGCTTATCTTTTAGATATCATTCTTTTGACAATAATATTAAAATTTTGACCGAAATAAAAAAAAGAAAAACCCGAGGGAACAAGCCCTCGGGTTTAAAAATGTACACTTAAGAAATTACTTTCTCTTCTTAGCAGCGATAGCAGCAGCGCCTGCAACAGCCATTACAACAGCGATAGAAGCAACAGCAGTGTTGCCTGTAGCAGCAGCAGTTGTTGTTACAGCAGGAGCGGGAGCGTCTGTTGTTGCAGCGGGAGCAGCATCTGTTGTTGCAGCAGGTGCTTCATCAGCAGCGGGAGCCTCGTCAGCAGCAGGAGCCTCGTCAACTTCTGCGGAAGCTGTATCGTCAGCAGCAGCAGGAGCAGCGCCTGTAGCTTCCTCGTAGGACATACCGTCCATGATATCGGAGGACTGAGCCTCGTCAACGCGTCTGATGTCGCCCTGAGCGGAGCCTGCGGAAAGATCAGCAGACTTGATGATAACGTCGCATACCTGGAATGCGAGACCTGCGCTCTCATCCTCGTTGCCCTCGTCGTCAACATAGCCCTTGAAGGACTGCCATACGGATTCGGGAACTACAAATTCGAGAGTAGTCTGACCCTCAGCGAATACGAAGAAGCCGTCGCCCTTAGCAATAGCAGTATCACTTGTAAGGCTGTCAGTGATAGCGTCCCAGCTTACGCAGATGTTCATAGGCTTTGCAAGGTGGTTGTGCTGACCGATAAGGGGATCCTTGGTCTCAACTGTGAGAACAACCTTAACGTCGCCGCCGATAGCTTCAAACTCAGTCTTGGGAATGGTCTTGCTTGCGCCCCATGCGCCGGGATATTCGCTGTCGAGAGTAACAGCAGCGAAAGCGTTGATAGCTGTCATAGAAACAGCTACAGCCGCAGCCGCAACAGCTGCGAGAACTTTTCTGAACTTCATAAAAATTTCCTCCAATTCTTTTGCAGATTTTCTGCTGTGTGAATATTTGCACAATAATTATAACACTGCCCCGTAAAAATTGCAACATATTTTTTACACAGTAATTATTCAGTTTTTTTGTTAAAAACAGCAAAAAGGACGAAAACCAAGGCTTTCGTCCTTTTAAAAATGCTTTTAAAAGATTACTTTCTCTTCTTGGAAACTGCAGCAGCAGCGCCTGCAACAGCCATTACGCTGAGCATAACGGCAGCGGAAGTGTTGCCTGTAGCAGCGGACTGAGTGCTGTTGTCAGCTGCGGGAGCTGTCTCAGCAGGTGTCTCTGCGGGAGCTTCCTCAGCGGGAGCAGCCTCTCCTCCGCCAAGACCGGAAACAGTAAAGGTGATCTTCAGAGAAGAACCGATAGATGTTGCCTGGTTTACGGGAGAATCGTTCTTAGTATCGCCGTACTGGTTGTAGATCTCAATTCTGTAGTTGCCCTTTTCCTCGATATCGCCGTAGATGATCTTGCCTGCATCGAAGGGGATCTCCGAACCGTCTACCTCAACCTTGTCGAGAACAGCGGTAGCCTCGGGAGCGCCTGCAAACATCTGCTCGATGTCGATTACGAAAACGCCGAAATCGGAAGCGCCTGCAACAGCGGTGGATTCGAGAGTATACTGACCGTCGCCTGTTACCTCAACGAGAGAATCCCAGTCCTGAACAGCCCATGCTGTGTCAGCAAAGCCCAGCTTTGCGTTGTAGCTGTCAGCTGCAAAAACGTTGACAGCCATTGCAGAAACAGATACTGCCGCAGCCGCAACAGCTGCGAGAATTTTCTTAAGCTTCATGATAAATTCCTCCATAAAAGTCAAATTTATAAGTCCGTCCAAACAGGATGGCACATATATATTATACACTTGTTTCTCAAAAAAATCTATGATAATTTTGTATAAATTAAATCGTTTACATTGTGCATTTTTACAAAAAAATCCTCCGATTTCACTCGGAGGATTTTTCATTTAAGCTTAAATTAAAAATTCAGCTTACTTAGCCTTCTTAGCAACTACAGCAGCTGCTGCGAGAGCAACAGGGATAACTGCGAGAGCTACAGGAGAGTTGCCTGTGGGGGGGTTCTGAACAGGTGCAGCGGGAGCGGGCTCGTCCACAACGGGAGCAGGAGTTTCGTCCTCGTCGTCCTCGGGCTCTTCGTCGCCGTCGATCTCCTCGTCGCCGATCTCTTCGTCGAGTGTAGCCTCGTCAGCATTTACGCCTGCAGCAGATACAGTCATTGTGAGAACTGTAGCGGACATAGCGCATACAGCGATAGCAGCAAGAATCTTCTTAAGTTTCATTGTTAATTCCTCCATTCAATTGTTTTGTATATAGTTTATCTTAACTATGGTGTAATTATAACACAATAGTCCGCTAAATCCAATTGCCAATTTAACAATATTTTGGCAAATTATTTTGCCATATTTGCGCATTATTCACAAAAACAGGAATTTTTTTCAGCAAAAAATTAAATTTTGGTTACAATTTTTGATTAATTTTCCCGAATTGTGCATTTCCGTAAAAAATATTTCCAATATTTTTTTATTCATTTTGCGTGTATAATACTTTACAAAATTAAATAATGTGTCATAATATTATAGAATATAAAGCAAAGGAGGAAGCCTATGGAACTCAGACTTAAAGAGCTGCGGTATACCAACCACCTCTATCAGCGCCAGCTCGCCGAATATCTTCACTGTACCCAGCAGACATACTCCAGATACGAAACGGGTGAGCTTCAGCCCTCGCTTTTGGTTATGGAACGGCTCGCTGAATTCTACGAGACCAGCGTTGATTACATTATGCGGCTTACCGACGATAAAACTCCGCACAAGCACGGCAGCAAGCGCGGCAGCGGTTCATAAGCTTTTTCGGGAACGCACCGTTCGGACGGGCGTTCCTGTTTTTTTGCCTGCGCCTCTCCGAACGTCCCGCGTTTTTAACAAACAAAAGCGGCGGGCGGAAAATATTTTTGTTGAAATAGGGGAAACCGCACAGAGGCTATGTACTTTTCGGAAGCATTAGTGATATAATGTGGTCGTACGCAAATTTATCCGAACACAAGGGGGATCATGATCATGAAAAAAATTACAGCAATACTTTCGCTTTTGCTCTGCGGGGCAATGCTTGCCTCATGCGGCAATGACGGGGGAGGGGATACTGCTTCGGACGATACGCAGGCGGCGTCGGTTTCCGAAACGGAGACCAATACGGAGACCGAAACCACAGCGGAGACTGAAACCGAGACCGAGACGGAAACGGAGACAGAAACCGATACGGAAACGGAAACCGAAGCGCCGTCCGAAACGGTATCGTATATGCCCGAAAGCGAAGTCAACGAGATCATTGAAAATAAAGATATCGACGCGATGATGAAGCTTATCGAGGAAAATTCCAAGACCGTAGGAAACGATACCGCCGGATACATAACCGTTTACATTGGCGATACATACGAAGAATACGAGGACGGCAACTTCACCGTGACCTCGGAGGACGGCAGGACGCGTGTCTTTACGGAGCTTTACAGCGGTCTCCAGACCGACCTTGAACAGACCGCGTATATGTTCTGCCTGACAGTAGCCATGAACTCGGAGATCGACGGCTACGAGACCTACAACGTCAACAACGTTGTTGTGGACGGCATGAACGGCGCCTTTGCGGTCATGATAGACGGGGACACCGATCTTGGCTTCAAGCTTTACGCCGCCTTTGCCGATACAGATAATGGAATGATCCGCGCTCTCGGCTGTGAATGCGACGATTTTACGGACATAAACGTGATCGTTTCATCTGTGACCTTCGACTCCTACCGCCGCTCCGTCAAAGCCGAGTGATATGGTTATTTTTACCGTTGCTTTTTTATACAAATCGAAATGCCGCAAAAATAATTTTTTTGTTGAAATAAAAGAAATCGCGAAAAATTTATATACTTTTCGGAATTATGAGTGTATAATGTCAAGGTAACGTAAAAAGCGAATACATTATCAATAAATTTTATATTAAAAGGGGATCAATACTTATGAAAAAATTTCTTGCAGCAATACTTTCTCTTTCGCTCTGCGGCGTAATGCTTGCGGGCTGCGGCGGAAACGGCGCGGATAACACAGTTTCGGACGAGACCACCTCTGCCGCTGCGGACGCGGGCGCTGCCGAGGCCGATACCGAGGAGAAAAAGGACGAGCCCGAAGCGGATACCGAAGCTGAAACGGAAGCCGAGACCGAAGCCGAAGAGGATAACGACACAGCAGTTGTCGGAGGCTCTTACGACAGCGTTGACGCTTTTGCAAAAGACAGCAGTGTTTTCTCACTGCCTACGGAAACCATTTCCGCAGGGGACAGCCTTACATACGGCTTTGTAAAGACCCTTGAGGGCGCGACCGAGTTCTACATGGACGTTGAATCTACCGACGGCAGCATGGCGATGATAATGGCTCTTTCGGGCAAGGAAATTTACATGAAGATGTCCGGCTCGTCTGCCGATGAAAACGCTACCATTATTATAAAGGATTCTGTTATGTATATGCTGGACGATTCCACAAAGTCGGGATACTTCTTCGCAGCCGATGAGGACGTTATGAACGAGTACAACGTTGAGGAGCTGCTCAGTGAGATCGACATGGATCAGGAGATTGAGGACGCCGAGGACGTTAAGGTATGCAAGGTTGATATCGGCGGCAAGACATACACCTTTGAGGTAGCCGAAACAGGCGGCGGATTCCTTTTTGACGGAGACGAGCTTTACGCTATAATCAATCCCGAATCGGACGAAGAGTACAACGCGCTTATCGTACACGAATTTTCGGGAAATGTTCCCTCGGGCATATTTGAGCTTCCCTCGGATTACGAGCTGATAGACCTCATGGCGGCTCTGGGTGAATAATCGGCGCACTTGCAAAATTGAATATCAAAAACGTCCTGCGAACAAAAAACGTCGCAGGACGTTTTTTATGCAGCTGGTCCGGCTGAGCCCAGCTGGCGAGGTTTCCAAAGGGCGAGGAGCCCTTTGGTCGCTCCCCGCAGGGAGCGAAATCCTTTTCGTCCAAAACGGAGCAGGAGGTGAGAAACGCGATAGCGTTTCGAGGAGGGGCAAACACGACCGCCCCTCCTTGTAGCGGTTTGCAAAATATTAACCTTTGAAAACAGTCCTGTGGACTGTTTTCAACACAACTAAATTTTGTTGGGGTTAAAATGGTCAGTATAAGTTTGCTCCGTCCAAAACGTCACACTGTGACGTTTTGGAGATTTACTTTATCGCGCACTGTACAAAGGAGGGGCGGTCGTGTTCGCCCCTCCTCGAAATGACTGTCGTCATTTCTCACCTCCTGCTCCGTTTCGGAGGCTATGCGCCTGCGGGCGCAGGAGGGGATTTCGCGCTCTGCGGAGCGCGACCAAAGGCTCCGCCTCTGGACTTCGCGAGCTGGGCTCAGCTCGACCAGCTTGAGTCGGCGGCTTCGCCGCCTATGTCGCCTATGGCGTTGTGCAATATTTACAAAGAATTTAACGTTTTGTACTGTAATTTGTGGAAAATGTTGTTAAACCATTGCAATTTATAAGCAATTAGGCTATAATGTATGGTATGAAAAAATAAATTTTTGTTTATTTGTAACAATAACTTCGACTTTTTGTTTCAAATATTCGGATAGGAGCTGTTTACCCATGAAACACTACGGAACCGATGCAATCAGGAACATCGCCATAGCCGGTCACGCCGGCTCGGGCAAAACCTCCCTCGCTGAAGCTCTGCTGTTCAGAGCGGGAGCCTCCGACAGACTCGGCAGAACCGACGACGGCACCACGGTCTGCGACTACGACCCCGAAGAGATCAAGCGCAAAGCCTCCCTCGGCACGTCCCTTGCTTCATTTTCCACTAACGATATAAAGGTAAATCTTCTTGACACCCCCGGTCTGTTCGACTTCGCGGGAGGTATGCACGAGGGCATTACCGCGGCGGGTACGGTAATGATAACCGTTTCCGCAAAATCCGGCGTAAAGGTCGGCACCGAAAAGGCCTACGACCTTGCCTGCGAGCTGGGCAAGCCCAAGATGTTCGTTGTCACTAAGGTTGACGATGCGGACGCTAACTTCTATAACGTCCTCACCGACCTGAAAACCAAGTTCGGACCTACGGTCTGCCCTGTTGTTGTTCCCGTTATCAAGGACAGAAAGGTCGTTTCCTTTGTAAATCTTATCGAAATGAAAGCCTACACCTACGACGCAAAGGGCAACGCTGTGGAGACCGAAATGCCCACCGCGGAGATCTCCGAAAAGATGGAGTACCGTATGGACGGTCTGGTTGCGGCGTTCTCCGAAGCCGTTGCCGAGACCGACGACGACCTTATGGAAAAATTCTTCGAGGGCGAGCCTTTCACCCAGAAAGAGCTTGTACACGGTATCCACAAGGGCATGAACAACGGTATCATTACTCCCGTTGTGTGCTGCTCATCTTCCACAACGGCAGGCGTGGATATGCTGCTTAAAGAGATCGAGCTTCTGCTCCCGTCACCCCGTGACAACAAGCCCGTCCTTGCCGAGGACGCGGGCGGAGAGCCTGTTGAGATCGCTTACGACGAAACAGCTCCCATGTCGGCATTCGTGTTCAAGACCGTTGCCGACCCGTTCGTTGGAAAGATGTCCTTTATTAAAGTAATAAGCGGTGTTCTGAAAGCCAACACAGAATATGTCAACACCACGACCGGTTCTCCGGAAAAGATCGGTAAGCTTTACAGCCTCTGCGGCAAAAAGCAGACCGAAATATCCGAAGCCTCCGCAGGCGACATTGCCGTTGCCGTCAAGATCGGCGCGGGAACTTCCGACACCCTCTGCGCTGCGGACAGAAAGGTAAAGATACCCGCAATAGATTTCCCCAAGCCCTGCTATCGTATGGCGGTATTTGCAAAGGCTCAGGGAGACGAAAGCAAGATCAGCGCAGGCATACAGCGTCTTGCCGAGGAGGATAAGACCCTTTGGTACGGTCTTGACGACTTTACCAAGGAACAGATACTCAGCGGTCTGGGCGAACAGCACCTTGACGTTGCAGCCGCAAAGCTCAAAGCAAAATTCGGCGCGGACGTCGTTCTGAAAGAACCCAAGATCGCCTACAGAGAGACCATCCGCAAGAAAGTCAAGGTGGAGGGCAAGCACAAGAAGCAGAGCGGCGGTCACGGTCAGTACGGTCACGTTTGGATCGAATTCGAGCCCTGCCTCTCCGACGACCTTGTTTTCGAGGAAAAAGTATTCGGCGGCGCAGTTCCAAAGAACTTCTTCCCCGCTGTTGAAAAGGGCTTGCAGGAAAGCATGAAGAAGGGCGTTCTGGCGGGCTGCCCCGTAACGGGTCTCAAGGCTGTTCTTGTGGACGGCTCCTACCACCCCGTTGACAGCTCCGAAATGGCGTTCAAGACGGCGGCTTCAATTGCCTTTAAGGAGGGTCTGAAGCAGGCTGACCCCACTATCCTTGAACCTATCGGAAAGCTTACCGTTACCGCTCCCGATGACAACACGGGCGATATCATGGGCGACCTTAACAAGCGCCGCGGCAGAGTTATCGGCATGAACCCCGCGTCTAAAAAGGGCATGACCGTTATCGAGGCGGAAGTTCCCACAAGAGAAATGCAGAGCTTTACCACCCAGCTCAGACAGATCACCCGCGGACACGGCAGCTTTACTCTCGAGCATCTGAGATATGAGCAGCTCCCCGGAAATCTGGTCAGCGAGGTAATTCTCAGCAACGAATAAGCAATATCTGTAAGATAATTTTTTGCAGGGGACGGCGCGTCTGTCTCCTGCAAAAAACGCATATCTGCGTCATTTATTGTCGTTAAGCCGCACAAATATCAGTCGCACATTAAACATAACAAAAAAATTTCGCGGCAGTTTACACAATATACATTGACAAATTTTGTTTTATGTACTAAAATAGATTTGTTACTCTGCTAACCCCGCGTCTGCGGTCTGTAATCGGTGTTGTTTGTGACGCGGATATTGATTTCAGCATAAACCGAAAGGATTGAACGCATAATGAAATTAAAGAAATTTTTAGCGGCGGCAGTCGCCTCTGCTGTTGTAGCGGTAGGAGCCGCTTCTGTGTCCGCGCTGA
Source organism: Ruminococcus sp. (assembly GCA_014799735.1). Lineage (GTDB taxonomy): Bacteria > Bacillota > Clostridia > Oscillospirales > Ruminococcaceae > RGIG8773. Next base: position 10,130 of record JAAVHL010000021.1, read on the forward strand.
ACGACGGCGAAGCCACATACTGCTTCGATACGAACGCGGCAATGGAGGATTGGCAGACCTACGGCTCTGTTGACGAAACAGGAACTAAAGCCGAACAGACTACTCTCGTATCCAAAAACGGAAACGGCTCGCTGCTTGTCTCCGTAAACGTGGCGGACGAAATTGAAAACCAATTCGGCGGATTTTATGTGGATGCCTCTGCGCTTGGTCTGGAAAGCTTTCAAGGCTGTACTGTGGAAATGAGCGTGCTTCTCTGCGAAAACGCCGAGGGCTTTTACAACAGCTTCTCCCTGTTTTCCGACGGAATGATCTGGCTCGCTGCTTCCCCGGAAACTCTCAGCACAAGCGAATGGACTACCATTACGCTGGAGCTTCCCGAAAATGCGAATAACAGCAGGGTGGGCTTCACTATCCCCACGTTTACTCTGCATAAGGGCGATATCCTCTATGTTGACGACTTTTCGGTAACAGATCCCGACGGAAACATAATAGCCAATAAAGGCGACTTTTACGCAAAAGAGATCACCGCCGCAAACACAGTATCTTCGGGAACAAACATCGTTCTTACAGTGCTGCTTGTTGTGCTTATCCTTGTGATCGTCGGAGGAATCGGCATTATCGTATCCTCGGCAATCAAACGCTTTTCCTGATACGCTGCAACAAATCCCCCGAGGGACGATCCGTATTCCGCGGCTGCCGTCGGGGGATTTTTCTGTACGGGTACGGCTGAGCTGTAATCTGTATGTCATTATGTGTAACCGAAATGTTCTTGATTTTTTTCATATTTTAAGGTATCATAATATATGAACATACGCGAAAGGAGATATGCTTCCGGCGGGAGCATTGTCATCGGAATGGAAAAATTAAAAAAGATATTTACCAACAAATGGTTTATTCTCGCGGTAAGCATACTCTGCTCGGCATATACCATTTGTCTTATATATTTTGCCTACGCCGTATTTTTCTACGACATCGCCTACACGGACAAAACCATGTTCGCGGTAATATATTCGGCTTTCTCTCTGGTTTCGGGACTGCTGTTCTTTTATACGAGACGTTCGTTTATAACGGGTCTTATAAGCATGATAAACATGGTGATGTTTTTCCCCACGCTTCTTTTGGACTGGGGCAACTGGCCGCTGCTTATCCCCGCGGCTATGGTAACTCTTTTCGGCTTCTTCTGCTGCAAAATGAACGACACGATAAAAACGGTTTTCGGCACTATCTTCCTGCTGATGTATATTCTGGGAAGCATTGCGTTTTTCCTGATAATGAACGTGTTTACGGTAACTACGGTGGACACGCTGCTCACACCTCCGGGAGGTATAGTTTCCCCCTCGGAAAATTTCCGCTGCTACGTTCTGGACGTTAAAAACAAGTCCTCAGGAAAGGTTGCGGTATATATCGAGCCTAACAAGCTTGACAAGGACCTTAAAGTCATCACGCTTAAAACGACTATCAAGCGTCTTGTAAAACAGGCAAATAAGGAAAACCGTGACGACGCGCTCAACTACGACGTGCATTGGGAGGACAAGAAGCTCTTTATAAACGGCGAGGAGTATTTCGACGAGTCGGACTACACCACCCTTAACAGCAGCGGGGAGCTTAACTACGACTTCTCCGAGGGCTTCTGGACGCATACCTACTTCGACGTGGACTACCCGCTTATTGAGCTTATAGACCGCTTCAAGACGGTCATTACCGAAAAGCTCAGCGAGGTCAGAAGCGAGGAAAGCGAAGAAAGCGTTACCCTCACCTCCGTTTCGGAATAACTCAAAAAGGGACAGAAAGCCCACGCGGCTTTCTGTCCCTTTCAGGTATCTGTGAATTTCTGCCATTTTTAAAAAATTTTTATAATTTTTTTCAAAAAAAACGAGACAAAGCGGATATTTTATGTTATAATTATACTAACTCATATTATCACAGAGCCGTCCTTCTCGCTTTACTCGGGCAGCGTGCAGAAGTCTATGCGCTGCGGACGTGATTTTGCCCCTCGGACGGTTTCGGAAAGGAAGTACATATGACCCATGAAAAATCCTGCGGTGCTATAGTCTACCGCAAACATCATGGAAACATTGAGATACTGCTTATCAAGCATATCAACAGCGGACACTGGTCTTTCCCCAAGGGACACGTTGAGGAGGGCGAGACGGAGACGGAGACCGCAAAGCGAGAGATCCTTGAAGAAACGGGCGTGGACGTTATTATCGACCCCACTTTCCGCGAGACCGTTCAGTATTTTCCGCGCAAGGACGCCCAAAAGGTCGTGGTGTATTTTATCGCAAAAGCAAAGAATTACGACTTTGTCCCGCAGGAGGACGAGATCGCCGAGATCAAGTGGGTTGACATCGGTCATGCCACCTCGGTGCTTACCTACGAGAACGATAAGTCCATTGTCAACAAGGCTAAGAAAGCGATCAGAGATTAACTCAAAAATGCCGCCGGATTTTGTTCGGCGGCATTTCTTTGTTCCAAAATAAAAAGGTCGGCACGCTCAGGCGGCGAAGCCGCTATGGAAAAGTTTCGCCCGCCTTTTCAAAGGCGGCAGGTTTCCAAAGGGCAGAGCCCTTTGGTCGCGCTCCGCAGAGCGCGAAATCCCTTTCGTTCAAAACGGTGAAAGGGGTGAGAAATGCGAAAGCATTTCGAGGGGGAGCAGACACGACCGCTCCCCCTTTTGCGATACGCGGCATAGTTGCCCTTGAAAACAGTCCGGTGGACTGTTTTCAACGAACAATACTTTGTTTGGACTTCCAAGTATACTATAGGTTTGCTCCATCAAAAACGTCACACTGTGACGTTTTTGAGATTTACCTTGTTGCGAACCGTAACAAGGAGGGGCGGTCGTGTTCGCCCCTCCTCGTTGCCCTCGCGAAGAGAGGGTTTGGCGTCGCCGTTTCTCACCTCCTGCTCCGTTTCGGAGGCTATGCGCTCTGCTCATCTCGACTTTCAGTCGAGGCGCAGGAGGGGATTTCGCCGCCTGCGGGCGGCGACCAAAGGGCTCCGCCCTCTGGACTTCTGCGAGCTGGGCTCAGCTCGACCAGCTTTAGTCGGCGGCTTCGCCGCCGAAGCGCACCGACAGTTACTCTTTTAAATCAAAATTTATTGGCAAAACTAAAGGGTACTGCCACTCGCAGTACCCTTTAAAATTATCAAACCAGTGAAATAATAGCCATTTCAGCAGCGTCGCCCCGTCTGGGACCGATCTTGACGATCCTTGTGTAGCCGCCGTTTCTGTCGGCATACTTAGGTGCGATATCGTCAAACAGCTTCTTTACCACGTCCTCCTTGGTGACGTAAGCAAGAACCTGACGCTTGGAGTGCAGGTCGTTTGTCTTGGCGGTGGTGATCATCTTTTCCGCCATAGCGCGAACCTCTTTGGCTCTGGTTACTGTAGTTTCGATCTTGCCGTTCTCAAGCAGGTATGTTACCATAGCTCTGAGCATAGCTTTTCTGTGGTCGCTTGTGCGTCCGAGTTTTCTGGTTCCCGGCATTTATATTCACTCCTAACATATCAAAGTATTCGGCGTTTTCGGGCATCGCCGTATTATTCCTCCTCGGAGCTGAGGTCGAAGCCCAGTGACTGGAGCTTCTCCTTGACCTCGTCAAAGGATTTTTTGCCCAGGTTTCTTACCTTCATCATTTCCTCTTCGGACTTGTTGATAAGGTCGTCAACCGTATTTATTCCCGCTCTCTTCAAGCAGTTGAAGGAACGTACTGACAAGTCAAGTTCCTCAATGGTCATCTCAAGGATCTTTTCTTTACCCTTGTCGTCCTTTTCGATCATTATTTCTGTGATCGCGGATTCATCGGAAAGCTCGGTAAACGGCTTCAGATGCTCAATGAGGAGATTGGCTGCCTGTGAAACAGCCTCTTTTGCGGATACGACGCCGTCCGTCCAGACCTCGAGAATAAGCTTGTCGTAGTCTGTTACCTGACCGAGACGGGTATCCTCAACAGAGTAGTTCACCTTCAGTACAGGGGTATAGATGGAATCCACCGCGATAACGTCGATACCGAAGCCCGAAACCTGCTTGTTCTTTTCAGCAGGAACGTAGCCGCGTCCCTTATCAATGGTGATCTCCATATAAAGCTTAGCGTCCTTGCCGAGTGTAGCAATATGCATTTCCGGAACAAGAATATCCACTTCGGAGTCAGTTTTAATGTCACCCGCAGTTACCTCGCACTCGTCCTCCGCTTCCACATAGACCGTCTTGGGTCCCTCGCTGTGAAGCTTTGCGGTAAGTCCTTTAAGGTTAAGGACGATCTCTGTAACGTCCTCCTTAACGCCGGGAACTGTAGACAGCTCGTGGTGAACGCCGTCGATCTTGACGGAGGTCACAGCCACGCCGGGAAGAGAAGAGAGCAGAACACGTCTCAGGCTGTTGCCGAGAGTGTGTCCGTATCCGCGCTCCAGCGGAGCAACAGTGAATTTGCCGTAGGTTCCGTTGCTTTTAAGCTCGACGGTCTCAATTTCCGCCTTCTGAATTGGTTCAAGCATGATAAAACCCTCCTATTTTGAGTTGCGGATAACGTATTCTGCCTATTACTTGGAGTACAGCTCGACAATAAGGTGAGTCTGAGTCTCGTAGTCCAGATCCTCGGGAACGGGCATACGAACCACCTTTGCTGCAAAGTCCGCCTTGTTGGGTTCAAGCCAGAGAGGAACAACTCTGCCGGCGGTCTGCTCAACAACAGCCTTGAACTTTTCGCTGCTGCGGCTGCCCTCGTAGAGAGCGATAACGTCTCCCACCTTAACTCTGTAGGACGGAATATTAACGCGCTTGCCGTTTACTGTGAAATGTCTGTGAGTAACAAGCTGTCTTGCCTCGCGTCTTGTGAGGGAAAGACCCATTCTGTAAACGATATTGTCAAGTCTGGATTCAAGAATGGTGATAAGGTTGTCACCTGTCTTGCCTTCCATCTTTTCAGCGATCTCAAAATAGTGAGCAAAGGGCTTTTCGAGAACGCCGTAGATGAACTTCAGCTTCTGCTTTTCTTTCAGCTGCATACCGTACTCGGAAACCTTTTTTCTGTTGTTGGCGCCGGGATTTCTGTTGGACTCTTTGGAAATACCCATTACCATAGGGCTGATGCCCAGATATCTGCACCTTTTGAGGATAGGTTCTTTATTCAAAGCCATATTAGTAACACCTCCTGTAAATTAGACGCGTCTTCTCTTGGGAGGACGGCATCCGTTGTGGGGAATAGGAGTAACATCCTTGATGAGCTTTACCTCAAGACCTACTGTCTGGAGAGCTCTGATAGCAGCCTCACGTCCTGCGCCGGGGCCCTTAACGTAAACCTCAACGGTTTTGAGACCGTGCTCCATAGCAGCCTTAGCGGCTGTTTCGGCAGCAGTCTGAGCTGCGAAAGGCGTGGATTTCTTGGAGCCTCTAAAGCCGAGTCCGCCGGCGGAAGCCCATGAGATCGCGTTGCCCTGAGTATCTGTGATAGTTACGATCGTGTTGTTGAAAGTGGACTGAATATGAACAGCTCCATTTTCAATGTTCTTGCGCTCACGGCGTCTCTTGATAACTGTCTTTTTACCTTTGACCTGAGCCATTTGATTAGTCCCTCCTTACTTCTTCTTGTTTGCGATGGTCTTTACGGGACCCTTGCGGGTTCTTGCGTTTGTCTTAGTCCTCTGACCTCTTACGGGCAGACCCTTTCTGTGACGAACGCCTCTGTAGCAGCCGATCTCAACGAGTCTCTTGATGTTAAGAGCAACGTTTCTTCTCAGGTCGCCCTCAACCATGATGTTGTGATCGATATATTCACGAAGCTTAGCTACGTCGTCCTCGGTAAGATCCTTGACTCTTGTGTCGGGATTTACGCCTGTGCTTGCGAGGATAACTTCAGCGGATTTACGGCCTATACCGTAGATATAAGTGAGGCCGATCTCGACTCTCTTATTCTTCGGCAGGTCAACGCCGGCAATACGTGCCATTTACAATACACCTCCATGTTAGATTGGGTAATTCTTGCTGATTTTAATTGTCCGGATTTCTCTGCTCCTCACACAGATTAAACTGTTCAAGTTAGAGCAGGACGCAGGAGACGAGAATTTACATCTCCCGACCGCCTCCGACAGTCTTTAAAAGCCTTATCTGGCTGTAGGCACTGCCTACCCCTGACGCTGCTTGTGCTTGGGGTTCTCACAGATGATCATGACTTTGCCTTTTCTCTTGATAACCTTGCACTTTTCGCAGATAGGCTTAACTGAAGGTCTTACTTTCATGTTAAATACCTCCTTCGTATCTTAGAAAACTTACTTATTATTTTGCTCTCCAGGTAATTCTGCCCTTGGACAGGTCGTAGGGGGACATCTCCACCGTGACCTTGTCGCCCGGAACGATCCTGATATAGTTCATTCTGAGCTTGCCCGAAACGTGGGCGAGAATTTTGTGTCCGTTGGCAAGTTCCACCTGGAACATTGCGTTAGGCAGAGCTTCAATGACTGTGCCCTCAATTTCGATAACATCTTCCTTAGACAAGCAAATGCCTCCTTATGGGTTCGATATTTCGACGGGAGCGTCGTCCTGCGCACCGTCCGTAAATCTGCGGACAGCGGCTCTCAGCCCTCTGTCTGTCAGATCGCATAGATCAATAACGGTTTTAGTGGGGGCGATATGCTTGACGTTTTTCTTTTTCGGGGACGCGAGCCTGCGCTCCTTGCCGTCCGCCAGAAAAACGTAACCCTCCGCCGCCGAGACAACGACCATAAAGCTGCCCTTGTCCCTGCCCGCCAAAGACCTTACCATCATTCCGGGTCTTGTTTCCACAGAGAATACCTCCTGATCCCGGTTTCCGCTCTCGGTTANAGAGTGGGTTTGGTCANNATGACCGGTCCNTCGGGNGTNANNGCNACCGTATGCTCGAAATGAGCTGCAAGAGAACCCGATTTTGTNACCACGGTCCAGCCGTCGGGAAGNACTCTTACNTCCTCGCCTACCGCGTTTATCATGGGTTCNATGCATATCGTCATACCCGCCACAAGTCTCGGACCGTGTCCCGNCTTGCCGAAGTTCGGCACCTCNGGNTCNTCNTGNAGCTTNCNTCCNATNCCGTGACCGATATATTTTCTGCATACNCTGTATCCGTAAGCNGTGCAGTATTCCTCCACNGCGTGCCCGATNTCNCCTATTCTGTTGCCCGGCACNGCCTGTTCAATGCCCTTNTAGAGNCTTTCGTTGGTGACCTTAAGCAGCTGCTCCGCCTCTTTGGAAATTTTTCCGCAGGCNAANGTNTAAGCCGTGTCTCCGTGAAAGCCGTCCATTTCGGCGCTTACGTCCACGCTTANGATATCGCCNTCNNTGATCCTNACCTTTTTGGAGGGGATACCGTGGATAAGCTGGTCGTTTACGCTTATGCAGGACGAAGCGGGNAANCCGCCGTATCCTANCAGACANGGNTTTGCGCCGTGCTGTACGATATAATCNTGAATNATTTTGTCAAGCTCGTAGGTNGTCATTCCGTCTNTTATNGACTGTCCGCCGAAGTGAAGCGCGTNNGCGGTTATAGTACCGATCTTNCGCATNTTCTCCAGCTCGCCTTTTGATTTTACACTAATCATTATAAATCACGCTTCTCTTAGCTTTTCAAGCATTTACNGCTTTTAATACAAGCTCGGAAGTAGCCTTTACCTCGTCCTGACCCTGAACCTTNACCAGCTTGCCCTTCTTGTCGTAGAAATCCGCAAGGGGAGCGGTCTGCTCGTGGTAGGTGCGGAGTCTTTCGATAACCGTTTCGGGAGCGTCGTCCTTACGCTGAACAGCGTTTCCGCCGCACTTGTCGCAGATGCCCTCAGTCTTGGGAGGATTAAACTCCACATGATAGGAAGCTCCGCACTTTTCGCATACTCTTCTGCCCGAAAGACGGCCCTGAATAGTTTCGTCCGCGACCTCAAGAGAGATGACCTTGTCGATGTTCACACCCATGGTCTCCAGAGCCTCAGCCTGAGGAACTGTTCTGGGGAAGCCGTCGAGAATGAAGCCGTTCTTGCAGTCGTCCTCAGCGATCCTGTCTTTAAGGATACCGATAACNACCTCGTCGGGAACGAGAGCGCCGCTTTCCATAAAGCCCTTTGCCTTAACGCCCATGTCCGTGCCGTTCTTAACNGCCTCGCGGAGAATGTTGCCTGTAGATATCTGAGGAATACCAAGCTTATCGCTGATAACCTCTGCCTGTGTGCCTTTTCCTGCGCCCGGAGCGCCCAATAAAATCAGGTTCATAAAAATCCTCCTTAAAAGTTTTCATCAAACTGAGCTTTTGACCGAGACCCGCCGTATCTCCCTTATTCNNCNNAGTCTCCCTTTGTCCAAGGAAGTCTCCCTTTATTCAAGGAAGCCCTTGTGGTGTCTCATCATCATCTGTGATTCAAGCGTTCTTACGGTTTCCAGAACAACGCTTACAACGATAAGGATCGAAGTACCGCCCATTGAGATATTCAGACCCTTGATNGCAAGGCTCGTGAATATAGGCAGTATAGCGATAACGCCGAGGAAGAAAGCTCCCACCAAAGTGATCTTGCCCAGAACTCTCTGGATATAATCGCTTGTGGGCTTTCCGGGACGTATGCCCGGTATGCCGCCGTTGTTCTGACGAAGATTATTGGCGATCTCTATCGGATTATACTGCATTGAAACGTAAAAATAGTTAAACGCGATGATAAGCAGGAAATAAAGTATCGCGTACCAGGGACTCTGATAGTTGAAGAAGTTGAGGAATCCCACATAGAACTTGTGCCAGAATCCGTCGGGATTGGTGGTGTTGTCGGGATTGATAAACAGTGCCAGCGTAGACGGAAGCTGCATGATCGCCATCGCGAAGATGATAGGCATAACGCCGCTCATTGCGATCTTGATGGGGATATGNGTGTTCTGACCGCCGTACTGCTTTCTTCCCACNACGCGCTTTGCGTACTGGATCGGGATACGTCTTTCGGATTCGTTCATGAAAACGATAAAGCCTATCATAGCCACAAACACCAGCAATACGAAAGGTATTACTATATAAAGGTGCTTGTTTTCACTGGCGTTGACAAACATAGTCCGAATAGCTCCCGGACCTCTTGAAACGATACCCGCGAACAGTATGATNGANATACCGTTGCCGATACCCTTTTCNTTGACCCTGTTGCCGAGCCATANCACAAGGCTTGCGCCCGCNNNNAAAGCNAGAACGATGACCNNTCCCGTGAANACTCCCGCAAAGCCGCNNGTATAGNTGAGTNCNTGATTGNTCCTNAGCGTCANANANTANGCGTAAGCCATNACNAGAGCGATACCCAGNGAAACAAAGCTTGTGATCTTCTGNAGCTTCTTTCTTCCCGACTCGCCCTCTTTCTGGAGGTTTTCCAGCGGAGGNAGCGCATAGGTCAGAAGCTGAACTATGATCGAAGCGTTGATATACGGCTGNATCGACAGCGAGAACAGCGTANCCTGCGANAGCGCGCCGCCNGANAGNATNTTCATATAGCTGANNANGNTTCCNTCCGTAGCACTGAACATNTCTTNCANAGCNTCCGGATCNATAAACGGAACNGGAACGTGACAGCCGATTCTGAATATGAGGATAATGAGTAATGTGTAAAGGATCTTACTCCTTAACTCAGGAACCTTCCAGGCATTTCTGAAGGTCTTAAACACATTACATCACCTCAGCCTTCCCGCCTGCNTTCTCGATTTTTTCCTTTGCCGACGCCGAGAAAGCGGCAGCCTGTACGGTAAGCTTAACATTCAGCTCGCCCTTACCGAGAATTTTAACGCCGTTATCGGCTTTCTTGATGATACCCGCAGCCTTGAGCATATCGGTATCAACAACAGTGCCTTCCTTGAACTTTGCAAGGTCGGAAACGTTTATNACNGTCATNTTTTCTGCGAAAATATTATTGAAGCCTCTCTTAGGGATACGTCTTGCGAGAGGCATCTGACCGCCCTCGAAGCCGGGTCTTACTCCGCCGCCCGAGCGTGCGTTCTGACCCTTATGACCCTTGCCNGCNGTCTTGCCGTTGCCCGANCCGTGACCTCTGCCTACGCGCTTAACGTCCTTGACGGAGCCCGCAGCGGGGGATAATTCGTGAATTTTCATTAGCTTTCGCACCTCCTTGCGTAATTTATGCCTTGGTGGCCTCTACGAGATGGGCGATCTTGTGGATCTTACCCTTTGTAGCGTCGTTGTCGGGCTGCTCTGTAACGTCTCCTATCTTGCGGAGNCCCAGCGACTGAGCTGTTGCAGCCTGATCCTTCTTAACGCCGTTAAGGCTTCTGACAAGCTTGATTTTAATAGCCATGTCCTTATCCTCCTTAACCTAAAATTTCTTTAACGGATTTGCCTCTGATCTCAGCAACTTCCTTAGCGCTGCGGCACTGAGCAAGACCGTTGATGGTAGCTCTTACCACGTTGCACGCGTTGTTGGAACGCAGGGATTTTGTTCTGATATCCTTGATTCCCGCCATTTCGATTACCGCACGAACGGGACCGCCTGCGATAACACCGGTACCGGGAGCGGCAGGCTTCATGAGAACTCTGCCTGCGCCGAATGCGCCGATGATCTCGTGNGGGATTGTGGAACCCTTGAGTGATACCTTGATCAGATTTTTCTTAGCGTCCTCGATACCCTTGCGGATAGCGTCGGGAACTTCTCCCGATTTGCCCATGCCGAAGCCTACCGTACCGTTTCCGTCGCCCACTACCACCAGAGCGGCAAATTTGAAAATACGTCCGCCCTTAACGGTTTTGGAAACTCTGTTTATTGCAACGACTTTTTCCGTAAGCTCCATGGCAGAAGCGTCTATCTTAGCGTTTGCCAAAAGTATTACCTCCTTGTTAGTTGATCGTCCGAACCCTTAGAAGTTCAGACCGCCCTCTCTTGCTCCGTTAGCAAGCTCTGCAACTCTGCCGTGATAAAGATATCCGGCTCTGTCGAAAACAACGTCCTTTATGCCCTTNGCGGCAGCCTTNTCGGCGATCATCTTGCCAACCTTGAAAGCGCCCTCTTTGTTTCCGCCGCTGCCCTCGAAGCCCTTGTCCTTAGAGGAAGCCGCGCAGAGGGTAACTCCTGCGGTATCGTCGATGATCTGAGCGTAGATGTTCTTAGCGCTGCGGAATACGTTCAGTCTGGGACACTCAGCAGTGCCGCTGATCTTGGAACGTACGCGGATCTGTCTTTTGGCTCTTGCAGCCTTTCTGTTGATCTGCTTTACCATTGATAATTCAACTCCTTTTTGTACGGAGAATAGTAGCCGCCTTCGGGGCTGTCCCATTCTCTAATGTTAGGATTTCTTATGCGGCTTGGGGATTACTTCTTACCCTTACCNGCCTTACCTTCCTTGCGGATGATCCTCTCGCCCGCGTAGCGGATACCCTTGCCCTTGTACGGCTCGGGAGGTCTCTTCTCGCGGATCTCAGCCGCAAACTGACCAACAACCTGCTTGTCGATACCGTTTACCACAATGCTTGTAGCGTTGGGAACGTCGATNGTNATGCCGTCGATCTCGGGAACGATAACCTGATGGGAGTAACCNAGGTTCATNACCAGGTTCTTGCCCTGCTTTGCNGCACGGTAACCTACGCCCTCGATCTCGAGAGACTTNGAAAAGCCGTTTGTAACGCCCTCGACCATATTGTGGATAAGAGTTCTTGTCAGACCGTGGAGAGACTTGTGCATCTTGTCCTCGGANGGACGNTCAACGATGATCTCNGCGCCCTCCTGCTTGATGATGATCTCGGGATTGAATGTGTTTGTGAGAGTACCCTTGGGTCCCTTTACCGTAACGGTTGAGCCGTCGATCTTAACGTCGACTCCGGCAGGAACAGCAANGGGCTTTTTACCTATTCTGGACATATCTGTTCCTCCTTACCATACGAATGCAAGGACTTCNCCGCCGACGTGAAGCTCTCTTGCNTTCTTGTCGGTCATAACGCCCTTGGAAGTGGAAACGATAGCGATACCGAGACCCTTCATNACCTTGGGCATATCCTCGCAGCTTGAATAAATACGAAGTCCGGGCTTGGAAACTCTTCTAAGGCCTGTGATGACCTGGGACTTGTTCTCACCGTACTTCAGCGTGATCCTGATGATTCCCTGCTTTCCGTCGTCGATTATCTGATAGCTCTTGATGTATCCCTCGTCAACAAGGATCTGAGCGATAGACTTCTTCATATTGGAAGCGGGAACGTCAACTGTTGCGTGCTTTGCGGAATTAGCGTTGCGAATTCTCGTAAGAATGTCCGCAATTGTATCTGTGATTTGCATAACGGTTAACCTCCTTTAATTAGTAAAACAGCGCGTCGGCGGGATTTACCAGCTTGCTTTCTTCACGCCGGGAATCTGACCGCTGTGAGCAAGCTCCCTGAAGCAGATACGGCAGATGCCGAATTTTCTCATATAAGCGTGAGGTCTGCCGCAGATCTTGCATCTGTTGTAAGCTCTTGTGCTGTACTTAGGAGTTCTCTGCTGCTTTATCTTCATAGACGTTTTAGCCATTTGAATATCCCTCCCTTATTACTTTGCGAAAGGAGCGCCCATNAGCTCAAGCAGAGCCTTTGCCTCCTCGTCGGTGTTNGCGGTAGTGATGATNTTGATATCCATACCGCGAACCTTGTCGATCTTATCNTACTCGATCTCGGGGAANATNAGCTGCTCCTTGATACCTGTGGAGTAGTTNCCTCTTCCGTCGAAGGAGTTTCCGTTGATGCCTCTGAAGTCACGAACACGGGGGAACGCAACGTTGAAGAGTCTGTCAAGGAATTCNTACATTTTTTCGCTTCTGAGCGTTACCTTAACGCCGATAGGCATACCCTCGCGGAGCTTGAAGTTCGCGACGGATTTCTTAGCGCGGCATACCACGGGCTTCTGACCTGTGATAGCAGCCAGATCGGTCATGATAGCGTCGATTNCCTTGGCGTTTTCCTTAGCTTCGCCNGCGCCGACGTTGATAACGACCTTGTCGATTTTAGGAATCTGCATTACGCTTTTGTAGCCGAACTTTTTCATTAAAGCGGGAGCCACTGTGCTGACATAGAGTTCCTTAAGATTAGATGCCATATCAATTAACTCCTTTCCTTAATAAGCTTTGCCGCAGTCCGCGTGCTTGCATACTCTTACCTTAGAGCCGTCCGCCTCGATNCTGTGAGCCTGCCTTGTGGGCTTGCCGCACTTGGGGCATACAGCCATAACCTTGGATGCGTAGAGGGGAGCTTCGCACTTTACGATGCCGCCCTGCTGACCCATCTGTCTGGGTTTAACGTGCTTTGTAACAATGTTGAGACCCTCAACGATAACTTTTTTCTCCTTAGGGGATACCTCAAGGACTTTACCCTGCTTGCCCTTGTCCTTNCCGGACAGGATAACGACGGTATCGCCCGTTTTAACGTGCAGATTATTCATAGCCGTAACGCCTCCTTACAGAACCTCGGGAGCAAGCGAAAGGATCTTCATATANTCCTTGTCTCTCAGCTCACGGGCAACAGGTCCAAAAATACGGGTACCTCTGGGNTTTTTGTCTTCCTTGATAATAACGGCAGCGTTCTCGTCGAAGCGGATATAGGTACCGTCCTCGCGTCTNAGTCCCTTAGCGGAACGAACGATAACTGCCTTAACAACGTCGCCTTTTTTAACAACGCCGCCTGGTGTTGCTTTCTTGACCGAAGCAACAACAACGTCACCGATGTTAGCNTATCTTCTGCGGGTACCGCCCAGAACTCTGATACACATGAGTTCCTTTGCGCCCGTGTTGTCGGCGACTTTCAGATAAGTCTGCATCTGAATCATAGCTTTATTCTCCTCTCTACCGGAAGCAAGAGGTCAAGAAGCGTGAGGCAAANCCGCCTCAAAGCTTCTTTACTGCCCTGCCACATAGATATTTTAGTTTGACTGTACGGANGATGTCCAACGTATCCGTGCGTATCGCNCTTACGTGCGTTCGNNTACAAGCGTANCNCNTNCNCAAGCGNNCCGCCCCGCANTCACANAGCCCGGACGTTTTNCTCCGCNNCCTTACTTAGCCTGCTCGATNACCTTAACGAGACGCCATCTCTTGTCCTTGGAAATAGGNCGGGTCTCCATGATCTCAACGCGGTCGCCGATATTGCAGGTGTTGTTTTCGTCGTGAGCCTTAAGCTTGATCGTTCTCTTGATGATCTTCTTGTACAGAGGGTGCTGTACGTTATCAACAATAGCAACAACAATGGTTTTGTCCATCTTATTGGAAACTACCTTGCCAACTCTGGTCTTTCTGAGATTTCTTTCAGCCATTTTTGTTTCCCTCCTTCACTTACTGCTCTGAACCGGAACGCTCGCGGAGAATAGTCTTTATTCTCGCAATGTCCTTCTTCACAGCCTTGAGACGCGTAGGGTTGTCGAGCTGATTGATAGCGTGCTGAAAGCGAAGGGCGAAAAGCTCCTTCTTCAGGTCGGCAAGCTTGTTGTCAAGCTCAAGAGTAGTCATATCTCTGACTTCTGCTGCTTTCATTATTCGCTCGCCTCCTCTTTCTTAACAAACTTACACTTNATGGGAAGCTTGTGCATAGCAAGACGCATAGCCTCTCTTGCGATCTCCTCGTTTACGCCGGCGATCTCGAACATAACTCTGCCCGGCTTAACTACAGCCACCCAGTACTCGGGGGAACCTTTACCGGAACCCATTCGGGTTTCTGCGGGCTTTTCTGTGATAGGCTTGTCGGGGAATATCTTTATCCAAACCTGACCGCCTCTCTTGATATAACGTGTCATCGCGATACGGGCAGCCTCGATCTGGTTGGAAGTGATCCAAGCGGGCTCGAGAGCCTGCAGACCGAACTCGCCGTTGGAAACCTTGTTTCCGCGGTAAGCCTTACCTGTAAGGCGGCCTCTCTGTACTCTTCTGTACTTAACTCTCTTAGGAAGCAGCATTACTGATTACCTCCTTCTCTTCTCGGTGCGCGCTCTCTGCGCTCGCCGCGATTTCCGCCTCTGCGGTCATCGTTGTTTCTGCGGGGCTTTCTCTCGGATCTTTCAGCCATAACTCTTGCCTTGGCAACGTCGCCCTTGAGAACCTCACCCTTGTAGATCCAAACCTTAACGCCGATCCTGCCGTATGTTGTGGCAGCCTCTGCAAATCCGTAGTCGATATCAGCACGGATAGTCTGGAGGGGGATAGTACCCTCGTGGTAGCTTTCCGAACGTGCAATTTCTGCGCCGCCGATACGGCCGCTTACCATTACCTTGATACCCTTNGCNCCAAGCTTCATGGATCTGCCGATAGCCTGCTTCATAGCTCTTCTGTAGGAAGCACGGTTTTCAAGCTGAGCTGCGATGCTTTCAGCAACGAGCTGAGCGTCCATATCGGGGGACTTTACCTCCACGATATTGATGGAAACGGACTTCTTCATCATCTTCTCGATGTCCAGACGGAGCTTTTCGATATTCTCACCGCCGCGTCCGATAACGATACCGGGCTTAGCGCAGTGAACGTGGATCCTTACCTTATCTGCGAATCTTTCGATCTCAATGCGGGGAACGCCTGCTGCATAAAGGTTTTTCTTGATATAGTTGCGGACGTTGTAGTCCTCAACCAAAGTATCGCCGAAAGTTGCCTTGTTTGCAAACCAGCGGGAATCCCAATCCTTAATAACGCCTACACGAAGACCGTGCGGATTAACCTTCTGTCCCATTTAGTTTACCTCCTCTTTCGACTTATTCTTTTTCCTTGACTGCAAGAGTAACATGGGAAGTTCTCTTGAGTATGCGGAACGCCCTGCCTTGTGCTCTGGGCATGATTCTCTTCATGATAGGACCGGGGCAAACGAAGCACTCGGAAACGTAAAGGTTATCCTTATCCATTCCGAAGTTGTTCTCAGCGTTTGCTACCGCGGACTTCAGAAGCTTCTCCAGGTATTCACAGGCAGATTTGGGTGTGTGCTGCAGAATCGCCATAGCGGTCTCAACGTCCTTTCCTCTGATGAGGTCGAGAACGATCTGAACCTTTCTCGGCGCAATGCGAGCATTTTTAAGATATGCTCTTGCTTCCATTGTAATTTCTCCTCTCTGCCTTATTATTTACCGTTGTTGGAAACTTTGGAGCCTGCATGGCCCTTGTAGGTTCTTGTGGGAGCGAATTCGCCCAGCTTGTGACCTACCATATCTTCCGTAACGTATACGGGAACGTGCTTTCTGCCGTCATGAACGGCAAAGGTATGACCAACGAAATCGGGGTAAATTGTGGAAGAACGGCTCCATGTTTTGAGAACCTTTTTCTCGCCCGCTTCGTTCATAGCGATAACTCTTTTCAGAAGGACCTCTTGTACGTATGGTCCCTTTTTAACGCTTCTGCTCATTGGTTTTCCTCCTCTCATATTTACGAGGCAAGATGTGCGGGGATATCCCCCACATCCCTCTTTATGATTTCAATGAGTCGGTCATGCGACCGAATATTCATTTTGGTGAAACGTAATAATTTTATTACGCAACATTTCCGCGGAAATACTTCCGCGCGTCTCCCCGCTTATTTACCGTTTCTTCTCTTAACGATAAACTTGTCTGTACGGTGGTGCTGCTTTCTGGTCTTGTAACCGAGAGCAGGCTTGCCCCAAGGAGTAACAGGTCCGGGACGGCCGACAGGCGATTTACCTTCACCACCGCCGTGGGGGTGGTCGCAGGGGTTCATGACAGAACCGCGGACTGTAGGTCTGATACCCAGGTGACGTGTCTTACCGGCCTTACCGAGGCTTACGTTCTCATGGTCAATGTTGGAAACCTGACCGATGGAAGCCATGCAGTTGGCGGGAATTTTTCTCATCTCGCCCGAGGGAAGTCTTACGAGAACGTATTTGTCCTCCTTACCCATGAGCTGAGCCATGTTTCCTGCGGAGCGAACAAGCTGTGCGCCCTTGCCGGGATAAAGCTCGATGTTGTGAATGAAAGTACCAACAGGGATATCGCAGAGCGCCAGAGCGTTGCCGGGCTTGATATCCGCGTGAGAACCGCTTGTAACGGTGTCGCCCACAGCAAGACCGTTGGGAGCGATGATATATCTCTTTTCGCCGTCCTCGTACTGAACGAGAGCGATGAAAGCGCTTCTGTTGGGATCGTACTCCAGAGTGAGAACAGTGGCGTTCATACCCTGCTTATCTCTCTTGAAGTCGATAATTCTGTATTTTCTTCTGTTTCCGCCGCCTCTGTGACGAACGGTGATTCTGCCGTAGCTGTTTCTGCCTGCGGTCTTCTTAAGAGGAGCAAGGAGGCTCTTCTCAGGCTCGACCTTGGAAAGGCAGCTGTAATCGGTAACAGTCATCTGACGTCTGGAGGGCGTCGTAGGCTTGTATGATTTGATAGCCATTGCAGTTCATCTCCTTTTTTAGTTTTTTTCGTATGCTTTTCGGAAGCTGCTCTTCCATAGCGCATACCATTTAGAGAGCAAAGGTTTTTCGCCCGCCGCATATGTTCCGCCCCTTGTTACCCGCCCCCTTGAGGGGGCTTGACAAAGTTGAAAATTGCAATTTCCAACCTTGGGGGTGACTCAGCCAGCGGGGGCTCCCCGCNTTACATCATGCCGTCGAAGAATTCGATGGTCTTGGAATCCTCGGTAAGAGTAACGATTGCTTTCTTCCAGTCGGGAGTAAAGCCTCTGTGCATACCCATTCTTCTGGATCTGCCTCTTACGTTCATGGTGTTTACCTTAGCGACCTTAACGCCGAAAAGCTCCTCGACCGCCTTTGCGATCTCGATCTTGTTGGCATTTTTTGCAACCTTAAAGGTGTACTTGCTTTCCTGAAGACCCTCCATGCTCTTTTCAGTGATGATGGGCTTTATCACAATATCCTGTGCGATCATTATGCGTACACCTCCTCGATCTTAGCGACAGCGTCCTTAACAACGATAAACTTGTCGTAGTTGAGGATGTCGTAAACGTTGATTGTGTTTACCAATGCAGTCTTTACGCCGGGAATGTTAGCCGCGCTCTTTACAACGAAGCTGTTTACCTCGGGCATTACGATGAGAGCCTTAGCTCCGTCGGGATTAACTGCCTTGAGCATTTCAACAACGGTCTTGGTCTTGTATTCGTTCATCTTGATATCGTCGAGAACAATNATATTGTTGTCGATNACCTTAGTCGAAAGAGCGGACTTCATAGCCAGTCTCTTAAGCTTCTTGTTTACCGTNAAGCGNTAGCTTCTGGGCTTGGGACCGAGAGCNANACCNCCGTGTGTCCACTGGGGAGCNCGTGTGGAGCCCTGTCTTGCATGACCNGTACCCTTCTGTCTCCAGGGCTTTCTTCCGCCGCCTCTTACCTCTGTGCGGGTGAGTGTGGACTGTGTACCCTGTCTCTGGTTAGCGAGATAATTCACAACCATTGTGTGCATAGCAGACTCGTTTGGAGTTATGCCGAAAACAGCGTCCGACAGCTCGATATCCGAAACCTCTTTGCCTGTCATATCCAGAACTTTAATACTGGGCATTACTGCTTCCTCCTTCCATTAAGCCTTTTTCTTTTTTACGCAGTCGCAGATAGTAACGATTCCGTTCTTAGGACCGGGGATCGCGCCTCTGACCGCGATAAGATTGTTTTCTGCGTCAACCTTGACGATCTGAAGGTTCTGTACTGTAACCTTTTCNCTGCCCATGTGACCGGGAAGNGCCTTGCCCTTGTAGATACGCGAAGGCGAGGAACAAGCTCCCATAGAGCCTGCGTGTCTGTGTACAGGACCCGAACCGTGGGTCTCCTTCAGTCTGGAGTTGTTNTTTCTCTTGATAGTGCCCTGGAAGCCCTTACCCTTTGATGTGCCGCANACATCAACGATGTCGCCCTCAGCAAAGGAATCNGCTTTCAGAATTGCGCCTACCTCCATGTCCTCCGCACCNTCAAGTCTGAACTCCTTAAGAGTTCTCTTAACAGCCACGTCAGCCTTTGCGAAGTGACCCTTGATGGGCTTGTTCGCAAGCTTTTCCCTCATGTCGCCGAAGCCGAGCTGAACTGCGCTGTAGCCGTCGTTCTCAACTGTTTTCTTCTGAACGACAACGCAGGGACCCGCTTCAACAACGGTCAAGGGAATGACCTTGTTTGTTGCTTCATCGAAAATCTGTGTCATACCGATTTTTCTGCCGATGATTGCCTTTGTCATAGTTTTTCCTCCTTTTGGTTATTGGTTGCGTTTCCGCAACATGACCTACCGTGCAACGCTTTTCGGAAATGGCAACGTGTGTCCCGACAGACTTGCCCGCCCCCTTGAGGGGGCTTTCCAAAGCTGCGGCATCTGCCATCTTGCTTCGGGGTGTGACTTTCTTGCACTGCGTGCAAGCGCCTGCGGGGGCTCCCCGCTTACTTGATTTCCATTACAACGTCAACGCCGGCAGGAAGTTCAAGACCCTGCAGAGCCTCAACAGACTTGTCGGACGGTCTGATAACGTCGATAAGTCTCTTGTGGGTTCTCATCTCGAACTGCTCGCGGCTGTCCTTGTACTTGTGGACCGCACGGAGAATTGTGATGATCTCCTTGTCGGTGGGAAGCGGAATGGGTCCGCTTACTCTTGCGCCGCTTCTCTTAGCAGCGTCCACGATCTTAGCCGCAGCAGCGTCAACTACCGCATGGTCGTAACCTTTGATCCTTATTCTGATCTTTTCATTGACTGCCATTAATGATCGCCTCCTGAATACTTTAAAAACTTTTGGGGACGAGGTTTTCGTGATAACCGCATTATCTGAATTCCCGCATTCAAACGTTCAACGTCTCCGTGCGTATCGCACTCCCGGGAACTAAAACACCCGAAAAACCAACGTCTTTCGGGCAGGATAAGTACACACAGCTTACCTATGGACGAACGCAAGCCGTCCACGGTTTAAGCACACACAGTGTTCGTTATCACAGCCGCCCGATTATCGGACATACTCCACGGAAATTCCCTTGCACACCGCAAGCAACCTTCCGCTTCCTCGCAAACATAAAACATAGCGGTAAAACCGCCGTATCGCAGTCACGCAAGTAATATTATAGCATTACCCCGCTTCGATTTCAAGGGGGTAATGCCAATTTTACAAATTTTAGCTATAGAATTTTTGATGATTTTCCTGCGCTTTTTTATGCATTTTTACCAACATCTTGATTTTAATGAATATAATTCCGATTTTTGGGCATACTGATATTTTTTATAAAAACATGCACAATTTGACAATATACGACAAATCATGCTATAATAATTACGTTGTCGGCTTCTTCCGCAAGGAAGGAGGTGGAAGCTGTGGAATACTTTATATCTTTTTTGCTGTCTGTTGCAGCGAATGTGGTTTCTGACCTCATAAGCAAGTGGCTAAACAGACACAAGTCCGACAATTAGCCCGAAGAAAACCCCGAAGCTGGCACTTCGGGGTTTTCCTTTTGCGTGTCCCTGCGGAAACACTTTATATCTTTTCTTGTGATTTCATTATACATCACAAAAACAGTTTTGTCAATACCATTTAAAATTATTCTCCCGAAGCCAAAGCGGGATTTTCGATCTCCGTAAGACTGTCAGTATCTATTACATCAATGCGGTACGCATAGCTGCTTTCACCGTCGGAGTTTCTCTGGACGAAATATTCAAACTCTCCGTCCGCGCCGAAAACATACTCCGTGACAAACTCGGTCAGATTTGTGCCTAAAGTATCGTTTATCTTATCCACATTATAATAGTATACATAATCAGCGCCGCCGTCCTCCTGCGGTATCTCCTCCGAGGACTTCACAAAAAGATTTTCGTAGAAAAGCAGGTCTCCCGTGCTGTAGGGGTGAGGATCATTCCTGTCATAGAAAATATACCCCTCCGAGCCGGCTCTGTATACGTTTGCCATGCCGCCGTCAATGATATAAAAAGCGTCCCTGTCGGAGAATTCAGCGTAATAGTTCCCCTCGTCGGAAATTTTTTCATAGAGGTAGACCTGAAAACCGTCCTCGTCATACATAAAAGAGAACGCCTGATTCATCACATCTGTATCGAGATTTGTCAGCAGATACCGACCGCTCTGCCAGCCTTTCGCGCTCTCCCGCAGAGCCTCCACCTGCTCCTTGCCGTAAAGGTCGTATTCCTTTTTTATTGAGCAGCCGCTCAAAGACGCCGCCATACATACTAATAATAGTACCACTAAAATCTTTTTCATAAGCTTACCTATTGTTTCCACCCCTTATCTCTTCAAGCGTCCTTGGAGTGTAGCCCATATAATCAAGCATACAGCCCACGTTATAGCACTCAAACGGAATGTCCATGTCCCTGCAAATATCGGCATACTTCTTAAAAGCATGATAATCATTATTGTTGTGGACATGACCGTACAAATGCACAGCTCCCCGAAACTGATTGTACCAATGAGCTACGGGATAATGGCACATAACCACCTGATCGCCGCCGTCCTTGATTACCGCGTGGTCTTTTACCCATTCAAAGCAAGACTTCATTTCTTCCGTGGGCTTGTCGTGATTGCCGAGGATAAGAAACTTTCTTCCTTTCAGTTCTCCCAAAGCCTCCAAGCCCTCGGCATTTTTCCATGCAAAATCACCGAGAATATACACCTCGTCATTATCACCGACTGCATTGTTCCAGTTTTTCACCAGAGCGGCGTGCATTTCGGCAGTATCGGAAAAAGGTCTGCCGTCATGCCTGATAACATTTTCGTGTCCCAGATGCAAGTCCGCTATATAAAATTTAGACATGACCTTTCTCCTTTATTTTAAGAAACAAGATTTTCAGAAGCAAGAGGCAAACATAAATTCAGCGTTCCGATTTTAACAATGCATAATAGCAAGCGTCACAAACTCCTTGATTGTTCCAATCGGCGCTGCGTAAAGTCCCCTCATATTTCATTCCGCATTTTTTCATTACCCCGCCCGAATGTGGATTTCTCGGATCGTGCCTTGATTCGAAACGGTTTACATCAACTTCATAAAACATAAAGTCCATAACAGCTTTCAGAGCTTCCGACATAATTCCTCTGTGCCACCAAGCCTTTCCAAGACAATAACCGATATGTACCGCTGAAACGTTTTCTTTTATATCTACCACGGCAATATCGCCTATCGGCTCGTCGCCGTTTTCTTTCAGCACAATAGCCCAATGATAAAATCTTTCGTCGGAATAAAGCTTTACCCATTCTTCCGTTACACCTTGGCTTACTTCCTGACTTGAATGAGGCGGCCACATCAAAAACTTGGTAACTTCACTGTCCGACGCCCAATTTTTATACATCGCGGCAGCATCTTCATTCACATATCTTCTTAAAATCAATCTGTCGGTTTCTAACCTTTGAGTTCCGCAATGCTTCATAAACTTATCTCCTTTAATTTTTTCGGCATAATAAGAAAGCGGCAAATCAATGCCGCTTCTTACTATAAACGGTTATCGGATGGACGGCGTACCCATCATCTCAGGTTCCTTTGTGAAAAGGAGCGTCAGGAGCCTTTCTGACCTCAATAACCTTAATTATATATTATTCCCTTTATACCTACATTATACAGCATGTCCCTCATTTTGTCAAGTATTTTTTAAGTCTTCCCGAATTAAGCCTGTTTGCCATTTTGCTGCCGCTTATATTGTATAATGAAGCAAGATAATAATAACCGTTATCGCAATCCAATTTTATTGCTATCAAAATGTTATCCTCATAAACCTTTACAAGCTCTACGCTGTTGTTTTCTTTGGGATTGACGCCGATATAATCGGGATTTTCAAGAATATCAGACGCTTTATCCAAATACTGCACACAATTGCTGTGCCTTTTTGAAATATGCTTTATCAACCCCGTTGACTGCATAATTTCAAAGCACGGCAAAGAGGTGTTCAGAATTTGATTGTATTCCTGTTTGAATTCTCCGATTTTAATAAGCTTATCATCAGGCATGGTTTAACTCCCCTGCAACACATCAATACGCCTTGCCCCAATAAACCATCTGCTTAGCAGGCTTTCCGCAGCAAACGCACTTGTCAGAAATCTCCTCCTGCTCAAAGGGAATACATCTGCTTCCAACGCCTGTGATTTCCTTGACCTTGTCCTCGCACTCCTCGTCGCCGCACCACATTGCCTTTACAAAGCCGTCGCCGTTTTCCTCCAGAGCCTTTGTGATCTCGTCCATTGTAGTACACTTATAAGTATGCTTCTCACGGTTTTCCGCAGCTTTATTGAACATACCCTCGGGTATTTCCTTTTCAAGCATTTCCACAACCGTGTCCTTAAATGTTTCAAGCATATTTTCAAGAGAAACAGTTCTCTTTTCGCCGCTGTACCTGATAGCGCATACGCACTGATTATTTTCAATATCCTTAGGACCTATCTCAATTCTCACGGGAACGCCTTTCATTTCGTACTCCGCAAACTTCCAGCCTGGAGAGTTGTCGCTGTCGTCAACCTTAACGCGAATTCCTGCCGCTTTAAGCTTGTCCGCAAGCTCGTTTGCCTTGTCGAGAACGCCCTCCTTGAACTGCTGAATGGGAACAATTACCGCCTGAATAGGCGCGACTGCGGGAGGAAGCACAAGTCCGTTATCGTCGCCGTGAGTCATGATCACTGCTCCGATAAGACGCGTCGTCATGCCCCAAGAAGTTTGGTGAGGATACACCTTTTTGTTCTCCTTGTCGGTGTACATAATATCAAACGCCTTTGCAAAGCCGTCCCCGAAGTAGTGGGAAGTTCCCGCCTGCAAAGCTTTTCCGTCGTGCATAAGGGCTTCAATAGCATAAGTAGCCTCCGCGCCCGCGAACTTGTCGCTTTCCGTCTTTCTGCCCTTTATAACAGGCATTGCAAGGCTCTTTTCGCAGAATTCGGCATAAACGTTGAGCATCTTCTCCGTCTCAATAACAGCTTCCTCGGCGGTGGCGTGAATAGTGTGACCCTCCTGCCATAAAAACTCTCTCGAACGGAGGAAAGGACGTGTTGTTTTCTCCCAGCGGACAACCGACACCCACTGATTATAGAGCTTAGGCAGGTCTCTGTAGGAATGTACGATATTAGCGTAATGCTCGCAGAAAAGGGTCTCGGAGGTAGGACGGACGCAGAGCCTGTCCTCCAGCTTTTCGCTGCCGCCGTGAGTTACCCACGCAACCTCGGGAGCGAAGCCCTCAACGTGGTCTTTTTCTTTCTGCAAAAGACTTTCGGGAATGAACATAGGCATACACACATTTTCGTGTCCCGTAGCCTTGAACATACCGTCAAGAATTCTCTGTATATTCTCCCAGATAGCATAGCCGTAGGGACGAATTACCATACAGCCCTTAACGGAGGTATACTCGATAAGCTCCGCCTTTTTAACGATGTCCGTGTACCATTTTGCGAAATCCTCGTCCATTGAGGTTATCGCTTCAACCATTTTTTTGTTATCCTTTGCCATTTTTAAAACTCCTTTATTAAATTACTATATCATTGCTTATGAACGGCAACCTGCCTGTGACCTTAACGCCGTCGTCAATTTCGTAAGACATAAGCTTTGGGTTTTTACTTACATCAAGGCTCTTTAGTTCATTCTTGCCGCAATAGAGATATTCAAGCTCTGTACACTTGGTTAAATTAATACTTTTTAACTTGTTATCGCTGCATTCCAGATAGTAAAGCCTTGGCTTTTTACGCAATTCAAGATTTACAAGCTCGTTGCCGCTGCAGTCAAGCGTTGTTAATTCGGTGTTTTTGCTCACGTCAATACTTTTCAGCTTATTATTATAACAAAACAAAATTTCAAGCCGCCGGTTATTGCTTATGTCAAGAGTTGTCAGTACGTTTTCGCCGCAGGACAGCGTGGTAAGTCCGGAAATACTTTTTGTATCAAGACTTTCAATACGGTTTGAATTGCATTTCAATTCAGCAAGTGCGATGTTCTTTTCAACATTGAGCTCTGAAATATCATTATACGAACAATCAAAATATTTAAGACCCACATTCGCGCTCACATCAATATCAGTCAGATCGTTGTAATAGCAGATCAACGTTTTAAGCTCAAGGTTATTGCTCACATCAAGAGACGTCAGCTTATTTACAGCACAGTCCAAATATTCAAGTTTCGGGTTTTTGCTTATGTCAAGTGCTGCAATCTTATTGACAGAACAGACTAGCTTTTTCATACCGGAAAAATACCCTACGCCATTTACTGACTTTATCTCCATCTCAGAAACGTCAATCTCCGTAACAACGTCCCGCTCTTTTTGGGAGAGCCAGCCGTTCCCGTCCGTATCGAACTGCGAAACATACTCACGGAAATTTTCGTCGGGAAAATATTTTTCGTTTATGGGAACTTTAGTCCCCGCCGCAAAAGCCGTGACCGTGACTGCCGTTACTGCAATTGCCGAAGCCGCCAACACCGCCGCAGGCTTTCTGATATTCATAAAAACCACCTACTTTTCGCCGTCACTTCCTGTTTCCTGCTTCTTTAAGGGTACGTCCTCAAAAAAAGAGTGTACCTCGTATTCTTCCGTTTTAATATTATCCTGCACCCTTTCGGGTCGCGGTTTTCCCGCAAGCTTGTCTATAAGGGCTGCCGCCTTGGGCGTGAGCAGCGCTATCAGCCACACAAGCAGAAGCAGTCCCAGCATAGCCCCGCCGAATCTTCCGAACAGGACAAGGGATTCATAATTTATCGCGCACATAAGCTTTCCTCTTTTCATCCGCCCCCATTGGGGGTGACTTTGCCTGCGGGGGCTCCCCGCTCAGCCAATATATAGGTAATTATAACACAGTTTTCCGAAAATTACAATGTTTTTTTGCGTACTTCGCAAAAAGCTGCCGTACCTCAGCGTTGGGGTACGGCAGCTTCCTGCGTTTGCTGTAAAAGCTTACTCCTCGGAAATCATCTCGTTTATGATATTGCAAAGATTTTCTATCTGCCCCGACTGAACGGGATGCTGCAGATGGGGGTGAGGCTGCGGGTGATGATTAGGAGGGCATGGCTGTCCCGGAGGACATGGCATGGGACAGAACTGTCCCGGAGGGCATGGCTGGGGACAGAGAGGCCCCGGAGGACAGGGCTTAGGGTGAGGATGTTCGGGAGGGCAGGGTGTGGGTGCAGGATATCCCGGATGGCATGGTGTGGGGTCGGGATGTCCCGGATGGCATGGTGCGGGTGCGGGGTGTTCCGGAGGACAGGGTGCGGGGTCGGGGTGTCCCGGATGGCAAGGTGCGGGACAGGGATGTTCCGGAGGGCATGGCTTGGGACAGGGCGGTTCCGGAGGACAGGGCGGCAGACAGGGCGCGGGACATGGCGGACAGAACTTCTGATGATGTTCCTCCGGCTCAAATGTCATGAAAATGAATGTAACTCCCGAGGTCTGACCGCAGCAGCAGTGGACGCGTTTCGTCTGAGCGCGCGGAGATGTATGCACGCTTCCCGTAACGGTAACGGCATACTCTTTGTCGCACGGAACGCTGAACACCGCTGAACTGCCTCCTGCTACTCTGCCTGTCAGGGTCATGCTTCCGTCCCTGCTGCTGACCATTACGTCAAAGAATCTTTCGGGAAAGGTACAATTTCCAAAGTTATCATCAACAGTAACGGCTAATCTGCAGTTGTTTTCGGAGTTGCTGTTATTGCAGTTGCTGCACATAATATTCAGTCCTTTCGCATTGCGAATTTCGCACTGAGGTGCGAAACAAGCACGGCGGTCTTATTTGTAAAAGCCGTGCTTTATATTATATGCAGACTGCCGCGGCAGAGTTACCTGCACAAGCTGCGCAGTTTCAGTCGGGAAGTATCCCCCGCTTGCGGACGTCCTCAAGCTTTTCGTAAATGTATTTATACAATGTCTCGGAGCCTTTTTCTATTCGCGAGACCCTTTTCTCCACCTGTCCGAATTTAATGCCGTGCTCCTGCCATGAGCTGCCGTTCCTGTGCAGATTGAGCAGAAGGGGCTGTAATCTGTCCATGGCGGCGGCAAATTTCGCTTCGGGAGTTTCTCCCGCTTCAAACTCCTCCCACAGACCGCGGAACTCCTTTTCCTGTTCGGCGGGAAGCAGGGCGAAGAGCCTGTCCGCGGCGGTCTTTTCCCGCTCCTCTTTTGTGGAGTTTCCCGCCGCGTCGTAGCAGTAGGTGTCCCCCGCGTCTATCTCCACGATATCGTGTACCAGAACCATTTTCATGGTTTTAGGCACATCAATGGGTTCGTTCGAATACTCCGCCAGCACCGCCGTGAAAAGCGCAAGTGAAAAGCTATGCTCTGCGTCGTTTTCCCGCCTTGGATACGGCTTTCCGACATTGCTTCCGTCGGGCATGGGAGGCAGGTCGTCGGTGCTTGTGTAGGTCTGACGGTAAATGTTTTTCAGCCTGTCCGCCTCCATAAGGAACGCAAGCTGACTTTCAAGCTTTGATATTTCCATAATTATCACCTATCCTTATCAAAAGTAATTATACAGCATCTCACGGGAAAAATCAACATACGGCTTGACTGCTCCGAAACGCGGTGATATAATATTTATTGACACATTAAAAACGGTAAAAGGAGCATTTATATGAATATTAAAAAGCTTTTTCTGACGATACCGATATGCGCGGCAGTATGCCTGTCCGCGGCGGTCTGCACGGCTTTTGCAGAGGACGGCGTTCCATTAGACGATGAAATTATTGAAGACCTTGGTTTAGAGGAGGTCTCAATAACCGACGAGATACGCAGGGGAGAGGGATACTACGAATGCATAGTTGTCTACCGCAACGGAAGCGACGAGGTTTATGACGACGACGGAGAAGCCTATGCTCTGATAGGAGGAATGAGCGGAAATCTCCAAGAGGGCGAAACGCGGGAATCCATTGAAGAGACACTGACCGAGAGCGTAAAAGCCCAGTATGAAGCGATCGGCAAAAATCCCGACGACTGCGACTTTGACGTTTATGTTTACTTCTACGACGACTACGACCTCAGCCCCCAAGAGTTTCTTAATTTTGTCAGAGAGGACAGCAGCTCCCGCGGACAGGAGAGCGTTTCTGTCAATCCTCCCACGGGAAACGGAATGTCTGCGGCTTTTGCGTCTGTCTCCGCATTGCTGTCGGCGGTATGCATTGCATTAATCTCGTCAAGGAAAGCAAAGTCCTGACCTGTATAAAAAGCATAAAGACCCTCGCTTCCTAAAAAAGCGGGGGTCTTATTTCATTCCGCTTCACGCGGTACGGGACGTTTCCTGTCGTCGGTAAGACCGAGAATAAAGTCTGCGCTGACGTCGTAAAAATATGTAAGCTTTACAAGAAACGGCAGCGGAAGCTGAAGCTCTCCGGTCTCATATCTTGAATAGGTCTGCTGCTTGCAGCCGAGGTATTTTGCAAGGTGGCGCTGGTAAAGCCGGTTTTCAACGCGAAGCTCTATAAGTCTGGGAACGCTCATTTTTTCCAACATGATTTTACCTCCCAAATATAATTATATTTCAGTTTGCAGATAAAGGCGGTAAATTTTAATTTAGCTGTGCAGTCGTTACTTCAGTGCGTAGAGGAACGAGGGAGACAACCACAAGTGAGAGGGAGGGGGCTCATTGGGACTTAAGGGGCGCACGCACGCCCCCTCCCTCTCCCTTATGGTTTTCCCCCTCGAGCTCCCTCTTTCCTTAACCCTCTCCCTCCCCTGCTACGCTATCCCGTTGTAATGAAAATTCCGGAGAAAATTAAATGCTC
>JAAVHL010000022.1 GCA_014799735.1 Ruminococcus sp.
CTCCGCCTCTGGACTTCGCGAGCTGGGCTCAGCTCGACCAGCTGGTGTCGGCGGCTTCGCCGCCTAAGAACCCCGAACGTAGTGCGTAAAATCAAAATTTATCACCTTTATTTTTTCTGCAAAATGCTTATAAGCATATTTTGCCTTCCTCCGAAATATCTATATATAAAAACATATCCGGAGGGGATAAATGATGCAGGATAAAAACAAGCTTGACGATATGACAAAAAAGTACAAAGAGGAAATGATGAGATTATACAAGAGCAAGCCCAAACCGACCGCGGCCGCTCCGCAGCAGGCGCAGACGGCTCAAACCTCAGCTTCGGGAACTGCGGCTGACGTGAAGTCTCAGCCCGAAGCAAAGCGTCTGCCTGCCCGGACTTCGCCCGCGCCAATCCAAAGCGAAGCAAAAGAGGTCTGCAAAGACGATACCTCTAACACCGCGGCAGAACCAAAGTCTCAGAGCGTTACTCAGCCGTCTGCGGGGACAAACGTCCGCGACCTTTCAAAACCGCCCATGCCGAAGATACCGACAGACTATCAAAATCGGCAAAGCACGCAAACCTCAGCATCTGCCGAAACGACGGCGGAAACTGCGGCGGAAACGTCCGCAAAATTTCCCACCGCGGAGGAAATACTTCGGAGCGAAAACGCCAATGCGGGAACGACCCTGAAGCCGTCCGATACCCATAATCAGGGAAATTACAACGCCGCGGGGCAGCCTACCTCACGGGCGGACAATACGGGCACTTCTGCAAGTGATGAAAGGATAAACGAAAGCTATCCCGATGAAAACACTGATTTTTCCTCGGTGGATACGGGAGAAAACTTCGCAAGTGAAAATCCTTCCGACATGAGCGGGCAGGGCTATCTGCAAATCGAGGTCACCACCGCTTCGGGGGCTATACCCGTAAGGGACGCTACGGTCATCATTACCGAGCAGACCGACGGCTTGGACTCCCTTATCGGCATGGTCATAACCGACGAGAACGGCACTACTCCCATAGTTCCCCTTGCCGCGCCGCCCCAGTCTCTTTCCGAGTCACCCGACCCTGCCGAAAGACCCTACAGCGAATATAATATCAGCGTTTACAAAAAGGGCTTTTACAGTATTCCCAAGCTTACCGTACCCGTATTCGATACGATAAAATCCATTCAGCCCGTGTCGGTCGTTCCTCTTGCGGAATTTGAGCGGAGCGGCGCGGAGAACCCCAACGAAAACCGCTGATGAAAGGAGTCTGTGCATATGCCGGAATCTGTTCCGTACATCCCGGAAACAGTCACGGTACATCTGGGGCGTCCGAATAATCAGAACGCTGCAAACGTTACTGTGAGCTTTCCCGACTACATAAAAAATGTCGCCTCCAGCGAGCTTTACCCGACATGGCCCGAAAACGCGCTGAGAGCGAATATTTACGCAATTATTTCCTTTACCCTGAACAGGATCTACACCGAATGGTACCGTTCTCAGGGCTATGATTTTGATATTACAAATTCTATCCAGTACGACCATTTCTTTGTGGAAAACCGCGATATCTTTGAACCCATAAGCCGTATCGTGGACGATATCTTCGACGAGTATCTCGTNCGTCAGGGCAGCGTNGAACCNCTTTTNGCCACCTACTGCGANGGCANAGANGTCACCTGCGANGGACTTTACCAGTGGGGCAGCGTGGATCTTGCCAANCAGGGAATGACGCCNTANGANATACTTACATATTANTACGGAGATGATATTAATATTTTGACNGCTCCCATAAGACCGAATATACCCACCTATCCNGGTACGCCNCTGACGATAGGNTCGGGCGGTACGGACGTGAACCGTATCGAGATACAGCTTAACAGGATATCNNCAAACTATCCCGCCATACCGAAAATATACCCCGTNGACGTTACCTACGACGACAAGACCGCCGACGCGGTGCGTGAGTTCCANAGGATATTCAATCTNCCCCAGACNGGCGTTGTGGACAAAGCCACATGGTACAAGATAAACTATATNTACACCAGCGTNAANAAGCTGTCCCAGCTNAACTCCGAGGGACTTACGCTTCAGGAGCTTCCCGANCAGTTCACCGTACCNGTGGGTATCGGCGCGACGGGCTTCCCCACNCAGTACATTCAGTACTACCTTGAGGTTATCGGCGCGTACTACAANAACGTGCTGCCTGTGGAAAGCACGGGCGTCTACGACGAGCAGACCGCCGANGCGGTTCGTTCGTTCCAGCAGGTATTCGGACTTCCNCANACNGGAACGGTAGACGAGCNNACATGGGACGATCTTTACCGCGCNTATGCGGGAATAGTNGAGAACGTCCCCATAAACACGGAGGGAGAAAACGCNGTGCTNTTCCCNGGAACNGTNCTNACCGAGGGAATGACCAGTCCNTATGTAAAGGTGCTTCAGGAGTATCTTTCNTATATCCATAAGACCTATCCCAACATACCNGACGTAAGCGCNACGGGATATTTCGGNCCTATCACAAGAAACGCCGTNACCGAGTTCCAGAAGCAGTTCGGNCTTCAGGTCACAGGCTCNGTAGGNCCGGGCGCATGGGACGCNATATCNGACGTTTACTCCGACCTGCGGTTCGGGTACGTAAAGCAGCCGGGACAGTACCCCGGATACATTATAGAATAGAAAGCGGGCGTGTAAGATGGCATATACAGAAGAAGAAAAAAAAGCNNACATNTCNGANNTNCAGAAATACCTCAGAACGATATCNCAAGCCAACGNAAATATNCCGACNGTGATCCCCACNGGNGTCTACGACGATAAGACGGCGGAGGCGGTNNGGGCGTTCCAGAAGGAATACGGNCTTCCCGTNACGGGAACGGTGGACCGNGAAACATGGGANCTGCTTTTNGAGGTNTANCTNGCCGTTNAGGAATATNTTGCCGAAAGNGCGGCGATAACNCCTTTTCCNGATTCGGCGTACTCCATANNCGAGGGNGAAAAAAACTACACCGTCTATATTTTGCAGGCAATGCTNAACACCATTGCGGANTACTATTCAAACGTNGACTCGGTCACGATAGACGGNNTTTACGGAAAANNNACCGNTGACGCTGTTAAAAATATGCAGACCGTAACNGGAGAAAGCAACANCGGCGANGTGGACTACAAAACATGGAACAAGCTNGCCAGANTGTATAATTTNCACTCCATNCAGTACGCNAAAAAATGCGAGGAGCAAAAGACGGCNGNAATGGAAAAAACTCAGTANCTGAAGCTGCTGCCTCCGATAAATTCNCTTACNAGGGANTCGNCGGGAACGCTTTCCATGTCNGCGGGAGCAAGCCTGCTCATGGTGCGTATGAGCGCGCCGCAGTCCTCGCCGAAGCAGCCTGTTTCCGCGGCNTTTTCAAGCTCGGGCAGGAGCATTGCCCTNTAGACCGACGGCTCGTAGGCAAGGAACGTGTCTATGTCNAAATGAGCGCGGCTCTTATGGGGCATTATGTATAAGTCCTCGCCGCGNGTCACGCCGGGGAGCATTGCAAAAACGTCCTCCGCGCTCCGTCCGCGGAAAAGCTTGTCGCGGCAGAGACGGCGCATAAGGCGTATCGTNCGCGGGTGNAGNACGGTGTCNTCGTCCGAGANGATACGGGTGCGGACGCTGACGTANACGCAGTTTGTGAAGTCGTCGGTATCTCCNGTGACCTGNGGGTTAAGGGCGTGGATACCCTCGATAATGATGATCTCGTCCTTTTGTCTGCACAGCGGCTCGCCGAAAATGCGGCTCTGGGTCTTGAAGTTAAACTTCGGCACGGATATGGGCTCACAGCGGAACAGCTTTTCCAGATGCTCGGAAAAGAGGGGGATATCCATTCTCAGCGGGGATTCAAGGTCTACCCTGCCGTTTTCGTCAAGGGGTATATCATTTATGGACGGCGCGTCAGCAGGGAGAAAATAGTCGTCCATGGAAATGATATGGACTTTCTTTCCGCGCTCGCGGATACGCTTTCCGATACGGAGCGCGCTTGTGGTCTTGCCCGACCCGGACGGCCCCGAAAGCAGCACCAGCGGACGCTCCTTCGCGTCAAGGCATATTTTCTCGGCAGCCTCCGCAAGCCGCTGGTGATAGATATTTTCGCACTTTTCGATATATCCCGCGGTGTCCGCGGAAAGTCCCCTGTTTATTTCGGTAACTCCTATGAAATTGACTGCCATAAACGTTATATCCTTTCTGTAGCTGCGGTCGGCGGAAGCAATTCCGGCGGCCGCGCTTTTTTGCCGTTTCGTGACGGTTTATGGGATTAATTATATATATTATACATTATTTGCGGAAAAATGTCCACTGTTTTTTATTTGCTTGCCGAAAAAAGTGTAAGACTTTGTTTTATATGGACAAATTCCGCGGATTGATGTATAATATTGTCAACGATATTTTAAGGACTGGTGATCATGATAAAAAAACAGGGGAAAATTGCTGCAATACTTAGCGTATGCATACTTGCGCTGGCGGGCTGCGGAAACGGCGGGACTGCGGAAACTTCCGTCGAAACGACTGCGGATACCGTTGCCGCCGAGCTTGCGGAAACGACGGAGGAACATACCTCCGCGGAAACAACGGAGATAAAGACATCCGAGGAAACAACGGAAAAACAAACCTCTGCGGAAACAACTGCGGCGGAAGAAACCGAAACAACAGCTTCCGAGGAAATGACCGCTGCAGAAACTGTATCGGCGGAGATTGCCGAGGAAAAGGCGGAAAAATATGAGGGCAGCTATTACGAATGTGCTGTCGACGACTTTATCATTGCGCGCAGTGAGGACAGTTTTATCCGCAAGGGAGGCACGCAGGAAATACTTGACGCGGCAAAGTCCGCTGTTCTGGAAACCGACAATTTCAAGGACGCTTACGCGGAGATAACAGCTAATAACAACGGCATTTACGATCGGTATTTTGAGAACGGCTACCTGCTTGACCAAAACAGGAATATCACGGCGGTATTCAATGAGGGCTTCTGTGACGATTTTGACGGGGACGGAAAAAACGAAGCGTTTATCGTTTACAACTCGGTAGGACCTACCGAAAAAACGACTTCGGCATATCCCTATAACGATACCGACTATGCGGTTTTTGTCGGCTCTGACGGAGCGGCGGAGGTAGTTTCCAGCGGCGTTTGGGGAGGCTGCAGGGCAATAAGATACAGCGGATTTATACATATGCTGACCGATTTCGGAGTAAACAACAGCACAATGAGAGCGGAAATATTTGCCCTTGAAGATGGCAAGCCTGTCAAAAAGCACGAGGAATACATAATAAGAGGTGTTGCTCACGGCTTCATGATCGAGGAGTCAGCGCCTCAAGCTCCTGCGTCGTGGTATATTTTCTGGGACAATGAGGCTCATGAATACCTCTATACTTCAAACTACGGTCTCAGAAGCGGTTGGAAAGAAGGCACTGCCCGCGCAGAGATCGACCTTGACGCTGCCGCCGAAAAGACAGTCCGTCTTGAAGAAGCAAAGCTTACCGATAAAGACGTTTCCGAAATTGTATTGGAACAGTACGGCACGGATGCGGAAATAACAGAAATTTTTAAGGACGATTACGACGGCGACGGTGTTGAGGAGTTTTTTATAAAAACAGTTTATTCCTCAGATAACGGCTACAGTACGGACGGAGAAAATGAAAAGTATTCTAACATATGGGCAGTAACCGGCAGAACCTGTGAGAGATTAGGAAATTTTTACGCTATGTCGGCAGATAACAGTGATGTTTTTATAACTTCTGTCGGAAATAACAAAATTATTTGCATTGTCGAAGACATTGATACCGAAAAGACGTATCAGCTTGTCATCTGCTATACCATGCTTAACGGTGAGCTCAGCAAGGTCAATGCAGTCAAAGGATATAAAATTGTTACCGATATGACAAGTTTGTGGTTGCAAAGCTATACCGACGAAAACGACGTTCAGCCCGTAAAGTCGGTCGAAGAGATTTTCGGCGAGCAGGAGCTGTATGAACACGCTCTGAACGGCAGTATAGTACTGAAATAAGATAAATCGGGTCAAACAGTATTTTTCCATTGACATTCGGGAAAAATTGGTGTATAATGTTCTTTACAGCTATTTATGATTTATGCCGAAAGGAAATGATAAGATGAGCGAATGTACACACGACTGTTCTTCATGCGGTGAAAACTGCGGCAGCAGAACCGAGCCCCAGAGCCTGATCGAACAGGTAAACTCTCAGAGCAAGGTGGGAAAGGTAATCGGCGTTGTAAGCGGAAAGGGCGGCGTCGGCAAGTCCCTTGTTACGGGTATGCTTGCAACTCTTTTTGCGCGCAAGGGTTTTAAAACCGCTGTTATGGACGCTGATATAACAGGTCCGTCTATCCCGAAGATGTTCGGTATTGGCGGCAGAGCAAAGGGTACAAACGAGGGTATCCTCCCTGCGGTATCCCGCGGCGGCACAAAGATCATGTCCGTAAATCTTCTTCTCGAAAACCCCGGAGACCCCGTTATATGGCGCGGTCCTATCATCGCGGGCGTGGTAAAGCAGTTCTGGACGGACGTTATTTGGGGCGATATCGACTATATGTTCGTTGATATGCCTCCGGGAACTGGCGACGTTCCGCTTACTGTTTTCCAGTCTATCCCATTGGACGGCGCGGTAATTGTGTCCTCGCCTCAGGACTTGGTTGCAATGATCGTAAATAAGGCGGTCAGCATGGCTAATATGATGAATATTCCTATTGTGGGAGTGGTCGAAAATATGAGCTATGTTCAGTGTCCCGACTGCGGCAAGAAGATTTACATTTACGGTGAAAGCCATATCGACGCAGTCTGCGAGGAAAACGG
Organism: Ruminococcus sp.; assembly: GCA_014799735.1. Lineage (GTDB taxonomy): Bacteria > Bacillota > Clostridia > Oscillospirales > Ruminococcaceae > RGIG8773. The sequence continues at coordinate 6,812 of JAAVHL010000022.1, forward strand.
CATTCCTCTTCTGGGACATATTCCCATTTCTCCCGATATCACACACCAGTGCGATATGGGTCTTATCGAGGACTTTTCGGGAGACTTCCTTGATTACGCTGTCAAAGCTATCGAGGGTATAAAATAACCGAATAAGCATAAACGCGGACAGATTTCGCGGTCGGTTTAAAGCCTTTCTGTCCGCGCTTTTTGTGTTGGATTGTGCATATCGTTAAAAAAATCTTGTTAAAATTTTATGCATGGCTCTGTTAATAATGTTTGACTATTTTAAGAATTTATGTTATAATATTACTGTAGCTGTCAAAAGCGATATAAATAAATCCGTTTATGGGGTTTGTTCCGTAATATTATACGAAAGTGGTGTTTGTCAATGGATAATCAGGTAAGCAGCTCAAATGCAAAAATGCTTGCTTCTTTTGAAACGGTTTATAAGGAAAATGTACTTTCAAAACCGCAGAATATCAAGGTTTTCGTCACTGAGGACGGAATTTACGGCACTGCCTTTATCTGCGACCAGATAGGCACTAAAGAAGACGATATGTTCTATTCCAGTTTTGAGTGCAGCTTTGATATTATTACAAAGGTATACATAAATCTTAATAATAAGCTTCAGCCTGTGTATGTGCAGTGCGCCGACAGCTCTACCGGTGTTATGAACCAGCGCAGAATTATTTTGCCCGGCTTCAACAACAAGGACGAGATCATCAAGGCTATTGAGGACGGAAAGGAAAAGTTTGACAACCGTCCCGAAAAGCAGGTCTCCGGAGATAATCAGGCTGCCATCTACAGCGAGAAAAAGCTTGCTTACTTTGAGACTGTGTACAGAGAAAATATGCTCTCAAAGCCGCAGGATATCACTATTACCGTTACGCCGCAGCACGTATACGGCAAGGGCTTTATCTGCGTCCGTACGGGAATAAACGAGGGAGACCCCGTCTACAAGGGATTTACCTGCAGCTTTGACGAGATCACAAAAATATACATCAACAACAGCAACAAGATCGCTCCTATCTATATCCAGTGCGGAGACGACAATACCAACGGAAAAACAAGCCGCAGGATCATTCTTCCCAAATTCGAGGAGAGCGATAAGGAAAAAATCGTACAGGCCGTCAACGACGCAAAGGCCGAGTACGACGCCAAGCTCGAGCAGAAGCGCGATCTTGAAAATGAACGCAAGCTGAAAGACATCGAAGCGCGCCGCAGGGCTCAGGACGACGAGTTTGAAAGCATGACAAGCGGATACAAGGACATGATAAAGCCTCAGTCACAGCCTGCTCCCGCGCCTAAGCATGAACCTGTACCCGCCCCTGCGCCGAAGCCTGCACCTGCACCTGCTCCCGCGCCCAAGCCTGCTCCTGCACCGGCTCCCGCGCCCAAGCCCGCTCCTGCACCGGCTCCCGCGCCTAAGCCTGCTCCTGCACCGGCTCCTGCGCCCAAGCCTGCACCTGCACCGGCTCCCGCGCCCAAGCCTGCTCCCGCTCCCGCTCCGGCACCTAAGCCCGAGCCCGCTCCTGCTCCCGCACCCAAAAAGGATTCCGTTACAGTTGAGGATATTCTGGGACTTGACGATATTCTCGGTATCAGAGCGGACGATATGGTTCCTGCCGCTTCCTTTATGGACGAGATATCCGATGAACCGAACGAGGAAGAGATCAACTCCATGCCTGTGGAGACTATACAGAAAAACCCCGACAAGATCGAGGAACTGGTTGTTCCCGCGCTTGATGATGAATATGAGCTTGAGGAAGTCCATGAAAAACAGGTATCGTCGGAGATCGAAGAGCTTGATCCCTCAAAGGAGATCGCGAAGAAGCTTGCTCCGAAGCCTGCTCCCGCGCCTGTTTCCGAACCCGCTCCCGCGCCGAAGCCCGAGCCGGTTCATGTTCCCGAACACAGTGCGGAAGCCGCTGCCGAAGAAAAAACGGCTGTGCCCGCAGAGCCTGTAAGCTCTCCTGCGGAGTCGGTCACGGCAAATGCCGAAAATATGTCGCTTGAGGACTTTGAGACCGCTGTAAAGAAGCTTAAATCAATGCTCGACAACGGCGTTATCTCCGAAAGCGAATTTGCCGTTGAAAAGAAAAAGCTGTTCAAACTGCTTTATTGATCAGTACGCCGCAGCGCTGCCGCACATAAATAAATTTTGTGTGCGGTCGTCTGTGTGTTTGCATGGGTACACCGACGGCGGGATCGGCATAGGATATAATTGCGGCTTGATGTCCACTGCCTCTCAGACGGGGCAGCAAACGGTTCTTCAGCGGAGGATACGATCCGATGCTGTAACGCACTAAGTCGTTTTGACGGGGCAATGTCCCTTATTGAAAAAACTATGGAGGCACATCTATTTATGTCACTTAACAGTTTTAACGAATTTGAAGAAATGCATAGGTCCGTGCTTCAGGAAATATGCAATATCGGCGCCGGTAACGCTGCTACCGCCGTGTCTCAGATGATATCCTCAGCTACGGATATCTCCACGCCGCAGGTGAAGATACTTGCTCCTGCGCTGGCGGGAAAGATCGCCGATATGCACAGCTCCGACGCCGAAGCTTTTCTCATAAAGCTTAACGGGGATATGTCGGGCGCGGTTCTGTTTGTGTTTCCATACGTGTTTATCAACAGACTTGCGGAAACCTTTTTCCCCGGTGTCTCTATACAAAAAAAGGAAGATATGGACGAAATGAGTACCTCGGTCGTACGCGAGACCGTAAACATTGTCTCTGCGGCATATGCAAACAGCTTTTCACTTATGTCGGGCATGACCGTTGATATATCCGTTCCCGAAAGCGTAAGCGCCCCCTCGGCGGAGATCATTTCCATCAGCGGCGCGAATGCGAACTCCATGTGCTTTGTAAACAATTCCATTGAGATCACTGACTGTCACAAGGCGTTCAGCGTGCTGTTTTTCCCGGAGCTTAACACCATCAAGGATTTTATGGGTAAGATCGGCGTTCCGTGCTGATAAATTTATTCCGAGAAAATATTTATAAAAATAATGAGCCGCTCAATAAACGAGCGGCTCAAGTTCTTCAAGACGATATGGAGTTTTCTGGTAAACACAGTAGTTCAGCCAGTTGGAAAAAAGAAGATTCGCGTGGGAACGCCAATTGAAATGGGGCGGTTCCGAGGGGTCGTCGTACGGGAAATAATGCTTTGGCACATCTATCGGAAGTCCCTTGTCCTTGTCGCGGAAATACTCGTTTGCAAGAGTGAAGCGGTCGTATTCAAGGTGTCCCAAAATAAAAAACTGGCGTTCTGTTTTGTCGGAAATTATCGCCGTCCCCGCTTCGGAGGAGGAGGCAAGAATTTTCAGCTCCTTGACCTTTTCCACGTCCATGCGCCTTATCTCGGTGTGACGGGAGTGAGGAACGCTGAAATTTTCGTCAAAGCCTCTCAGCAGCGGGTCATTTGCGACCTCCGCCTTATGGGGAAATATACCGAACATTTTCTCCGGCAGGTCGTACTTGGGTACGCCGTAATGGAAATAAAGTCCCGCCTGCGCTCCCCAGCAGATATGCAGTGTTGAGCAGACGTTGGTTTTCGACCACTCCATGATAGCGCAAAGCTCTTTCCAGTAGTCTACCTCCTTGAAAGGTATCTGCTCCACGGGCGCGCCCGTTATGATAAGTCCGTCAAAGCGCTCATTGCTCACTTTGTCAAAGGTTTTGTAAAACTTTGTCAGGTGCTCGATGGGCGTATTTTTCGTAACATGGCTTGCCATCTGAATAAGCTCGATATCCACCTGAAGCGGAGTATTTGAGAGCAGACGGAGTATCTGTGTCTCCGTCTCGATTTTTTTCGGCATAAGGTTGACGATAGCGATACGCAGCGGACGGATATCCTGATGAGCGGCGGCGGTATCGGTCATTACAAAAATATTTTCATTGTTAAGTACGGTATAGGCGGGAAGATTATTTGGAATATTTATAGGCATTTGCAAAGAACTCCTTTGATTTATGTATGAACGGTTCTGTCCGTTATTCGACGGAGGATTCAGTTTCGTCGGTTTCCGTATCCGAGGACGAGCTTGTCTGCGAAGTATCGGCGGAAATCCTTGTCGCCCTTACCGACACTCCGGTGTCCGCTTTTGGACGTGCAAGAGTTCGTGCTTCGGAGGTTTCTGCAGGCTCTGAGACTTCGGTCTGCTCGGTTTGTTCGGCAGGCTCCGAGGACGTCTCCGAGATATCAGTCTCCGATTCGATAGGTACGCAGGTAACAGTCTCCTCCGATTCGTCCGTTTCCGTAACGGGTACGGTAGTCGTGGTCACGGCGGTATCACGTTTAAGCGCACTTACTCCGCCGCCGAAATCGGCAGGAGGCGCAGTAACTCTCGTATCCGCGTAGATACCTACCCCGCCGATCATTGTGAACTTTGGTCTGTCCGACGAAGTTTCTGACTCAGGCGTGTAGGTAGCCATATATTCGCTGTAGGTTTCGGGCGGCAGTGACTCTCTGAACGTCATCTGCGTAAGCGGAGACGGCACGTCGGTATATATGACAGTAGTTGTCCTGTCCCTTTGGCAGCCGGACAGAAAAACCGCAGCCGCGGCAAAAGCAGTCAAAAATAAATATTTTTTCATAATATAAATATTGTATCACATCAGAGCAATTTTTTCAAGTGTTTTCTGTATAAATCCGCTGAAATCAAAATTTATTTGCCAAAAGCTTTTGTGCAAAGAATATCCCAAATGCGGCGGTAACGTTTTCACATAGGTATGGACATTTTCGTCAATATATGATATAATGTAATATCAATAACTCAAATCTCTGACGGAAAGGAAGTGCGCCGCAGAAAATGAAAAGTAAATATCTTGGAGCTCTGCTTGCGGCGCTGGTCTTTATGGGCGGCTGTGCGGAGGAGCTTCCAGCCGAAACCGAGCCGCATACGGGGAGCGCCTATACGGCGGCAGAACCGATTTCCGACGGTTTGCGGGCTGACGAGAGCGGAGCAGCTGCCGCAGAAAGTATTCCCGCGGAAACCGAGTTTACCGCGGTCTCGGAGACTGTCCCGCAGGTTTTGGGTACATACGATCTTCCATCGGAATTTTATGACCGTTTTTATGATATTACGGACAGTCTTGCGCATTTTAATTATTACGACATATCATTATCCTACTGCGACCTTGAAACCGGTTTTCGGATAATGCTCAATCCCGATAAGCACTACTATTCCGCTTCGGTGATAAAGGCTCCCTATATGCTGTATATTTACCGTCTTGCGCTTGCGGGAAAAGCCGATCTGGAGCAGAAGATGACCTATACGGAAAAGTACAGGCGAGAGGGTACGGGCGAACTGAAAAATATGGAGTTCGGCACGGAATTCACCGTTGAGGAGCTTATCGGCTACTGTCTGGAGACAAGCGACAACTCGGCGTTTGCAATGCTGAAGGAGCTTTACCCCGAGGACGGGTATGAGCAATTTGCCGCTTCAATTGAGGGGGTACACGCCGAGGACGCAAAGGCAAAGGGTGGACCTCAGATATGCTGCGAGTCCTCGCTGGCTTTTTCCCGTGCGATATACAATTTTATCGGCGAGAACAATCCTTACTCGGAAAATCTGTTTACTCACATGACCAACAGCCGCAACGCCATGATATACGGCGGCGACGGCTCCGAAGTGGTTCGCAAATACGGCTGGTACGAGGGATTTTTCCACGACATGGCAATAGTGTACGGAGAAAAAAATTATCTTATCAGTATTATGACGAACCTTGATATGCTTGAGATAGATTCCCGCGAATACGGGATATTCAGAGATTTGTCACTGCTTTTTGCGGAGTACGCCGAAAGCGTCGCCAAGGACGACAACGGCGGCGATACCGTTATAATAAAAATACCGAAATGGGAGGAATATGAAATGGTTCTGCCGAAAGACCCCTATATGCTTCTGAGCGTGATGAACATGAAGCTGAGGGACAGCTACAAAAGTCTTGATGAGCTTTGTGAGGACATGGACGTCAGCGCCGCCGATTTAGCCGTGCAGCTGGAAAAGATCGGGTACGCATACAGCAGGGAGCTGAACAGCTTTGCGCCGGTGCCAAAGGAGACAGAGCAGGGGACAGCTGCGTCGGAAACGTCGGCGGGAGAATAATTCCGTAAAATTTTGAAAAAACTCTTGCTTTTTCCGACGGAATGTGGTATAATAATTTCCGTCGGAATTTATGGAAGCGTATCGAAGTGGTCATAACGGGCTTGACTCGAAATCAAGTAGTCCGCAAGGGCTCGTGGGTTCGAATCCCACCGCTTCCGCCAGTGAATAAGTCTTGCAAATCCAGTTTACAAAAGGATTTGCAAGACTTAATTTTTTTCTTGCAAAATTAATATAAAATTCATAAGTACACATTTACGACGAACTTACGACAAAAAAATATCCCTCGCTGACTGAAATCAGCATGGGATAACCTTGCGGGCTTTATATTTTTGACTTTTGTAAAATGTATACCGACAGTAAAGCAAAAGCAGTTTTTTTCTTCAAAATACTGGACAAGTCGAAAATAATATGCTATAATATAATGTATTTACATTTTATATGGAGGTTTTACAGACTATGTCTTTGTTGAAAAAGGTTTCCGCTGCCGCTGCCGCAGCGGTCTTGACGTTCTCCCTGGCTTCCTGCGGAAGCGACACAACTTGGGGAGCAGATATCGAAGGTACTCGTATCAGAGCCGGTATTTTCATTTATTTCCAGTCCAATGCCGTATCCGAAGCAATGCAGTATCTTGGCGAGGGCGAGACGGACGTTCTTTCCATCACTATCGAGGATAAGCCCTCAAGAGACTGGATAAACGATGAGGCTGTGGAGGACATGAGAGAGTACGCCGCGGTCGAAAAGAAGTTTACAGAGCTGGGTCTTACATTTGAAAATAACGAGGAGAAAGCCGCGTCCAACACTGTTGACCAGTGGTGGGAATATGTGGGCGAGTACTTCGAGGGTCTCGGCGTGAGCAAGCAGTCCTACTATGACGTGGTGCTTAACACTCAAAAGCGCGCCGCTATCTTTGACTATTATTACTCCGACGGCGGAGAGAAAGCTGTTCCCGATGATGAGATCAAGGACTATTTGCTGGAGAATAATTCCAGAATAAAGTTTATCAGAATGGAGCTTAAGGACGGCGAGGGAAATCTCCTCAAATCCGACGGCAAGGAAGAGCTTAAAAAGATGGCTGAGGGCTATATCGAAAGAGCCAAAAGCGGCGAAAGCTTCGAGGCTATCGAGGACGAGTACAACGAGTATTACGCAAATCTTATCGCAGAGGCTAACGGAACAGATTCCGAGACTGAGGACGGCGCAGTTGAGGAGGACGACGTTTCCGATACGGCGGAAGAAACTGAAGAGAGAATAAGCTACGGTACGATAGTGTCAAAGGGCGGGATAATACCCTCCGAAAAGGTGGCTGAAACCGTTTTTGACGGCAGTCTGAACGTGGGGGACTATACCATTGTCGAGGAAAACGAGGTATGGTACATTGTCTACAGAATGGATCTGTTTGACGATCCGACGTATCTGGATGCACAGAAGGACTCCGTACGCAGGTCTCTGAAAGGCGAGGAGTTCGACGCGTCGGTTCTGAGCTGGACAGAGGGTCAGAACTGCATCGTAAACGAAGCTGCTGTCAAGCGCTATAAGCTTGAAAAGCATACCGCTGAATAAATCATGTTCAGGCGGGCTGCGATATAGATGTTTTCAGAAATATCATTAAATATAAACGGCTATGGATTAAATTCCATAGCCGTTGATTCTTTTATATTATTGATAAGTTTATTAAGCGATTGGCGTTTACTGCATATGTGATAAATGTGTTGTAATTTTTTATTTTAATATGACATAATTTCAAAGGACGTTTCTTGCAGTAGGAAACGTCCTTAATCATATATTTAAAAGCTTTTTAGCAATGTTTTTATTTTTCGGGTCTAAGCGGTCCGTAGAAATAGCTTGCAGTTGCGCCGCCGTCTATGAGGATCGTTGAACCTGTGATAAAAGCGCCCGCGGGACTCATCAAAAGCTCTGCAACGTTTGCAACCTCGTCGGCTGTTCCCGGACGGCCTGCGGGACATTTTGCAAACATATTCTTGTAAAAATCTCCTCTCGGCCCGTTGAACTCGTCGATTGCAAGAGGCGTTACAATAATACCCGGAGCAATATCATTCAACCGTGCTCCGCGTTCACCCCACTTGACCGATTCAGCCATAACACGCTTTTCGTTGCAGCGTTTTGCCATTTGATAGGCGTGAAGAGTGTCCTTGATGTTTTGGGGCTGTAACATTTCCAGCTTTAACAGTTCCTCGGTTGGAGCGGTAGCCAGCAGCTCATCCTGTTCCGCCGTAAGCGCAGGCATACGCCAGCCGCTCTGACTGGAAATTGTTACGCCGACGCCGCCCGGCTTTATTACCTTGCCTACTTCCTCCAAAAGAACCGCCGTTCCGTAAAGATCGACCTTTAAAATTGCCTCAATGGGCGCTTGGCTGGGGGAAACACCTGCCGCATTTATGAGCATGGAAATTTCACCGTACTTCTGCGCCTCGCCGATGATGTTAAGAATGGATTCACGGCTTGACAGATCCATTTCCATTGGTGTAACGTCAAATCCTGCGTCATTCATAATTTTTGCGACGGCTTCGGCGTTTTTCATGCTCTTGTCGCCTACAACTATTTTCTTCCCGAAGCCAACCCTGCGGGCAATAGCCATGCCAATTTGTCCCGCGCCTGTTAAAATTACTACATCTTTGTTCATAAAAATTACCTCCGAATTATAGTTATTGATTTTTTACACACATTTTTAAACCGTGTCATATCATAAAATCTTTTTCTTCATTGCTTTGCCTCTATTTTCAATAAACCGACGCCTGCGCCTCGTTCATAAGCCAGTCACCACCGCTTCGGACAAGCTTAATTTTAAGCTGTAACCGCCATGTATGCTTCCCGCCGCCGAATACTGCCGCATTGACAATGCTCTGACCGATAAGAATAGCAGTATCGCCGTGGATTTCCGTTTCTATGTTTTGATGTTCTGCGGAAAAATAGTTGAGCGTGCCGTCCTCTATTGCTCGGATAAACGCTTCCCTTGACTGTCTCATTCCCGTCATATGGATAAGAACAAAATCGCTGCCCAGCACTTCTGAAAGCACATCACGATTTTTCTCTGTCATTCCTCGGTATAGCTGTTTATAAGCATTTTCCACTTTTTCTTTTTCGTTCATATTTTCACCTTTCCCGTGAAATTGCTTTTACAACTTTATTATACAACTTAATTTTTAATAAAACAATTCGTTTTTCAAAGATTATCTATAAGTAAATGCTTATACAAAAAGAGCCTGCCTTTAGGCAAATAATGATACAGAAGTACATTTCGTCTCGGAAATAAAATTTTGCCGCCCTCTCTATAGACGGCGGCAGTGGTAAAGGCTCGGCCTTTGGCAGACCCTTTCGATTTTTTATTTTGCAAACTGTGATTTTAAAATTTCCGCAAATTCTTCAATATAGTATCCGGAATTATTTGTTTTCCAAAAAGCGCAGTAATTGCGGTGTATGGGTTTTCCGTTTCGGCAAAGGGGAAGCCGCGCGATAGTTTCGGCATACTGCGTCGGCGCAGTTCCGCCCTCGATCGGCAGGAAGCCTTTACCGCTGACGACCATGAGCCTTGCTTCTTCAAGATTTTCCGCAAAAAGAAACTTGCTCTCAATTCCGTAAATCTCCCGATAATGGGACTGTTCGTTTTCCTGCTGCTCCTTTGACGCTACCAATATACATGGCGTGTGCCGCAGATCGTCTGCACTTACAAATTCCGAATTTGCTATAGGATTTCTTGCGGATATTTCGATATTGCAGCCGATAACCGTCAAGATCGTATTAACATACTCGTCCGAAAAAGCCCGTCGCTGGTCGTTCAGAACCAAGTCTACCTGCTCCGTACGAAGCAAATCATATAAGTCCTCGTGATTTCCGTTTCTCATATCCACTGGAATTTCGGGATATTTTGCGGTAAACTCCGCTACTGCCCTTTGAAATTCCGCACCGCCGTAGCCTTTGATATATCCGATACGCAGGGTAAAATCGTTTCCCTGCGCGATGTGCTTTGTTTCCTTGCAAAGCCTTTCAAAGTCAGCAACTATAAGCAGGCTTTTCTGATAAAAATGCTCTCCCGCAGGCGTAAGAGAAAAGCGGCGGTTTTCCCGTTTCAGAAGCTTCACGCCCAACTCACGCTCCAATGCCTTAACCTGCTGGGAAATCGCGGACTGTGATATGTAGCATTCCTCCGCCGCCTCGCTGAAGCTGTTACAGCGCACAACGGTCTGAAAATATTTGATTTGTTTAAGCATTTTTTGTCTCCTTATGTTTTTCGGTATCAAACATGACAGCTCAATTATTACTTTCTATTATATACGGTAAAGCAAATCAAAGACAAGCGTACAATATGTGTGTTTAGTGAAATTTTGGTAAAAAAATTGTTGTATAAGTTTTTCTTATACAATATGCCTGAAATTCAAATTGACTTTGACCCAATTATTTTGTGTAATATATTCAAAACAAAGTATTTTTTGAAAAGGAGAATGAGATATGGCAAAAAATCTGATAATTTACTACTCCCGCAAAGGCGAAAACTATGTGAACGGCAGCATTAAAA
>JAAVHL010000048.1 GCA_014799735.1 Ruminococcus sp.
CCCAAAATTTCCGCCGTGGGTAAATTTGCGTATGTTTCAAGATTTGTTATCCCGCCGATATTTGTTATAGTTACGGTTGCGGCATTCTTTTTCTCGGGCAAGTGTCCCTACTGCTACGGAACTACTGACTTGCAGACTGCGCGGCAGAATGAAACTAAAATTGCCGAACAGAAGATAAAGGACAATTTCGGTTCCACAAATCTTGTGGCTCTTATGGTTCCGTCGGGAGATTACGAGGCGGAGAGCAAGCTTATTGCCAATCTTGAAAGATACGGCGAGATAGACTCCATTCTTGGTCTTGCCAACACGGAGGCTATGGACGGCTATATGCTTACCGACAAGCTTACCCCGCGGCAGTTCTCAGAGCTTGTGGAGCTTGACTTTGAGGTGGCAAAAGTCCTTTACGGCGCATACGCCATAAACGAAGAGAATTACGGTGAAGTGGTGAACGGTCTTGACGCGTACGGCGTGCCGCTGATAGATATGTTCATGTTCACCTACGACGAGGTCGACAAGGGATATGTTACTCTTGACGACGAGCTTATGGATACCCTTGAAGATCTGCACAGTCAGCTTACCGACGCGCTTTTGCAGCTTAAAAGCGACAACTACAGCCGCATACTTCTGCATCTTGCGCTGCCCGAGGAAAGCGACGAGACCTTTGAGTTTCTTAACACTATCCACACCGAGGCAGAGAAATTTTACCCCGCGGATCAGGTTTTCCTTGCGGGCAACTCAACCAGCGACAGGGACTTGTCAGGCTCGTTCTCAACGGATAATCTTATAATCAGCATACTTTCCGCGCTGTTTGTAATTATAGTCCTGCTGTTCACATTTAATTCCGCGGGACTTCCCGTTCTGCTTATTGCGGTTATTCAGGGCAGTATCTGGATGAACTTCTCGTTCCCCTATCTGGAGCAGAACAGTCTGTACTTCCTTAGCTATCTTATTGTAAACTCCATTCAGATGGGCGCGAATATCGACTATGCTATCGTTATTTCCAGCCGCTACATGGAGCTTAAAAAGGAAATGCCCATTAAGCAGGCGGTTATCGAGACCCTTAATCAGGCTTTCCCAACGATTATAACGTCGGGTACTATTCTTGCGGCGGCGGGTATTCTTATCGGTCAGCTTTCCTCCGACGGAGCGATCTCATCTATCGGCGTATGTCTCGGACGCGGCACTATAATTTCTATCATTCTCGTTATGGGCGTACTGCCGCAGATACTTCTTTTGGGCGACACTATTATTGAGCGCACGTCGTTTACTATCAAAAAGGCGGAACGCACTCAGATATCGGGCAACCGCATGGTTGTAAGCGGTCTTATACACGGCAACATCAACGGCAGAGTTGAGGGCTACATCAAGGCTGTTATTGTGGGCGACGTTGACGCAAGAATTGAAAATCCCCGCGGAGAAGCGGTTCAGACCCTTGCGGGAGAAACGCCAGATACTGTGGAATTCTTTGAAGAAAGGGAGGCGGTCACAAATGAATAAAAAACGTTTTGGAAAGATACTTTCATTCTTAACGTCGGCGGCCATGACAATGACATTTGCCGCTCCCGCTGCGGTATTTGCGGAAGCAAACGCAAGGAATGAGATACACATTGTCTCGCAGACGGACTTTGCCGAATTTGTAAAAAGCTGCGTCCTTGACAGCAACACGATAGGAAAAAAATACTATCTTGAATGCGACATTGAACTTCCCTACGACTTCAAACCTATACCTACATTCTGCGGAATGTTTGAGGGAAACGGTCACACTGTTTCGGGGCTGAATATTGCGGAGAGCGGCTCCGACACGGGCCTTTTCAGGTACATTGAAAAAGAGGGTACTGTAAAAGACCTTAACGTGCACGGCAGGGTCGCTCCCTCGGGCAGCGCCTCCGAGTGCGGAGGTATCGCGGGGGTAAACAGGGGAAAGATACTGAGCTGCTCATTCAGCGGCATGGTAAGCGGCAAGGAACGCTGCGGAGGTATTACAGGCGTAAACGAGAAAACAGGTCTTATAGCAGGCTGCAAAACAACGGGACTTGTGCAGGCACGGCACTATACAGGCGGAATTGCGGGAGAAAATTCGGGCATTATCGTGTACTGTGAAAACGAGTCCTCGGTAAATGTTATGGCATTTGACGATTCAATGGACTTGGATAATATCAACATCGAGGACATTTACTCCACCGAAAATGCCACCGAGATAACCGACGAGGGCGGCATTGTTGGGTATTCCTCCGGAAACGTCCAGAACTGCACAAACAGAGGAAACGTAGGATACATTCACGTTGGCTACAACGTGGGCGGAATTGCGGGCAGACAGGAGGGCTACATAAGCGGCTGCGAGAATTACGGCGTTATAAACGGCCGTAAGGACACCGGCGGCATTGTTGGTCAGGCAGAGCCGCATATTTCACTGCTGTTTTCGGAGCGTTCCATGAGCAAGCTCCGCACGCAGCTTGAAGAGCTTAACGCTCTTATCGACCGCACCATAAACGACGCGGACGCGGATTCCTCGGCAATTTCAGCAAACTGGGACGAGATCTGCGGCGAGCTTGAAAACGCAAGACAGATCTCCGACGAGTTCCTTGACAAAACTGACGATATCATAAACGCTGATATTGATTCGATAAACGAGCTTAGCTCCAGAATTTCCGACTTTATCGACATGGCTGCCCCTGCTGCGGAAAGCCTTGAGGAAGCTTCGGACTCTATGTCCGAGGCGTTCGGCAATCTGAAAAATTCCGTGCAGTTAATATCGGATTCCTTGCAGACAGCGGATGATGGAATGAAAACTCTGTTCCCGATTTTACAGGACTTGTCGGACGCTGTGGACAGCTTTAAACAGGCTTCCGCTTCGCTGGATCATTCATTCGGCGAGCTTCAAAACTCCGTCGGCGACGAGCAGGGCATGGAGTCCGCGCTGGAAAATCTCGGTCACTCGATACAGGGTATGTCAAGTGCTGCGGGAAATCTTTCGGGAACGGCTGCAAGTCTTGCCGATGCTTTGAGTGAATTTGCAAACGACCCGTCCATAGATATGGAAAAGCAAGAGATAGAAAGGCAGCTCAGACGGCTTTCGGACGCTGCGGACAGATTTGCTGAAAGAATAAGAAATTCAGGCCTTTCATGGGGCATAGGCGGAGCTTTTGACGAATATACCATAGGCGTGTACCTCCAGGAGATAGCCAATATTCTTTCCGACCAGTCAATGGTAGACATATTTGAAAGTCTTTCGGAAATTACCGAAGCTTTCACAAATATAATGTCGTCAACGGCTGCGAAAAATCTTGACGAACAGCTTAAAAATGTTTCCGCCGAACTGGGGCAGGATCTTAAAAATCTTCAGGGCTCGGGAGAGCAGCTTTCGGGCTCCGTGGGCGAGGTAACGGGACAGGTAAATGTTTCGGGGCTCTTTGGCTTCATAAGGTATTTGAGAGAATCCAATCAGGACCTTAACGGCGCGACAGCCTCCGCCGACAGCATAATAAGCCGCATTACCGAGGCGTGGGACTATTTCGATATAGCTTCCGCACAGCTTGTTGCCGCTGTATGGTTTGCGGAGGACTGCACCGAAAACGCAAGGACTTCCGCGGAGCAGATCAAGGACGCTTTTTCACAAACTGTTGACATTCTGGATTACTTTTCCGGAAAGGAAAAAATAGAATTTGTCGGAGCGGACGACGAAATTATTGCCGTCAGAAACAGGCTTTCCACAGCTCTCGGAAACATTGTCGGTCTCGGAGATGAATTCGGCGACAACACGGGTTCGGCAATGAGTACCGTTGCTGAAAATTTCCGCCTGATAAACAGCAAGACCTCTGAAATTTCCGACACTATCCTTGATATTGTGGACGAAATAAACGAGACCTCGGCGGATATTTCCGATTACACCGACGACATTTCCTCCGAGGATTCTGCGGGACAGTCTGACGGAAAGGTTGAACGCTGCAAAAATTACGGCGAGGTAAACGGCGACCTTTGCGCGGGAGGCATTGCGGGCTCTATGGCTGTTGAGTACGACTTCGACCCCGAGGGCGATATTGAAAGGATCGGAACACGTTCCGCAAACTTTATATACCAGTCCAAAACCGTTGTCAGGGACAGCGTCAATTACGGCGAGGTAATTTCCAAAAAGGGCAGAGCGGGAGGCATTGCCGGAGAAATGTCCACAGGCTGTCTTATCGACTGCGTCGGCTTCGGGGACGTTAAGTCCACCGACGGAGACTACAGCGGCGGCATAGCCGGCAAATCTGAGGCTGCTATACAAAGGTGCAGTGCAAAATGCCGTGTAAGCGGAAAGGATTTCGTCGGCGGTATTGCGGGTACTGCCCATGATATGATAGACTGCAAAAGCTTTGTCGTTATCGAAGAGGGCACAGAGCGTATCGGCGCGGTCGCGGGATACAGTGACTTTGAGGGTGAAATTACAAACAACACCTTTGTGGACGGCGGCATAGGCGCAGTTGACGGAATAAGCTACAGCGGAATTGCATACCCTGTGCCGTATGATAAGTTGATAGCTTTGGAAAATGTACCAAAGGAATTCCGAACTCTTGAACTTACATTTATTTCGGAGGACGAGATCGTAAAGGTCGTGCCTGTTGAATACGGCGAGAGCCTTACTTCGGCGGAGATACCCGGCGTACCCGACAAGGGCGGAAATTTCGGCAAATGGGAGGAATTCAATTACGAGAATATAACTTTCAGCGCGGAGATAAATGCGGTTTACGAGAAATTTATCACTGCTCTTGAATCCGCGGAAAAGCGTGACAGCGGTCTGCCGATATTTGTTGCGGAGGGCAATTTTACAAGCAGTGACAACATTTTATCTGCGGAAAACATTTCTTCCGAGGGACTTGAAAGCTGGAGCATTACCTTGCCGAATGACGGCGCGGGAAGTCACAAGGTAAGATTTCTTCCCTCAATAAAACCGTCAAAGGCAGTATTGACCGTAACGGAAAATGGCGTTCAGCGGATAGCCGAAACGGAAATTGACGGAAAATATCTTGTTGTGGAGGTTTCGGGAAACAGCGCGGTTTTGACGGTTTCCGAAAGGGACTATACGGTACTGATAATTGCCGCGGCTTCTGCGGCAGCGGCGGCGGTTATAATTATTCTGATAATAATAATCAGGAAAAGGAATAAAAATAATCCAAAAAATTCAGCTGCAAAAGATAAAAATAAGGAAAACGTACTCGCTTAAACCTTGCGGGAGTACAAATGGAATTTCTGTTCCCCTGTCAAACGCCGTACTAATGATATCGTCCCCCAATCAATGTCATAAAGTTGTACGACAAAAAGAAAAAGGCTGCGTAGGATTTCTACGCGGCCTTTCAAATTCAATAGAATACTTATTTATCGCACTTCCCCTTTATCCCGGATAATTGGGATAATGACGGCGAAACGAACACATTTAATCGCTTACATTTATTTTTTTTCAAATGTCACCCTAACTTCTCCGCTGCCAAGCGCGGCTGAAAGCTCCGACGCGTCCTCGATATATCCGAGCCGCGTATAGCTGTAAGACGTATCGAATGTGTCATAAAAAAGCACAACGCAGCTTGAACCGTAAAGCATGATATCTCCCGAATTAATTTTATCCGGACGTTCGGAATTTACAGGCAGATCGTTGGAAAGATAAAAATATTTCTCGTTTCCGTTAAGTTCACTCATGTCCAGAGTCAGCGGAAGCATTTCGCCAAAAGCGCTTGCGGCATCGCTATCATAAAGAAAAGCCGTGAAGCTTTTATCGCCTGCGGTAATTTTAATTTTATTCATACTTATTTCCTCCTGTGCCGAAGTTTCTAAAAAGCCGTCCGAAAATTGTGATGTGACCGACAAAGCGATCTCACCCTCCGCGGTATCCTGCAAAGTCCCGCAGGAAGCTAAGATCAGCGCGGACACTGCCGAAAAGAACATTGCAAAAATTTTCTCCATATAAAATCCTCCGTTACGATTTATTTTCCGAATAGATCAGATAGTCGAAACAGTCTATCCGCTTCCGGCATTTATGCAGATCGTCCAGAAACCGCTGCCTGTGGTTTTTAAGAATATCATTTTTTTCTTTGGTACTTTTACTGTCGGCATAACGTTCCGCCAAAACTATGCCGCAGCCTGCGTCTGTAAGATTTGTAATAATTTTTGAGCGTAATTCGCTGTTATAGGATATCCCCCATTAGATGAATAATGATACAGAAGTATATTTCGTCTCGGAAGAGTAATTTTCCTTACCGTCCAACTGCGACGGCAAGGGTAAAGGCTCAGCCTTTCGTGCAATGTCAATACAGAAGCTTTTTCCCGTCTCGGAAACAAAATTTGCTGTCATCACTATAGACGACGGCATGGGTAAAGGCTCAGCCTTTCATGTTCTTGCTTTACTGTATTTTAACACACGATCATTGAAATAGCAAATACTTATATCGAATAACACATTATGCTTGACAGGCATATTATTTTACTGTATAATTAATTTACAAGAACGGCAGGAGGCGGCACATGGAGCCGCGTGTATTAAAATATTTTCTTGCTATTGCAAGAGAGCAAAGTATTTCGGGAGATGCGGAATCTCTGCATATTTCTCAGCCCACGCTGTCAAGACAGATATGTGATCTGCTTTGATAAGCTTTTTAACGTAAGCGGAAAAAGCAGGCTCTGCTTCCGACCGCTTTCCCCTGTTGTCGAAGCGCAGATGCATATAATATAGAAAAAAATCAGACCCATACAAAGGCGGCAGCCAAATTTCTTGAAGCGTTATATGAAATAAATAGCCGATAAGCCCAATATACTTTTCAAGCATATATTCCTATTCAATATAAGTATTTGCTATTTGAAAGAATGTGTGGTACAATAAGTACAAGGCGAAATGTACAGTACCGCAAACACTGAAAGGGAGCATAAGTTTGAAAAATCAAAGATTTTTCAAACTACGAGTTTTGTTTTCCTCACTTCCGTTCGGAATTTTGCTGACGCAAAACCACAAATGACATTTATGTCATTTTAACATCGTTAGAAAGGAGGACACATTTTCCCTAACGGGAAAATGGTCATAATTATGATTATTGAAAACAAAACCTTTGACGAGGAACGCGCTCTTTACGGAAGCAAAAATCTTATTGCGAAAAACTGCCGTTTTGACGGCCCTGCCGACGGCGAAAGCGCATTTAAGGAATGTTCGGATATCACGGCAGAGAATTGCTTTTTTAATTTGCGGTATCCGTTCTGGCACGACAACGGTCTGAAAATTTCCGGTTCGGAAATGACTGAGCTATGCCGCGCGGCGTTGTGGTACTCGGAAAATATTGAGATCGCCGATACAAAAATGCACGGTATAAAGGCTCTTCGGGAGTGCAGGAACGTTCGTCTGAAAAACTGTGATATTATTTCTCCCGAATTCGGCTGGTCGGTATCGGGCGTCCGCATGGAAAGCTGTACGGCTGTGAGCGAATATTTTATGATGCGCTCCGAGGATATTAATTTTTCCGACGTGGATTTCAAGGGAAAATATTCATTTCAGTACATTAAAAATTCTGTTTTTGAAAACTGCGTTTTCGATACAAAGGACGCATTCTGGCACGCTGAAAATGTCGCCGTAAAAAACAGCATCGTCAAGGGAGAATATCTTGCTTGGTATTCCGACGGCTTGACTCTTGAAAATTGCAAGATCATCGGCACTCAGCCGCTTTGCTACTGCAAAAATCTTAAGCTGATAAACTGCGAAATGATCGGCACGGACTTGTGTTTTGAAAAGTCCGACGTAAACGCCTGCATTACAACTCCTGTTGTAAGCATAAAAAATCCCGCATCGGGCAGGATCTGTGTTCCTTCCGTTGACGAGATAATCCGAGACGATGAAAATTCAAAGGGAGAAGTCGTTATCTGCGAGAAATGCAAATGCGACAAAAGCGCATGAGATCAATGAACAATAAAAAACTCCGCAAGCTCAATCTACAAAAGAACTTGCGGAGCTTTTAAATGTCTTGTACAGGAATCTGCAAAATAAATATCCCCGCATTGCTGCGAGGATATTTCAGGCTGCACGGATACCGTGCTGGCTGGGGTGCAGGGATTCGAACCCCGGTAATGCTTGAGTCAGAGTCAAGTGCCTTACCGCTTGGCGACACCCCAATATACAGTCCGCCCGACTGAGCGAACTTTTTGACTGGCTGGGATAGGTGGATTCGAACCACCGAAATGACGGAGTCAAAGTCCGCTGACTTACCGCTTGGCTATATCCCATTACTCGGAAACAGCAAAGCTATTCAAGCGACTTATATAGTTTACCACATTGCACGTCGTTTGTCAATATTTTTAAAGAAATTCGTCATTTATAACAAATGTTAGTGCGATTAATTGTACTGAATTCACAAGACTTCAAACTTCAAAGTACAGCCATTAGCAGAAACACGGTACTGTCCGGGAGGCAGTTCGCCGTACATCGACAGATCATACACTTCCTCCCGCGGCTGTTCAGGCATTAAGATCAGACCAATGTCATTAAATCCCCAATTTCCGCTGATAGTCGGTACGCTGTACCATTCGCCGTCGAGAAGCACATCTAGCGAAAAATGCAGACCATACATCCATTCTTCGCTGCCGTTGTTGGTATATTTTACCGTAACCGTACCTTCTGTCTGCTCTACAAGCTCAGCCGAAATATAATCGGGAGCTTCTTCGTCAATATACGTATACGGAGGAGAAAGCCTGTCAGCATACCATTTGTCGCCGTCACGGCAGATAATATGCGCGCATGGAAGCATGGCAGCAGCCGAGAAAACTCTTTCGTCCGACCAGTCGTACTTATCCAAAAACGTGCCGAAATCATAGTCAAATCGGTACGCCTCACCGTCTTGGGTGATCCAGTAGCCGTTCGACCACACCGCTTCCAGCGCCCAGCCGTCAGTATCGCCTATCTCAAAGCCGTAAGCAGGAGCTGTAAACAGTTCGGGAGACCAGCCCTCGGCTTTTTCTGCGGAAACGGCGGAAATTGCTCTAAGGATTTCATTTTCCTGTGAAGTACCGAACAAATACCGTAGTTTGGTATTTTCACCGTCATATACGAAAAAGCTAAGCGCACTTGTTTCGGGAGAAGCGTTCGCCATAAGGGTGTTTCCCGTAACAGCCTCACCGACTGTCTGTTCGGGAACTTCTGTCTCTGTAGTTGAAACGGTCTCCGACAGAGACGCGTCCGTTACAGGCGTGTCTTCATTGGTATACGTGCAGCCCGCCAAAGCAGTACACAGCACTGACAAAATCAGCGCGGTAAGCTTTTTTACTTTCATTTCGGTATCTCCTAAATNTCGTTTCGGTTTTCCAGAGCCTTAAAGAGCGTNACTTCNTCGGCNTANTCCAGAGTGCCGCCGATAGGAAGTCCGAANGCGAGNCGNGTNACNNNTACNCCCAGCGGNTTNAGAAGCTTGGAGATATACATAGCCGTAGCNTCGCCCTCAACNGTGGGATTGGTCGCCATTATGACCTCCTCTACCCCGCCCTTGTTAATGCGTGCAAGAAGCTCCTTTAAGCGTATCTTGTCNGGCGTGATACCGTCCAGNGGAGAAATAAGCCCGTGCAGAACGTGATATACNCCCTTGTATTCGTTNGTACGCTCAAANGCGGAGATATCCTTNGGAGTCTCCACAACGCAGATAACGCTNCTGTCNCGCATATCNTCGGAGCATATGGGACAAAGCTCGTCNTCGGTCAGGTTCTGACATTCGGCGCAGCACTTNACCGTGCTGTGAGCGCGGATAAGCGCGTCCGCAAATTCCTTAACGTCCTCCTCCGTCATGCTCATGACGTGATANGCAAGCCGCTGTGCGCTTTTCATGCCTATTCCGGGCAGCTTNGCGAACTGCTCCGCAAGAAGCACAAGAGGAAGCGCGGTATTGTTAGCCATAGAACACCTCCGCCGCGGGAAATCAGAACAAGCCGGGGAAAGATACTCCGCCCGTGATCGCGCCCATTTCGGTCTCGGTGGTTTCCTCTATCTGCTTAACGGTATCGTTGAATGCGCTTATTATCAGATCCTGGAGCATCTCCACGTCCTCGGGGTCAACGACTTCGGGCTTGATAACAAGCTTCTTTATTTCTTTTCTGCCGGACATTGTGACCTCAACAGCTCCGCCGCCGACTGTGGTTGAGAACTCTCTGTTCTCGATGTCCTCCTGAAGATCGGTGATCTTAGTCTGCATTTTCTGAGCCTGCTTGATCATGCTGTTCATATTCTGGGCTCCTCCGCCCATTCCCTGAGGTAATCTTGCTTTCATTTTTTTGACCTTTCTCCGCCGCGTTAAATTTTGCTTCGCAGCTCCGACGGTGAGCATTTTTTTACTGTATCAAACCCTTTCGGGTGATTTGCGTTATAGTATTTGTTATTGACCGCCCTCGCTGTCAACGGGAATATTGTTGTCCCGCGCCTTTTGCAGAACTCCCTGAAGCTTGTCCCCGCCGCTTTCCGCAGGAGCGACGCATTTCGCCCTTATGGAGAAAACGTTGCCCGTAACAAGCTTTATCGCCTCCTGAAGCTTTGCGGCGTTTTCCTTGTTCCGCAGGAGCTGCAAAAAGAAGCTGTTTTCGGTATAGATCAGCATATAGCCGCCGCCCTTGACGGCGTAAGAGCCGTTCAGCGCGCCGTTTACCGACGGACATATCTCCGCAAATTTTTCAAGGATATCCTGCCATCTGTCCTCGTTCACGAAATCCTCGGGCTTCATCTTAGACAGATCGCCAGTCTCCGCCTGCTGTTTGGGAGTATACTGCGGCTTTGAGGGCTGTGCCGCCTGCGCAGGATGAACGTCTTGCGCCGCCTGTACGGTACGTCCTGTCTGCATCGGCTGAGCCGCAATGCGCTGTTCAAGCATATCTATTTTAGCCAGAAGCTCGGCGTTTGCCGCGCCGTTTCCAACCGCAGTACTTTGTGCCGTACAAAGCTTTATCAGACACATTTCCATCTCCACCCGCTTGGAGCTTACCCTTGCGATACGCTCGTTGCAGGACTGGAGAATTTCCAGTTTATGCATAATATCCTCAATGGAAAGCCGTTCCGCCAAAGCCTTTATCTTTTCAAGCTCGCTTGGCATACACACAAGCAAGTCCAGATTTTCGGGTACAGCCTTTGCCACCATCACATTTCTGAACTGAGCAATAAGCTCGTCGCAAAGCTTCTGCATATCCTTTGACATACCGTAAAGCTTGTCCACCACGCCGATAGCTTTTGCGGCGTCGCAGTCCGCGGCGGCTTCAAGTATCTCGAACACAGGCTCGCGTCCCGCAATTCCAGCCGCTCCCGAAACAATGTCGAGAGTGACATTCTCCGAAAAAGCAATGCACTGGTCAAGCAGTGAAAGAGCGTCTCTCATTCCCCCGTCCGCAGTTTTTGCGATAAGCTCGGCGGCTTCGGGATCTAAGGAGATGTTTTCCTGCTCGGCAACATACAGAAGCCGCTCGGTGATGTCCTTGGGAAGTATCCTGCGGAAATCGTACCGCTGACAACGTGACAGTATCGTCGGCAGAACCTTGTGTATTTCAGTGGTTGCAAGAATAAACTTAACGTGAGGAGGCGGTTCCTCCATAATTTTCAGAAGCGCGTTGAACGCCTCCTTGGTGAGCATATGAACCTCGTCGATTATATAAATTCTG
Organism: Ruminococcus sp.; assembly: GCA_014799735.1. Taxonomy (GTDB): domain Bacteria; phylum Bacillota; class Clostridia; order Oscillospirales; family Ruminococcaceae; genus RGIG8773. Next base: position 11,632 of record JAAVHL010000048.1, read on the forward strand.
TATTTGCACCTTTCTGCGGTGTAGACCGCACCGTCCCGCAGATCGCGGACGTCGTCCACGCCGTTGTTTGAAGCCGCGTCTATCTCAATGATGTCCGAAAGAGCGTTGTCGTCTGCGTCGCGGCATATCTCGCATTCAAGGCAGGGATTTCCGTCAACAGGGTGCAGACAGTTCAGAGCCTTTGCAAGTATCCTCGCGCAGGAGGTCTTGCCTGTGCCGCGTGAGCCTGTGAAAAGATAAGCGTGAGCGGTCTTTTCCGAAACTATCTGATTTCTCAGCGTAGTTGTGATATGGGGCTGGGAAACAACGTCATCAAAGGTAGACGGACGGTATTTTCTGTACAGCGCCTTATACATATCCTGATCGCTCCTTTTTGATCACCTTATAATTTCGTCTCCCTGCCCAAATCCCGTATCGGAACGAAGCTTCATCTGCGGATCGATCTCGTCAAGCAGACCCACCGCTTCCGCAATATTGCAGTAGAATATCTTGAAGCCGTTTACGTCGTCCATGTTGCAGGTAAGGGCTTGACGGTAGTATTCCCTGCTTTTGTCCAGATCTTTCATCTGCAAATACGCCAAAGAACAGCCGCCCAGCGCAAAGGAATAATTTTTCCCCTCGTCAACCGACTTTGTGAAATACTCCAGAGCCTTTTCACCGTCGCCCTTTTTAAGACAGGCAATACCCATGTCCGTATAGATAAAATCAAAATAGCAGTCCTTTTCAAGCAGAGCATTATAGCACTCCAAAGCATCGTCAAATCTGCCGTTCTGGGTAAGACACCGCGCCGTAAGCAGATATGTATCGCTGAGCTTCAAGCCCTTATCCAAAGCTTCCTGAAAGTATTTCACGCCGTTCGAGGGATATCCCATAAGCTGATAGCAGCGTCCCATATAGAAGCACAGCACCGAACGCTTGTCGTCGGGAAGTTCTTTTTCTTCAAGCCACTTGAATTTTTCAAGCGCGCCGTTAAGGTCGGACAAATGCATATCAATGACAGCTTCCCGCAGAAGCTTTGCGTCCGAACCCGAAAAATATCCGAAAACCAGCGCCCTGTCAAAATTGCCAAGCCTGTTGATCTCGTACTCAGACTTGACCCGTCCAAATGAATAATATGCCCAGCCCCCGATAAGTGCAGCCACAGCGCCGAATACTATCGGAGGAAAATAATATTCTTCGGCATTCTTCACGCCGTACACCCTAATAGCGTACAAGCTTCCTATGCAAAGTCCCAGAAAGATGTGCGCCGCCAGCCATGGAATTATCCTGACAATAAATGCGGAAAATCTGTCCCACAGGCTTGGCAGGCGTCTGTTGAAATTTTCGCGCATAGCTCATCACCCTGAAAATAAAATATATCCGGTACATAGGTGTGCAGGCTTGCTGCGGCACACGAAACGTTCCGCTTAATGCTGCTCGGTTCCCCGCCTGACATGGTTCACGGTGTTCCGTTGCACAGGGCCCGCACACCTATATATCGGATAAATCCGTTAAGTATTTAATATTATACCACACTTTTTTCCCGTTTGCAAGTGTTTTTTCAAATTTTTTGCAGAAATGATTTATAATACTAAGTATGCCAACAAGGGTAAACATTCGGCCTTTTTTTGCAATGTCGATACAGAAGCTTTTTCCCGTCTCGGAAACAAAATTTGCCGCCTTTACTACAGACGGCGGCAGGGGTAAAGGCTCAGCCTTTACATTTGCAATTTTTCAAAATATTGTTTATAATTATTTCATTGACTCTCACCCATCGTCATACTTTATAATAGATAATGCAGGAGAAAGGAGCGGTAAAATGCACACGGTAAACGAAGTAAGCAAACGAACGGGCGTAAGTGTGCGCACACTTCACCATTACGACAGGATCGGTCTGCTGAAACCAACGCGGCTGACCGAGGCGGGTTACAGGCTGTATGACGATACAGCTCTGCGCCGTCTGCACAGCATACTGATGTTCCGTGAGATAGGATTTTCCCTGAAAGAAATACGGGATATCCTCGAAGCTCCCGATTTCGATTACGACGAAGCGTTAAAGCGGCAGATAAAGCTGCTGGAGCTACAGCAAAAGCGTATCGGAGAATTGATATCATTTGCCTGCAAAATACGGAAAACAGGAGTTGATAATATGAATTTTGATATTTTCAAAAGCGACGAGATCGACAGCTATAAAGCTGAGGTCAAGGCGAAATGGGGCGGCACAAAGGCGTATGAGGAATACGAAGCAAGGACTGCGGACAAATCCCCTGCCGAGCTTGAGGACACCGCCCGAAAGCTTATGGATATTTTTGCGGAGATAGGCACGGTTAAGCACCTTGCTCCCGACAGCAAGGAGGCGCGCGAAAAAATCGCAGGACTGCAAAAATTCATCACCGACAATTACTACACCTGCACCGACGAGATACTGCGCGGCTTGGGACAGCTATACGTCAGCGACGAAAGAATGAAGCGGAACATTGACAAAGCTGGCGGAGACGGTACTGCCGAATTTACCGCAAAAGCTGTTTCGATATACTGCTCGGACAAAAATTCCGGTTGATTTTGTAATTTTTTTAAATTACCCCTTGACAAATAAAAATTTCCATGGTATAATGCTCATTGTAATATTCAAATGCATCGACAGGAACAAAAGCCGAACCGCTTTTTTCAGAGAGCCGCCGCTTGGTGCAAGACGGCAAAGCTGCTTGGTTATAACTCGTCCTTGAGCAGTCCGCTGAAAGCTTTTGCAAGTAGGTTGGAACGGGTTCTCCCGTTACAGAGATACGCATTGGATATCCCAAAGATTGAGATGCGGTGAGGTGCGGACTTTGTCCGAACAAGAGTGGTACCGTGGAAGCTTACGCTTTCATCTCTTAGGTCTCGTATGAGACGGAGATGAGAGCTTTTTTTATTGCGAACTCATCTGCCTCTCCCGCAAAAAAAGAAAGGAAAGATTTGTCATGAAGAACTTTGACCGCTACGAAAAACGCTATTTTATGCCTCCCGAACCCTGCTATGACTGGGTGAAGAACGAGAGTGTGAAAAAAGCCCCCGTATGGTGCTCCGTTGACCTCCGCGACGGCAATCAGGCGCTGATCATACCCATGTCTCTGGAGGAAAAGCTGGAGTTCTGGAACTGTCTCGTTAAGGTGGGGTTCAAGGAGATCGAGATCGGCTTCCCTGCCGCAAGCGAGACCGAGTACGCTTTCTGCCGCGCCCTGATCGAAAGAAACCTCATTCCCGACGACGTTACCGTTCAGGTGCTGACACAGAGCCGCGAGCATATCATTGCAAAAACCTTTGAAGCGTTAAAGGGCTGCAAGAACGCCGTTGTACACCTCTACAACAGTACATCTGTCGCTCAGCGCGAACAGGTGTTCAAAAAATCCAAACAGGAAATTATTGACATTGCAACCTTCGGTGCAAAGCTCTGCAAGGAGTACCGCGAGAAAACCGAGGGAAATTTCCGCTTTGAATACAGTCCCGAAAGCTTTACGGGTACAGAGCCCGAATTTGCGCTGGAAATATGCAACGCTGTCATTGACATCTGGCAGCCGACCGCAGACGACAAGGTCATCATAAACCTGCCTGTAACCGTTGAGGAAAGCATGTCACACGTTTACGCCTGTCAGATCGAGTATATGTGCAAGCATATGAAAAACCGTGAGAATATTATCGTATCCCTCCACCCCCACAACGACAGAGGCTGCGCGGTTGCAGATACGGAAATGGGTCTGCTTGCGGGCGCTGACCGTGTTGAGGGAACGCTTTTCGGCAACGGCGAGCGTACCGGAAACGTTGATATTGTAACGCTTGCCATGAATATGTTTACTCACGGCGTTGACCCGGAGCTTGATTTCTCCAACATGAACGAGATCACACAGGTGTACGAAAAGCTCACCCGTATGCACGTCTACGAGCGTCAGCCATACAGCGGCGCGCTGGTGTTTGCGGCATTCTCAGGCTCGCATCAGGACGCTATCGCAAAGGGCATGAAGTGGCTGGAGGAAAAGAAGCCTCCTCACTGGACTGTCCCCTACCTCGCCATCGATCCCAAGGACGTGGGCAGAGAGTACGAGGGCGACGTTATCCGCATAAACAGCCAGTCCGGCAAGGGCGGTATCGGATACCTCATGGAACAGAAATTCGGCATAGATATGCCTCCTAAAATGCGTGAGGACTTCGGCTACGCGGTAAAGAGCGTTTCTGACCACGCTCACAAGGAGCTTATGCCCGACGAGATCAACGAAATATTCCGCAGCCGCTATCTGAACAAGACCGACTTCTTTAAGGTGGACGAGGCTCACTACGCTCAGAAAAACGGCATTACCGCTACGGTGAATGTTGCATACAACGGAAAGATCATCACCCGTGAAGCTAACGGAAACGGACGTCTCGACGCTGTATCAAACGCTGTAAAGGACGCACTGGGAATAAATTACACCATCACCACCTACAAGGAGCACGCTCTTGAACACGGTTCAAGCTCTGAGGCGGCGGCTTATGTGGGAATCGAAACGGAAAACGGCGTATTCTGGGGAACGGGAACACATACTGACATTATTGTTGCTTCGATAAACGCTCTGGTTTCGGCTATCAATAACAGCGGCTTAGTAAAATAATTTCGGCTGTTGCTAATCAAAACAAGACCCAAAAGGACTTCTCACAAGGTCTTTTTGGGTCTTTTGGTGTTGTACTTAGTTTTATGGCCGCTGACATTTACTCAGCAAGCTCTCGGCATTAATTTCATTTATAATTATTTCGTCGCCGCTTATTTTTTCAGCGCATACCGTCAGCATAAACTCGGGCAGACGCTTTGTCGCAAAGCGGCAGTCAAGGCTTTTATCTGCAATGTCAAACGACCTGAAGGATTTTGACAGTCCCGCGCCAAGCATTTTCACGTACGCTTCCTTGGACGTCCAGATATTATAGAAAGTCTCCTCAGGCTCGTTGCTTTCCTCAATTGCTTTGCACTCGTCAGCTGTAAAGAACCGCTTTGCTATCTTCATATTTCTGTGTGAAACCCGTTCCACATCAATGCCGATCGGAAACATTCCTCCCGCAAATGCAATG
>JAAVHL010000049.1 GCA_014799735.1 Ruminococcus sp.
TGCTCCCGCCTCAAAGCATTCCTCCATATCCGCTAAAATGTCGTCTATCTCTTTGTTGGACAGACTGAACCGCAGGTATTTCCTAAGCTTTGCAAGATATTGCTTTTTGGTCATAACATCATTCCCTTTCTATTGTTTATTGAACAGTAGTCCTCTGAAAGTATAATAGCATACTACTGTTCAAAAGTCAATAGTTTTCGGAAAATTTTTTCAGAATATGAAAAAAGCTGTTTTTAAGCTGCAAGGCGGACAGGATAAAAGCTTTTGCAAGGCAGCCGGCGGATCCTGCTTCTCTACGGTTCGTTTATTGACGGCGGCGCGCGTTCGTGCTATACTTATCTTATCATACCGAAACCGAAAGGAAAATTTTTATGGACTGCAAAAAGGCGGGAACGCTGCTCAGACAGCTAAGGACCGAACGCGGAATGACCCAGCGGGAAATTGCCGAACGGCTTTTTGTCAGCGACAAGGCTGTTTCAAAGTGGGAACGCGGACTGGGCTGTCCCGATATTTCCGTTCTGAACAACATTGCCGACCTGTTCGGAGTGCCCGTTGAAACGCTTCTGAACGGCGAGCTGAACCCCTGCGGTCAGAACGGAGGAAATATGAAACGACTGAAATTTTACGTGTGCGGAGAATGCGGGAATATATTCACAGCGGCTTCGGCAGGAGAAATATCCTGCTGCGGAAGAAAGCTTTCTCCGCTTGAAGCTGCCGCTCCCGACGGAGGACATACTCCAAAAATCGAGAACATCGACGATGAATTTTATGTGACCTTTCCCCATGAGATGAAGAAGTCGCACTATATTGCATTTGCCGCGCTTACAGGGTGCGACAGGGTATATTTGCAGCGGCTTTACCCCGAGCAGGACGCCGCCGTGCGCTTACCGAGACTAAGCGGCGCGGAGCTGTACTTTTTCTGCTCCGGGCATGGACTGATGAAAGTTAAACTTTAAGGAGTGAAAAGCTTTGCAGCCTGTAGGTCTGTATATTCACGTGCCGTTTTGCAAAAGAAAATGCGCATACTGCGACTTCTTTTCTTCGGCAGACAGTTCCGCAGCCGATGACTATGTTCGGGCGGTGATACGCAATATCAGGGCGGCGGGAAGAAAATACGACACCGTATATTTCGGCGGAGGGACTCCCTCGCTGCTTGAAGCGCGGCAGATCGCGGATATTGTTTCGGCGGCGGAAATTTCGGCGGATTCCGTGAGCGCGGAAATATCCATGGAATGCAATCCCGACAGCGCGGACTTCGGTTATCTGTGCGATTTAAGGTCGGCGGGGGTTAACCGCATTTCCTTCGGGATACAGTCCTTCGACAACGGCGAGCTTGCGGCTCTGGGACGGCTTCACGACGCTGACAAAGCCGCCGAAGCTATCCGCGCCGCCGAAAAAGCGGGATTTGAAAATATCAGCGCGGATATCATGCTTGCCACTCCCATGCAGACAGCTGACAGCCTGAGCCGTACCCTTGATATGCTTCTGAAGCTGCCTCTTACTCATATTTCGGCGTACCTGCTCAAAGTGGAAAACGGCACTCCTCTTTTGTTCAATAAGCCGCTTCTGGAGAAAGTCCCCGACGAGGACAGTACTGCCGATATGTACCTTATGACCGTGGAAAAGCTTTCGTCGGCTGGCTTTGAGCAGTACGAAATATCCAATTTTGCAAGGAAAGGCTTTGAATGCCGTCATAATCTGAAATACTGGCGGTGTGAGGAATATTTCGGCGCAGGACCGTCGGCGCACAGCTTTCTGGACGGGGAACGCTTTTATTGTCCCGCGGACACGGAAAAATTCATTGCCGAGCCTTTGCAGGAGCGAGTTTTCCTGTCAAAAGGCGGCGATCCCGAAGAAAGAGCCATGCTTGCTCTGCGGCTCACAAAGGAGGGGCTGCGGTTTGCGGACTGTCCCGAAGCGGAGAAACGCGCCGAACCGCTGCTGAAAAGCGGTCTGGTAAAAATTGAAAATGGTTCGGTAAGGCTTACGCCTGAGGGCTGCCTTGTTTCCAACGAGATCATCTGCCGTCTTATCGGCTGACGGACTGCGCCCCGTAAAAATACGTCCCTGACAAGAATTATTATGTGAAAATATTTATCCTGTTTTTACTTGACAAAACGCTCGTATAGGAGTATAATAGTTTAGTGCAAAAAGTTAGTTTAAGCTAATTTTTGAAAGGAACTAATTATGACTCTGAACGAACTGAAAACAGGACAGTCTGCTGTAATAACAAGCGTCGGAGGAGACGGCGCGCTCAGGTGCAGACTTCTTGATATGGGGCTTATTCCCAAAACAAAGGTAATGATAAGAAAAGTAGCCCCCATGGGCGACCCGATCGAGCTTTTCCTGAGAGGATACGAGCTTACCATACGCCTTGAGGACGCGGAAAAAATAACCGTCGTACCTAACGAAACAACAGAGGAGGCGGTCACGGTATGATACTGGCTCTTGCGGGAAACCAGAACTGCGGAAAGACCACCCTGTTCAACCAGCTTACAGGCTCCAACCAGCACGTGGGAAACTTCCCCGGCGTGACGGTGGACAGGAAATCGGGCGAGGTGCGGGGTCACAAAAACTGCGAGGTAGTCGATCTTCCCGGAATTTACTCCATACGTCCCTACACAAACGAAGAGATAGTGGCAAGGGATTTTCTCCTGGACGAAAAGCCCGACGCCATAATAAACATCGCCGACGCCACCAATATCGAGCGTAATCTCTATCTTACCCTGCAAATGCTGGAAATGAACATTCCCATGGTGCTGGCGTTAAACATGATGGACGAGGTTCGGAACAACGGCGGCACTATCGACGTAAAGGGACTGTCCGAGCAGCTGGGGATACCCGTCCTGCCAATAAGCGCGGCGAAAAACGAGGGTATAGACGAGCTTATCTCCAAGGTAATCGAGTGCGCCGAGAAAAAGAAAAAGCCGAAAAAGCTTGACTTCTGCCACGGAGCGGTACACCGCTGCATACACGCGGTATCCCATATGGTTGAGGATCACGCCCTGCTTGCGGATATGTCTCCCCGCTTTGCGGCGACAAAGCTTGTGGAGAACGACCCCGATATCAACAAAAAGCTGAAGCTCAACGACAACGAGCTTGAAATGATAGAGCACAGCGTGTCCGAAATGGAAAAAGAGCTTGACATGGACAGAAACGCCGCTCTTGCGGATATGCGCTACACCTTTATCGAGGGGGTCTGCCGCGATACGGTGATGAAGTGCCGCGAAAGCAAGGAGCATATACGAAGCGTCAAAATCGACAACATCCTGACGGGAAAATACCTTGCCATACCGCTTTTCCTGTGCATAATGCTGTTTATTTTCTGGGTAACGTTCGGATCGGTGGGAGTGTGGCTCAGCGACATTTTCTCCGCTCTGATAGACTTTGTGATATCGGGCGTTGACAAGGCTCTGACGGTCTACGGGCTTAATCCCATTGTACATAGCCTTATCATAGACGGAATTTTCGCGGGCGTGGGAAGCGTTCTGAGCTTTCTGCCGACTATCGTCACGCTGTTTTTCTGTCTGTCCATTCTGGAGGACAGCGGCTACATGGCGCGTGTAGCGTTCGTAATGGATAAACTGCTTAGGAAGATCGGTCTGTCGGGACGTTCCTTTGTGCCAATGCTTATCGGCTTCGGATGCAGCGTCCCCGCTATCATGGCGACCCGCACGCTGTCCTCGGAGCGGGACAGGCGCATGACTATTTTTCTTACGCCCTATATGAGCTGCAGCGCAAAGCTGCCCATTTACGCGGTGTTTACGGCGGCGTTTTTCCCGAAGTACAAGGCGCTGGTAATGATGGCGCTTTACGTTTCGGGAATGGTGGTCGGCGTGATATGCGGACTTATTATGAACAAGACAAAATTTAAGGGAAATCCCGTTCCGTTTGTAATGGAGCTGCCGAATTACCGTCTGCCGTCTGCAAAAAGCGTTGCAATGCTGATGTGGGACAAGGCAAAGGACTTCATGCAGAAAGCCTTTACGGTAATATTTTTTGCGACTATCATAATCTGGTTTTTGCAGACCTTTGACCTGCGTCTCAACGTTGCGGAAAACAGCTCGGACAGCCTGCTTGCAATGCTTGGAACGATAATCGCGCCACTGTTCAGACCCCTCGGTTTCGGGGACTGGAGAGCGGCTACGGCACTTATCACAGGCTTTTCCGCAAAGGAAGCGGTGGTGTCAACGCTTGCGGTGCTGACAGGTTCAAGCACTGCGGATCTGGGAACGGTACTTGGCGGAATGTTCACGCCTGTTTCGGCGGCAAGCTTCCTTGTGTTCACGCTTCTCTATACGCCTTGCGTTGCGGCTATTGCGGCGGTAAAGCGTGAGATGAACAGCGGCTGGTCGGCGTTTGTGATGGTGCTTATGCAGTGCTTTGCGGCCTGGGTGGTTTCATTTGCGGTGTATAATGTGGGTACGCTGATCTTCGGATAATAAATTTGATTTAACGCATTGCTCAGCCGGACATCAGGCGGGAAACCGTCTGATGTCTTTTTATACACACCGCTGAATCAAAATTCACGTCAATTCCTTTACAACATCAGTAAAATATGGTATAATATCTTTGATTATCATTATTTTTAAGGAAGTGTTATTTTGTCTTACAATAAAGAAAATATCCGTAATTTCTGCATTATCGCCCACATAGACCACGGAAAATCCACCCTCGCCGACCGCATTCTGGAGCTTACCTCCACCGTTGCAAAGCGGGACATGGAGGAGCAGCTCCTTGACAATATGGACATCGAACGCGAGCGGGGCATTACCATAAAAGCCCGCGCGGTGCGTCTCAACTATACCGCCAAGGACGGTCAGACCTACGTTTTCAACCTTATCGACACCCCCGGTCATGTGGACTTTAACTATGAGGTGTCCCGCTCGCTTGTCGCCTGCGAGGGCGCGGTGCTTATCGTGGACGCTTCACAGGGCATCGAGGCGCAGACCCTTGCAAACACCTATCTTGCAATAGAAAACGATCTGGAGGTAATGCCCGTCGTAAACAAGATAGACCTNCCCTCCGCCGACCCCGAACGTGTCTGCAANGAGGTNGAGAATATAATCGGCATTCCCGCAATGGACGCGCCGCGTATNTCCGCNAAGCTGGGCACTAACGTTGANGAAGTCCTNGAAAGAATTGTCACCGATATNCCCTGCCCCAAGGGGGACAACGANAGTCCTTTGAAAGCCCTTATTTTCGACTGCTTTTACGACAGCTACAAGGGTGTAATTATTTACGTCCGCGTTATCGACGGTACGGTCAAGACGGGTCAGACTATCCGTCTTATGGCGACGGGTGCGGAGTTTACCGTGGTCGAGGCGGGATACATGGGTGCAACCGAGCTTGTTAACGCGGGAGGTCTCAACGCGGGAGAGGTTGGCTACATCACCGCTTCAATAAAGTCAATCAGCGACACAAAGGTGGGCGACACCGTTACCGATGCGGAAAATCCCTGCGCCGAGGCTCTTCCGGGCTACCGGGAGGTAAACCCCATGGTGTTCAGCGGCGTTTACCCTGCCGACGGAGCGCGCTACGGCGACCTGCGGGACGCTCTGGAAAAGCTTCGTCTGAACGACGCGTCCCTGTCTTTTGAGCCCGAGACCTCCGTTGCCCTTGGCTTCGGCTTCCGCTGCGGCTTTCTGGGACTTCTCCACATGGAGATAATTCAGGAGCGTCTTGAACGTGAATACAATCTCGACCTTATCACCACCGCCCCCTCGGTAATTTACAAGGTAAATCTTACCAACGGCGAGACGGTCTATATCGACAACCCCACAAACTATCCCGAACCGTCTGTTATTGCGTCCGCGGAAGAGCCTATGGTAAAGGCGTCCGTCTTTTCACCAAGCGATTACGTGGGCAACATAATGGAGCTTTGTCAGGGCAGACGGGGCGTTTTCAAGGATATGAAATACCTTGACGAGACCCGCGTGGAGCTTCACTATGAACTGCCGCTGAACGAGATCGTCTACGACTTTTTCGACGCGCTGAAATCCCGAACAAAGGGGTACGCTTCTTTCGACTACGAAATGCTCGGGTACGCTCCCTCGAAGCTTGTTAAGCTTGACATCATGCTTAACGGTGAGGTTGTGGACGCGCTGTCCTTTATCGTACACGCGGACAACGCCTACGGCAGGGCGCGGAAAATTGCCGAAAAGCTTAAGGATAACATTCCCCGCCAGCTTTTTGAAGTACCAATTCAGGCTGCCATCGGCGGAAAAATTATCGCCCGCGAGACCGTAAAGGCAATGCGCAAGGATGTTCTTGCAAAGTGCTACGGCGGCGATATCACCCGAAAGAAAAAGCTGCTCGAAAAGCAGAAGGAGGGCAAAAAGCGTATGCGCCAGCTGGGTACCGTGGAGGTCCCGCAGGAGGCGTTTATGGCTGTCCTGAAGCTTGACGACTGACCGTATAAGGAGGTAAACCATGAAGATAAAGGCGTTTTTAACGGCGGCAGTTTTATCTGCGGCGTGTATGTTTTCGTCCTGCGGAAATACTACTAAAGGAGAACCTGTGGAAAATAATTTTTCGGAAATTCTCTCCGTCGGCGAAAATCCCGTATTTGTCAGTGTAATTCTTGACGACATCACGACGACCGATATGCTGAGCGGCGGAGCTTCGGAAAGCCTCAGCGAGCTTGCTTCCGCGGTAAACTCGGCAAGTCTCACGAAAAATCCCGACCCGTACGACCTGCCCGACCCCGACACTATAGTGCTGCAAATAGAAATACTGAGGAACGGTTCGGCGGAGCAGCAGGGTATGGATAGCTGCCTTATGGAATTTTTCAAGGACGGAACGCTCGGCGTTTTCGGCACGGAGCGGTTCAGCGGCGAGGAGGCAAGCTACAGCCTGTCTCAGCAGGACTTGAAAAAAATTAAGACTGCCGCGGAAAAGGTTTCCGCCGAACGGACAAGCTATCCCCAGCCTATGAGGATAACCGACCCGCTTTCGTCCTATTCTTATTCGGGCGCGATGATCTATCCCGCAGGTGTGTCTTGGGACTATGCTGTTCCCGACAACCCGAATCTGCACAGTGCGATTAATGCCGATGCGGTTCACGCGCTTGACGAGCTGGCTTCAAACGATAAAATAGAGCGCCTGTACTCGGCGTCTGTTTTACTGGAATTTCCCGCAGGCTTTGAGCCCGACAAGGTCACGATAAAAGGCTGGGATATTTCCAAAAAAGGCGACACTTCCCCGGAAACGATATATCACCCTAAAACAGAGTACGAAAACAATTTCCCGGGAACGGGCGACTACACGGGATTTTTTCAGCTTGAAAGCAACACCGTCTATATGGTCACTGTGGCTTATGACAGCACAAAGAGCGAGGAGCGGGGCTTTTCGGGAAGCGCAGACTACTACTTTGAAACGGGAGAACTGAACGAATAAAAAATACCCATGCCAAGCGGACAAACCGCGAAGCATGGGTATTNNTTATTNGTTCTCNATTTTTTCGATAAAGCTTTTCAGCTTTGTGTAGGTCTCNTCGCTGAGGATATGCTCAATGCGGCANGCNTCCTCCTCGGCGTTTTCNNCCGANACNCCNAGCGTTTCCGTCAGGAATTTCCGCAGNAGCAAATGNCTNNCNTAAACCGANTCCGCCTTATCNCTGCCCGACTCCGTNAGGATTATCTGTCCCCCCGGCTCGACCTCGATATAGCCGTANGACTTCAGTATCCCCATNGCNCGGCTTATGCTNGGCTTTGAGTANCCAAGCTCGTTNGCAACGTCTATNGAGCGCACAAAGCCCGTCCTTTTTTGAAGTATCAGTATGGTTTCCAGATAATCTTCACCCGATTCGCGGATAGCCATAAAATCTCCTCCGTCCTGTTCTGACAGGGGAAAATTCGTCATGCAGCCTCAGTTTCCCCTGACATTTTTTTCAGTAAAGCTCCTCCCACCTGTCCTCGTCAGCGGGACAGTACATTCGCCTGTAGACNGCTCTCAGCTCCACATAGCAGCCGCATTTCGCGCACACTCCGCCGCTTAGCTCGCTNCAGCTTGTACAGGCGGAAAGCCGCGCCGAATAGACCTCCTCCGAGACACGCCGTTCCTTTGGGACGGCTTCTATCAGCCCGCGCACTTCCTCATAGACCGCGGTCATGTCCGTCTGAGAAAGCAGACATTTTTTGCAGAGCTTGGTCNGCATCATGAAAGCACGACCGATACTACCGAGCANGGAGGAAGCTTGATTACCGCCGAGCTTCCGTCAAGCTTTACATCATGCGGCTTCGGAGCCACCTTTTCCTCGTCCCCGCCGAAATTGTTGTACGCTCTCACGTCCGCGGANAGTACCTGCGCTTCTGCGGATTTTGGCTCAAAGCCGACGATNCCGCAGTCAAGCTCATACTCTTCGTCAAGAGAGCAGTTNGCNGCGGTNATNGTTATTTTTCCGTCCTTGACNGANACGCTCTGGGATATTGCGGGAATTGTTCCTCCCGCNGTNTCGTTCTCGCAGAAGCTGTACAGAAGCTCGCCGTCCTGATGGGTCTTGAACATATTGAAAACGTGGTAGGTAGGNGTTTTCAGCATATTTTTNCCGTCNGTGAGNATNAGCGCCTGAAGCACGTTTACNGCCTGAGCGATNTTCGCCATGACCACTCTGTCGGAATGGCTGTTGAAAATATTCAGATTGCAGGCGGCGACGATAGCGTCCCGCATGGTGTTCTGCTGATAAAGGAAGCCGGGATTTGTGCCGGGCTCAACGTCGTACCAGCAGCCCCACTCGTCCACGATAAGACCTATGGTTTTCTGCGGGTTGTGCTTGGACATTACCTCNCAGTGACGTGTGATAAGCTCGTCCATAAAAAGCGTTTTTGAGATNGTGGNGTAGTACTCCTCGTCGCTGAAATCCGTGGANCTGCCCTTTTTGCCCCAGTCGCCCGTNGGTATCGTGTAGTAGTGCAGGGAGATCGCCTTTGTGTGGCAGTCCCATACCATGCTCATNAGCTTGTCNGTCCAGTTATAGTCGTCGGCGCTTGGACCGCAGGCGACCTTGTACAGCTCGTTCCCGCTGTAGTTTTTGCAGAAGGTCTGGTACTGACGGTACAGGTCGGCGTAAAATTCGGGACGCATACTTCCNCCGCAGCCCCAGCTTTCGTTGCCGATGCCCAGATATTTCAGCTTCCAAGGCTTTTCACGACCGTTTTTGCGGCGCAGGTCAGCCATGGGGGACTGTCCGTCAAAGGTGATGTACTCTATCCATTCGGAAAGCTCCTGAACCGTGCCGCTGCCGAGATTTCCCGCAAGATANGGCTCGCAGCCTATTGCCTCGCACATATCGAAAAACTCGTGAGTGCCGAANGAATTGTCCTCGGTAACGCCGCCCCAGTTGGTGTTTACCATTTTTTTGCGTGAGGACTTTTCGCCTATGCCGTCTTTCCAGTGGTACTCGTCGGCAAAGCAGCCTCCGGGCCAGCGCAGGACGGGCATCTTAATTTCCTTAAAGGCTTCGATAACGTCGTTCCTTACGCCGTTTGTGTTGGGTATGGACGAGTCCTCGCCNACATAAATGCCGTTGTAGATACATCTTCCCAGATGCTCGGAGAAGTGTCCGTACAGTTCGCGGTTAATGTGGGATCTCTTGTCAAGCGCATTGACAGTCATTTTCAGTTTTTTCATGATTTTTCTCCTTTATTTGTATTCTTNAATAAGCTGCACTGCCCCTTGGAACTTACGGCAGCTCATTAATAGTCGCTTGTAAACACCTGTACCCAATAGGTGTAGCCGTCGCTTGAGGTATANGANCCAACGCCNATTCTGGTGAANTTTTCGTTNANGATATTNNTGCGGTGNCCGTCCGAGNTCATCCATTTATCCATAACNGCTTTGGCGGAGNTAAGTCCNGCCGCAATATTTTCNCCCGCGTATACGTTTACAATGCCGTTTTCCTGAAGCAGGGANGANCACTGCGAACCGTCGGGTCTNGTGTGGGAGAACTTGACNGCGATCTCCTTTGCCCTTTGGTCGGCTATNNCNTTGAGNNTGTCGTCGCTTTTGAGNGAGGATATCCTTTNNGCGGAACGNTCCGNGTTCACCAGCTCNATGACCTCCTCNGANGNNCTCGTNCTCTTTTTNTCNGANGAACCNCCGACGTTTACGGTTATGGTCTNGGAGGCGAGATTTNCAAATTTCTTNGCNTATATCTTNACATTGGCNGTACCGTTTTTCTTTGCCTTAATNGTAAGGGTTATCTTGTNGCCGTCCCATTTGCCCCATGACAGCGANCAGACGTCCTTGTCCGAATTTTTAACNGCGATATCCTTNGAGCCCTTGACCGTNATCGTCACCTTTTTGGACTGACCCTTTTCCAGATCAACGGTGTCCTTATTGGAGGAGATAAAGGATTTTTTCACAATTATCCTGCATTTNAGGTCTATGCCCTTTGCCTTTGCGTGAACATAGGTAGAGCCTGTGCTTTTGCCGACTATTTTNGCNGANTTTCCGTCNGAGGAGGCAATTTCCGCCACCGATTTGTTTACTACCGACCANTGCAGATCCTTGTCCGTACCCGAAGCTTTAAGCGTTANAGCNTAGTCNATCGGNAGNTTTACCTTTGACTTGTTAAGCTTAGGCGAGGCNGCCGAAGCGGGNACGGTNCAAAGCGCGGCTGTCATGACCGCGGCAGAAATAATGCAAAGCAGTCTGCGGAAAAAAGATTTCATGGCGATACCTCCGTACAAATTAGTTAAAATAATTATAACTCCAAAACTAATTTTTGTCAATGGCGGGCGAGGAAATTTCACGGAGATGGGATTTATTCTGTGACTGTAAATTTTGATTTAGCGCACAACGCACCATGTAACGACCCTTTAGGCGGTGAAGCCGCCGACATTAGCTGGTCGAGCTGAGCCCAGCTCGCGAAGTCCAGAGGCGGAGCCTTTGGTCGCGCTCCGCAGAGCGCGAAATCCCCTCCCCGCGCCTCGGCTGAAAGCCGAGATGAGCAGAGCGCATATCGTTCAAAACGGTGAAAGGGGTGAGAAACGGCGAGAGCCGTTTCGAGGGGGAGCGGACACGACCGCTCCCCCTTGTTGCGGCTTTAAAC
>JAAVHL010000150.1 GCA_014799735.1 Ruminococcus sp.
TAAAAAGCGGGGAGCAGTTTTTCGTCAATTCCGGAGATTACACCGAGGTAACTGACCGAATCGGAGAAACAGGAGAAAAGTGCATAGGAGTATACGACCTTAACAGCGGGTGCAGAATGATATCGGCGCTGAAAAAGGGCTTTATGAGAATATCGGCTCTTGACGCAAATATCCCCTCCGGTTTTGTAACGGTAAACAGCGGAGAAAAAAGGATATATTGCGACTACATGGTTTTCGGAGAGGACAGCAGGCTTACAGGCGTGGAGCGGGAATTTTTCAGACACCTGAGAAATGAGGTTTAAATTATTAAAGAATAAAGGATAAAGAATTAAAGGATCAAAGGTTTAAAGATTCAAAGCCCCAAAGAAAGACTCCGTATCACCTCGCCGCCTATCATCAGCCCCGCCACACTCGGAACAAAGCTCACGCTGGCGGGAGGGAAACAGCGTACAACGGGTTCCTCATCGGAATATACCACCTTTAGTTTTTCTATTCCAAGCTTCCGCAGGTCGTGGCGCATTACCCTTGCCAGCGGACATACGGAGGTTTCGTATATGTCGGCGATCTTAAGCCTTTGCGGGTACAGCTTGTTTCCCGTGCCCATAGAGGATATTATGGGCACATTAAGCTCCTTGCATTTTACGACCAGTGCGGTTTTTGTCCTTATGTCGTCGATAGCGTCCACCACATAGTCGCAGCTGTTCAGGGGCAGCTCCGAAAGGTTGTCGGGAGTCACTGTCTTTTTAATGGCAAGAATACCGCAGTCGGGGTTGATGTCAAGGCACCTGTTCTTTGCCGCCGCTGCCTTGTCCTGACCTATCGTGCTTTTTAAAGCGTAGATCTGCCTGTTCAGATTGGATTCGGCAACGGTATCGCCGTCAATAAGAATAAGCGATCCTACCCCAGCTCTCGCGATGCTTTCCGCGGCATAGGAGCCTACCCCGCCCAGCCCGAATATCGCCACACGGCTGTTTTTCAGTTTTTCTATTCCCTCACCCGTTAATAAAGGGAGGGTTCTTGTATAAATATTTTCCATATTTTTTTCCTTCGGGACCTGTTTTCAAAATCTTTCGCGCAAGTCTCGCAAATACAGGTCCTTATAATTTTTTACGGCAAAGATCGGGTAGCCTTCAATATAATCCTTTATCATCTCAGGGTTGGACTCGGCTTCCGCGAAAACCGTTTCCGAAAGCTTTGCCGCAAACTCGGAGACAGAGGAAACGGGAAGCTTTGAAACCGTTTCGCAGACAGGGGAAAGCGTGAGAAGCAGCAGACCCTCTTTTCTCATTACCCTGAAAGGCCAAATGCGACAGTCAAAGGGCTTATTTTCCCCTAATTTACAGCCCTTTTCGGTGAGCATGGGACATTTTGCCAGTCCGTCCTCGCCGAAGTCGGCTTCAAAAACGCCGCAGACGCCCGTTTTATTGATTTTTACCTCGGGGTAGTCCTTTTCCAGGATCGCCGCAAGCTCGGGCTTGATAAGCGGCATTTCCCAGCAGTCCTCGCGGTCGAATACGCAGCACACGCGGCAGTCGGCGCAGGAGGAGGGAGAGAGTAGACCTTTTAGCATAGTATAGCTCCTTAGATTGAAATTATTATCTTTATTTTACCACGTTTTTTCGGAATTTTAAAGTATCTGTTATAATTTTTTCGGAAAACTTTTAAAAAAACTGTTGACAATTTCATAAACCTGCGGTATAATAATACAGCGATGAATAAACACAAGCAGACTTGCTCTCACCCCGAGTCCTTGACGAAAGGGTCGTTTACTTCGGAAATTCGTTTGTATCGTATGATAGGTAGATTTTACTTATATTTACGGAATTTCACGGCGTGAGGGCAAAAAATTGCCTTTGCGCCTTTTTTACGGTTTCTGCCGTAAATAATATATAAATATATATAATCTTGAAAGGATGTGTTATCCATAGCCGCAAAACAACCCCTCATCAATGAGGAAATCCACGAGAAGCAGGTTCGCGTTATCGGAGCCGACAATGAACAGTTGGGAATAATGTCCTCACAGGACGCATTGGAAAAGGCGGAAGAGGCTGATCTCGACCTTGTGCTTATCGCCCCCCAGGGAAATCCTCCCGTGTGCCGTATTATGGATTACGGCAAGTATCGCTTTGAACAGGCGAAAAAGGAAAAGGAAGCCAAGAAAAACCAGAAGCAGTCGGAATTGAAGGAAGTCAGCATGTTCCTCAATATCGACACAAACGACTTTAACCGCAAGGTGTCACAGGCTGTAAAGTTTTTGCAGAACGGCGACAAGGTAAAGGTAAAGGTGCGCTTCAAGAGAGCGAGAGAGCTTTCCCATATGAATCTGGGAGAAGATCTGATGAAGCGCTTTATGGAAGCTGCCGCGGAGTACGGCTCGGCGGATAAGCCCTCGGTGCTTGAGGGAAAGAACTTTACCGCGGTATTGGTGCCGAAGGCTGCCGCATCGGCTAAAAAGGCCAAGCCCAAGAACGAGAACGCGGGCGATAAAAAATCGGAGAAAGCGGAAAAACCCGCGGATTCCGGCGCAGATTCGGGAAAAAGCGAAAAGTCCGAGTGATACCGGGTGCTGCCGGGTGATTCCCGGTAATCGGAAAGCAAAAAATCAATCGTCATAAAGGCGTTGATAATACGTTGGAAATACGCTATGTAACGGTATGATAACGTATATATAATGTAAAAAACAAAGAATGGAGGCAAACATAAATGAAGAACAAGATCAAGACCCACAGCGGCGCCAANAAGCGTTTCAGATTTACCGCCAACGGCAAGGTTAAGTACCAGACCACCAACCGCCGCCACAGANTAGCGCAGAAGGCCACAAACCGCAAGCGCAANAACCGTTCCAATTCTTATGCGAACGACGCGGACATGAAGGAAATCAAGGCACTTATGCCTTACGCNAAGTAAGTAAATCNNATTAAAAGGAGGAAACGACAATGGCTCGTGTAAAAGGCGCACTTGCNACACGCAAGAGAAGAAATAAGACACTTAAATTAGCAAAGGGCTACTGGGGCGGCAAAAGCAGACTTTTNAANACCGCCAAGGAAGCNGTNTGGAAATCNGGNCAGTACGCTTATATCAGCAGACGCTTAAAGAAGAGAGANTTCCGCAGACTNTGGATCACCNGNATCAGCGCTGCCTGCAAGCTTAACGATATGAANTANTCCACATTTATCAACGGTCTTAAAAAGGCTGATATTNCNCTNAACAGAAAAATGCTNTCCGANATCGCCATCAACGATCCTAACGCATTTACTTCTCTTTGCGAGAAGGCTAAGGCTGCACTTTAATTTACTTGAAATATCACGCCTTATAGCTTTAGGCGTGATATTTGTGTTTTTTGGGGGGAGCGGGGAAATTATTTTTTATCTCCCCGTTCTAAAACCTCCTTTCTGTCTCCGTACATGATGTTTTGATGCTTCCTGTAATAGAGCGTGTAAAATATGACCGAGGCAGCCAAGGCCATAAAGAGATTCTTTAGGATAATTGATGTGAAATAGCCGGGGACATTTGGGAAAAGCTGGGCGTAGACGGTCCAGTTTTGGGCGGAGTCTAAAAAAGTCACCGTCGGGTCCAAGGTTTTGACCGTGTTGGTCATTATCCGCAAAATTCCGAAAACCGAGCAGAAAAAGCAGGACAGCACCGTTACCAGAGAACAGACAATCGTGCCGAAAATATCGATTTTTTTCGCCAAAAAGCTGTAGTCCGCCAATGTGACTAAGGCTATAAGCGCGCCGGCAGCCCAGCTGCTGAGCATAGCACCGATGTTTTCGGGATTGTTGTCCGCCATGGTGGAGGAGATCACCGCCATAGCCGCGCCGCCTATTACCGCGCCGATAAGACCTCTGACGCTGTATTTGTCAAAGCCCTTGGAAACGGCGTTTTTGGGCTTACGTACGGCTTTCGCGGTTTTTTGAGCTTCCTGTTTTGGGGGCACTGCCAGGGCTTTGTCGGGCGCTGTAGGTAAAAAATCAAGGCTGTCGGCAGCTTCGCAGATTTTTTGCGCAAGCTCGCACAAAAGCACGCTGTTTTCCTGATAAAAAAATACGGCGTTTAATTTCAGCTGCTGAAAATTCAGCTCGTTTCTCCTGCCGTTGACGCAGTTTTTGGGCATATTGTCAAGCAGCTTGTTTATTTCCTCTGTAAATTTACCGTCAAGCTCCGCCCGCGTTTTGCAGAAAACCGTCAGCAGATATTCGCGGCTGCCGCAAAGGTCGGTGATAAAAACGGGGTAATCCAGTATTTTGCCGTAAAGACAAAGCCCGTTTTCGTCCCATTCAAGTCCCGTGTCCAAAGTTAAGCCCCGTAATTCGGAAAAAATCATAATGTTTCCCGCCTTTTGTAAAAAATAGGTAATGAATAATTCGTTATAAACATAGAATACCATAACAACGGAGTAATGTCAATGATAATCGCGTCAAGAAAAAATCAAACAGTTGTGAAAAGCCGGGGTTTAATTAACGAAAAAAAGCTTAGAGACAGGGAAAATTTAATAGCGGCGGAGGGGATAAAGCTCTGTGAGGAAGCAATAAGGGCGGGGCTTGTCCCCGAATACGCGGTATTTTCCGAGGACGCCGAAAAAAAATATGCCGAAATAAAAAAATCTCTTTCGGAGAAATGTCAAGTTTTTGCCGTTACAAACGACATTTATGCTTATTTAAGCGCTCAAAAATCACCTCAGGGAATTTTTATTGCCGCAAAACTTCTTGACAAATCGAAAAATCTTGATAGAATATTAGAGAAAGATAAAATTTTGATTTTGGACGGAATACAGGATTCCGGCAATTTGGGCACTATTATAAGAACCGCAGAAGCTTTCGGAATAGGTGGCGTGATTCTCAGTCCCGACTGTGCCGACCCTTATTCTCCTAAAACCTTGCGTGCTTCTATGGGAAGCGCCTTTCGGCTGCCTTTAGTCACAATGCCGCTTGAAGCTGCGGCGGCCATGCTTAAGGAAAAAGGCTTCGATCTGTATGCGGCAATGCTGGACGAAAGCGCGCGGAGGATAGGAGAG
>JAAVHL010000055.1 GCA_014799735.1 Ruminococcus sp.
CACCGGACTGTTTTCAAGTGTAACTGTACTGCGTACCGCAACAAGGAGGGGCGGTCGTGTTCGCCCCTCCTCGAAACGCTTTCGCGTTTCTCACCTCCTGCTCCGTTTTGGAGGCTATGCGCCTGCGGGCGCAGGAGGGGATTTCGCGCTCTGCGGAGCGCGACCAAAGGGCTCCGCCCTCTGGACTTCTGCGAGCTGGGCTCAGCTCGACCAGCTGATGTCGGCGGCTTCGCCGCCTAAGAACCCGCCAGTTAGTGCGCTAAATCAAAATTTGCTGTTATAAGCGTTTTCTTTGTCCCAATGCAAAAAAATCTTGACAATGGCGCGTATCTGTTGTAAAATATAGATATATGTATATGCATTTTTATTACTGAAAAGGAGAACAAGTATTGAACGGCATCGATTACGACAAGAACGTCTTTAAAAGCTTATGCGGCGAATTCGTGAAAAATAACCGGATCCCCCCCGAGCTTTATGAAAAATATCAGGTGAAAAGAGGTCTCCGCAACAGCGACGGAAGCGGCGTTATGGCGGGAATAACCAATATATGCAACGTTCACGGCTATATCGTGAACGAGGGCGAGCGCGAACCCGTGGAGGGTGAGCTTATCTACCGCGGCTACAGTATCGCAGATATTGTTGCGAATACCTCCGAGGTCGGACGCTTCGGCTTCGAGGAGACCGTTTATCTGCTTTTGTTCGGACAGCTTCCCTCAGAGGAACGGCTGAAGGGCTTCAATAAAATGCTGTCCCAGTTCAGAGAGCTTCCCAAGGGCTTTTCCGAGGACATGATCTTTAAGGCTCCCTCACGGGATATCATGAATAAAATGGCGCGTTCGGTGCTGGCTCTTTATTCCTACGATGAAGACCCCGAGGACAGAAGCCTTGAAATGGAGCTGCTCAGAGCGGTCTCCATAATAGCGAGACTTCCCTCGGCTATGGTGGACGCATACCAGATCAAGCGCAGGGTGTTCGACAACGAAAGCCTTTATATGCACCCCCTCAATCCCGACGAATGTACCGCGCAGAGCGTCCTGTCCACGCTGAGACCCGACAGGCAGTACTCGGCAGAAGAGGCAAGGCTTCTCGACCTTATGCTCATACTTCACGCGGAACACGGAGGAGGAAACAACTCCACCTTTACCTGCCGAACCCTTACCTCGGCGGACACTGACGCGTATTCGGCGTACTCGGCGGCGATAGGCTCTCTTAAGGGTCAGCGGCACGGCGGCGCTAACTTTAAGGTTATACGTCAGCTCGAAGAGTTCAAGACCAATATCTCCGACTGGGAGGACGACGGTCAGGTTGCCGACTATATCGCCAAGGTCATCAGAAAGGAAGCGGGAGGCGGAAGCGGTCTTATATACGGTATGGGACACGCGGTCTACACTCTTTCCGACCCAAGGGCGGTCATTCTCAAGCGCAATGCGGTAAGGCTCGCAGAGGGTACGGAGTACGAAAAGGAATTCCGTCTGCTGGACGCGGTGGAGAGGATAACTCCCGAGGTCTTTGCAAACGTAAAGGGCAGCACAAAGACAATGTGCGCAAACGTAGACCTTTATTCGGGACTTGTCTACAGAATGCTGAAGATACCCGCAGAGCTGAACACGCCGCTTTTCGCGGTGTCGAGAATAGCGGGCTGGGCGGCTCACCGTATCGAGGAGCTTATCAACGGCAGGAGGATAATCCGTCCCGCGTATAAGGCGATAGCCAAAAGGAAAAAATATATTCCGATAGGCGAGCGCGTATAATCAAATAAATGCAAATCAGCCGTCTTACGGCAATACTTTGAATAAGGGGATATCGACATGGGAAAGAAACCTTACAAGGCAAAGAAAGTAAAGCTTGACAAGAAATTTTCAATGGCGGCGTATACGCTTACACTTGCTGCCGCCGTTGTGGCAAGAACAGTCCAGCTTCAGAATAACGTCAATTTCGCAACGGGAAAGTATATCGACCCGTCGCCTGCGAAAAATTATGCTCTGTGGGTGCTGATAATCGGTTTTATACTTATCTCGGCAATAATGATAATGGGGCAGTCGCGGGATAAGGCTATAAAGTCCTGTATACTTATAAACCCTATGCGCCTGCGTTCCGAAAGACTTGCTAAAAAGGTTTCCCCCGTGGCTGCGGCGGTCATGATCCTTATGGCGGGACTTACCGCATTTGACATCATTCTCGACCTTTCCGACGTTGCGGGAAAGAACGCGAAAATATCTACCGAGGATAATCCCGTATTTGCCTTTGCGGGTATCCCTACACTGACGTGGATCATTTACGTCTGCGCGATCATCACAATAATCACCTTTGTTTCAACGGCGTCAAACATTCTTAAGGGAGATGGCGTTACCAAGGGCAACTGCGTTTTCCTTATGTTTTTCCCGATATGGAAGCTGCTTGAGATATTCTCCATGTTTTCGGAAAATCAGCTTGTGGGCGTTTATTCCGAAAAGGTATACATCATGCTTACGGCAATGACCTCCTCCATGTTCTTTATCTACGCGGCGAGGGTCTTTGCGGGCTTTGAAAAGAAAAGCACACGTATTTTCATGTGCATTTTCGGATACGCCGCTTCGATCTTTGCGGCAGTGTCGGTGCTTCCCAGATATATTTCCTACTTCACGCTCAGCTATTACGAGCGCGAGGGAATGTCCGCGCCCGAAACGTCGGACGTGGGAATAGCTGTTGTTACGATAGCTATTGTGGCTGTTTTCTGGAGCACCTACGTTTACAGGGTAATGCCCAAGCTGAACCTTACAGGCAAGCGCCGCTGGATGAAAACCACTATTGCGGTAAGAAATATGCAGTCAATTGAGGACGAGTAAGTACTTTAATAATTAAAGCAGAGGATAGAGAATGGAAATGAACCGGTCTGCTCTCTATCCTCTGCCCTCTATTTTCCGAAAAAGGAAGTGAATCACCGAAGTGAAAAAAATCAAGCTTGTGTTTGCGGCAGCGGCATTGTCCTGCTCGGTATTTATGTCAGGCTGTTCTTTCGGAGGCTCGGTGGATTCGCTTTTGTCCGCGCCGAGACTGTCAGAGGAACAGAGCGCCGTCTATGACGCGCTTATAAAGTCGGTGGGAAAGGATATCAGGCTTAAATATCCCCGTTCGGGCGAGTACCGCTCGGCTTTCGTTTTCGCGGATATCGACGGCGAGCCCGACCGCGAGGCGGTGGTGTTCTACGAAAAGACGGGCGAGACCGAGGGCGGCGGAAACGTGAGGATAAACATCATCGACCGCCGCGGCGGCAAGTGGACAAGCGTCTACGACCACGCGGGAGCGGGTACGGGAATAGACAGGATAATCTTCTCCGAGCTGGGAGAAAGCGGCAGACAGAACGTTATTATCGGCTACACACTGCTTTCGGGCGAAAGAAGCGTTCAGATATACGGCTATGAAAACGGTCTGCTGAACACGGAATATTCCGACAGCTACAGCACGATGTTTTCCGCGGACTTGGAGCGTGACGGCAGCAACGAGCTTATTCTTATCAGACCGGGAAATCAGATGAGAAAGGCTTCGCTCAGCTCCGTATCGACCGACCCTGAAAGCGGTGTCATAGCGGAGACCGGCAGCGTGGCTCTTGACGAGTCCGCGACGGAGTTTGTCAGTGTTGCCGCGGGATATGTGGGAAAGGAAACTCCCGCGATCTTTATCGACGGTCTTTCGGGCGGACAGCTTACTACGGAGATAATCTACTCCGTTGACGGTCAGCTGAGAAATCCCCTTTATCTTGGTGAGTCGGGACTTATCGAAAAGACAAGGCGTCCCGCGGGTTATCTCTGTACGGACATAGACCTTGACGGAGTGATCGAGATACCCACACGAACGCTTTTTCCGGGGTATTCCGAGGACTCGTCGGGGACAAAGCTGTACAGCACTGACTGGAACGTTTTCGACAACTACAGCATTACGAAAAAATATTCAAGCTTCTATAACGTAAGCGAGGGGTACTGCTTTATCCTGCCAAGCCGCTGGGACGGCGTTGTCACCGTCAAAAGAGATACGGCAACGGGCGAGGCGGTGTTCTGCAAGTTCAGATCCGACCTTGAGAACAGCACGGTTGAGCTGCTGAGGATAGCCGTTGCTTCCGAGGAGGAGACGGGCGCGCTTCTTGACGAGGGCTACATGGTGCTGAAAAGCAACAACAAAACCAACTATCTTGTGAAGTGTCCCGACCTGGAGGACGAGCCTCTGACGCTTACGGGAACAGAGATCGGCAACAGCCTGTATCTTATGGCATAAAAAAGGCTGAGCCTTTATGCTTGCCGCCGTCTAAAGCGAGCAGCATTACTTTTTCTTCCGAGATAAAAGTTCAGTTTGGAAATAAAGTTTGCACGAAAGAAAGGATTGATATTATGAAACGCATACTTGTCTGCGAGGACGAAGACGTTATCCGCGATTTTGTGGTGATAAATCTTAAACGCGCCGGCTACGACGTGGTGGACGTAAACTGCGGCGAGGAAGCTCTGAAAGTGTTCGACGCGGAGCACGGCGATTTTGACATTGCCCTGTTGGACATTATGATGCCCGGAATAGACGGCTTTCAGGTCTGCAAGGCTCTGCGCAAGAGAAGCAGCACGCTGGGAATAATCATGCTCTCGGCTAAAACTCAGGAGATGGACAAGGTAAGCGGTCTCATGCTTGGCGCGGACGACTACATAACCAAGCCCTTTTCTCCCTCGGAGCTTACGGCTCGTATCGACGCGATATACCGTCGGGTAAGCATGAGCGTTGCCCGCGACGAGGACGAAGCCGCAACTATCGAGTCCGGGCCTTTCCTGCTCAATCTCAAAAGCAGAACAGTCGCCAAAAACGGCGTTCCCGTTGACCTTACTCAGGTTGAGTACCAGATAATGGAATACTTCATGAACAATCAGGATACCGCTCTTGACAGAAGCTCTATCCTCACCCACATTTGGGGAGAGAACTACTACGGCGACGACAAGATCGTGGACGTGAATATCCGCCGCATCAGAATGAAGATCGAGGACGAGCCGTCCAACCCCAAGTATATTTCCACTATCTGGGGCTTCGGCTACAAGTGGTCGGTCAAGGACGAGCAATAGCGGGGAGCCTTTACCTATGCCGCCGTCTATAGCGGTTACGGATAATTTTGCTTCCGAGACGAAAGATATTTTTGTATCATGGTGTGTCCGCAAAAAAATAAACAGAGGTGAAAAGCATTGCGAAAGTCAAATATAACAAGACGCTGGCTTGTGAACAACTTGGGCGTTATTTCCGCTATGCTTTTCGCGCTTGTTATCGGCGGAACTCTTTTTGTGCGCTCCTATTACTACAGCACCGCAAGGCAGTATATGACCTCACGAATGAATATGGTCTCCAATATTTTGCAGCGTTCCTACAACGAGCCGTCGTCAAGCTTTTCGGCGGAGCTTCGTTCCATTGTGGAAAACTGGTCGGAAAAGGATAAAATGGAGCTTATGGTCATAAGAGGAAAAGGCGGCGTGGGACTTACCTCGTCGGGCTTTGTTCCCGAGGAAAAGCTTGACAGCATGACCGACTATACCGAGGCTGTCGCAAGCGGTTCGAGCGGCTACTACACGGGCAGAACGGAAAGCGGCGAAAAGATCATGGCGGTGTGCGTAATGCTTCCCGAAAACGATTCGGGCTATGTGGCAATGAGAATGGTTTCCTCGCTGGAGGAGGTCAACAGGCACATTACCAATATCGCGCTCACCCTTGCGGTCGTATGTCTGACGATCCTTGCGCTGATGTTCGTTTCGGGACTTTATTTCGTGAAGTCCATCGTTATCCCCGTGCGGCAGATAGGCTCTACGGCAAGGCGTTACGCGGTGGGGGACTTCTCCGTGCGAATTACAAAAAAGAACGACGACGAGATTGGCGAGCTGTGCGATATTGTCAACCATATGGCAAGTGAGCTTGCCCTGTCGGAGACAATGAAAAACGAGTTTATTTCCAGTGTTTCCCACGAGCTGAGAACTCCGCTTACCGCCATAAAGGGCTGGGCGGAGACCATAGGAAGTATGCCCGACGACGCAGATACAGTCGCAAAGGGCATGAGAGTTATCGGCAGCGAAAGCGAGAGACTTTCCGAAATGGTGGAGGAGCTTCTGGATTTCTCCCGAATGCAGAACGGACGGTTCAGCCTTAACAAGACGACCATGGACGTTCTCGCCGAGCTTGGGGACGCTGTGCTTATCTATACCGAAAAGGCAAAGCGTGAGGGCATAGACGTTATCTACGAAGAGCCAGATATGCTGCCCTTTGTTTTCGGGGACAAAAACCGCATACGTCAGGTTTTCATAAACGTTATCGACAACGCTATCAAGTATTCCGACAGGGGCGGAGTGGTGTCTGTTCAGGCAACGATGTCCGACAGCGATCACATACAGGTGGACGTTTCCGACACGGGCTGCGGAATAAGCGAGCAGGATCTGCCAAAGGTCAAGACCAAATTCTACAAGGCAAACCACACCCGCCGCGGCAGCGGTATAGGTCTTGCGGTTGCGGACGAAATTATTGCAATGCACGGCGGAAAGCTTGATATTATCAGCAAACAGGGTAAGGGTACGACCGTTACCATAACATTGCCCGTGCAGAAGCAGGACGTTAAAAAGCAAGAAGCGAGAGGAACATGATATCCCGCGGGAAAAGGAGAACTGTAACAAAATGAGCGAAGAAAAAAACTGCAAAGCGGAATGCTTTAAATCAAAGATAGGCGGTCAGGCTCTTATCGAGGGAGTTTATATGCGGGGCATTACCACTGCGGCAATGGCGTGCAGGCTTCCCGACGGGACTATCGACCTTGAACAGTGGGCGGTCAAAAACGGCAAGGACGCGCCATGGTACAGAAAAGCCCCCTTTGTCAGAGGCTGCATAAATTTTGTTGCAAGTCTTGTGGAGGGCATACGGTGTACCATGAAGTCCGCGGAAAAGCAGATAGGCGACGACGAGGAAGAGGAGGAGCTTTCCAAGTTCGAGCAGTGGCTCACCGACAAGTTCGGGGACAAGCTTGTGAACGTGATAATGATAATCTCCGTGGTGATCGCTCTGGCGTTTTCACTTGTGGTTTTCAAGGGCGGGCCTATCCTTATCGCCAACATTATCGAAAAGCTGGGAGCGCCCGAAAGCGCGCGTCCCGTTATCGAGGGCTTTGTGCGGCTTGCGCTGGTGGTGGGCTATATGTACGCGATCTCCTTTATGGGAAGCATCAAGACCACCTTTATGTACCACGGCGCGGAGCATAAGACCATCGCCTGCTACGAGGCGCGGGAGGAGCTTACCGTGGAAAACGTAAAGAAGCACACCCGCTTCCACCCCCGCTGCGGAACAAGCTTTATCCTTATCGTGCTTATCATAAGCGTTATCGTGGGAATTTTCCTGCCGAGGAACAATATGTGGATACGCTTCGGAGTACAGATGCTCTGTCTTATCCCCGAAGCCGCGGTGGCGTACGAGGTGATCAAGCTTGCGGGACGGTTCGACAACGTCCTCACAAGGATAGTTTCCGCTCCCGGACTGTGGCTGCAAAGAATTACCACCAAGGAACCAAACGACAAGCAGATAGAGGTTGCAATCGCCGCCCTTGAACCCTGTCTCCCCAAGGAGGGCGAGGAGGACAAGTGGTAAAATAAAAAAGAGGTAAGACGAACTTACCTCTTTTTGTTTATCATTTTTTACTGTGCTGTGGGTATAAAGGGCGCCACAAAGTTAATGAACGCATACAGAATGAACACGATCCACCATAAAGCGGCGGTGACGAATACCGGCATGGTGCGGGCTTTTCCCGCGGGGGTGGGACGGCTCATGTTTCCGCCCTTGACGAGGACTACTATTCCAACCACCAGAGCGGCGAGCATTACTGCAAATCGGAACAGTAACGTAACAACGACCGCTGTCGAAAAGTCTGTCCCAAGGTTTTCCGTGGAGCCGCTGAGAGAGGCCTGATAATATTCGGGATCGGAATACTGTATCCAGCAGTTGAAAAACATTGCGCTGGTGTTCATGATAATATGCGTAAAGATCGAGGGAATGATAGAACCGCTTTTTATCGTTACCACCGCAAGGGGTATGCCTACCAAAAAGCCCAGTATGAACTGCTGATAGTTTTGGTGCATAAGCCCGAATATGGCCGCGGAAAGAAAGATCGCGAACTTTTCGTTGTACTTCCGCATGGACTGCAAAAGCACTCCGCGGTAGAGAAGCTCCTCCAGAACAGGGCCGAACAGGCAGGCGTAGAAGTACATCAGCAGATTTGCGGGCAGGGAAGTGGTTGCCGAAAGATCTGCGGTGGGCGCTTCAAGACCGAACATCTTCAGGATAGCCGTTATTATCGCGGCGATCATGGACGCCGCCGTCTGCAAGCCTATGCCAAGCGTTATCAGCTTGAACATTGTGCCG
>JAAVHL010000056.1 GCA_014799735.1 Ruminococcus sp.
ACGGTAAGGGTAATTGCTCTTCCGAGACGAAAGATACTTCTGTATCACTATTCATCTAATGGGGGATATCCTATGAACAGCGAATTACGCTCAAAAATTATTACAAATCTTACAGACGCAGGCTGCGACATAGTTTTGGCAGAACGTTATGCCGACAGTAAAAGTACCAAAGAAAAAAATGATATTCTGAAAAACCACAGGAAGCGGCTTCCGGACGATCTGCATAAATGTCGAAACGGATAGACTGCCTCGACTATCTGATCTATTCGGAGATGTTCGGGTGAATTTTGAAAAAGAATAAATGTAATTGATTAAATATATTTTGTTCGCCGTTATTGTCCAAGTAATTTGGATAATGACGGCGTTTTTTTATAAAATCGTGTGCATTTGTACCTAATTATGCATAATTATTGGAAGCGGCTTTTGTGAAAAACATATAATATTTAATGCTTATCATTAAATATATATTGACAAACATAAAGTGATGTGCTATAGTGTAATTACAGTAAGCTTACAATAAAATTTTTATATTGGTGGGATTTTTATGAAAGCTCTGGCCAAAAGACGTGTGACCGCTCCGCTGTTAGGCGCAGTGCCGTTTATAATCGAAAATGTGTTTATCGTTTTGATCATGCTGGTATTTGCAATAATTTTCGGAAGTATCCCCGAAAACGATCAGTTTCAGCTGTTCACACATGCGGCATCTGGGATTGTAGGCTGTATCTGCGCCTGCTCGCTGGTAAAGAACGTATCCTCAGTACGGTTTAAGAGTGCGCTGAAATTCCAAAAGTTTGATATTTCAGTGCCGATAATGCTTGCGCTGTTTACATTTGCGGCGGGGGAGATATTCGATCAGCTTGACGGCTTGCTCCTGTCGAACTTTATGACAGTTGAACCGAACAAAAGTACCGAATTTGGTCTGTACGGAGTAATTATGTCGGTAGTGTGCGCTCCGATCTTTGAGGAGATAATGTTCAGGTTCTGCTGCTGTGAGCTTGGACGGGGAGCATACAAAATGCCTGCAATATGCATAGCTTCGGGACTGTTTTTCGCCGCAGTGCATTTGTACAATATTCAGGGAGCTGTCAATGTTTTCATTGGCGGAGTATGCGCCGCATATGTGTACTGCAAGACACGCAATATACTTTACACAATGCTCGAACACGCCATACACAACGCTGTATGCTTTATACCGTATGACAGCTTGGTATATTACGAAAAAAACGGTTTCGTTCTCAGCAGATGGTGGTGGCTTGCTCTTAACGCGGTAATTTTTGCGCTGTGCATTGTATGGTATGTAAAAATGTTCCGCAAAAAGTACGGGGAAAATTATTTTGAAGTTGACCGCGAAACGGGTCTGCCTTATTCGGAGGAAATTTCCGAACAGCTGACGGCGCAGCCCGCGGCGGTCTGAAAAGGGGAGGGGCTAACATGAAAAATCTGGAAAATAAAGCACAAAGCTTTAAAAAGGTATGCGGCAGGATACATATTGCATCGGTAATTTTTCTGGCTGTTGAGGTACTGTTCGGAGTCATTTACCTGCTTGGAGTGACCGGCATAGACACCATGTGGACGGGCAACATCTGGGAAACTATCCCGGAGCTTATCAGAACGGCAACAATGCTGCTGATGTTCAACTATATGCGGCTTATTTTCGGACAGCTCCGTAATTCCGAAACGCCGTTCCTGCCGGAAGTTCCACGCAGACTGAAAGCGATAGCCTATACGCTGATAATCGGCGGCGGAGCTTACTGGACAGCAGGATTTGCCGTATTGGGCGCGCTCCAGTATTTGGCGGCAATACCTACGTCAGTGGGAATAGATACCGTGGCTGCGACTGTTTTCGGGGTTCTGTTCATGATGTTCGGCTGCGTGATATGGGGTATATCCTACATATTTGCAAGGGGCTGCGAATTACAGCAGGAATCGGACGAGACGCTTTAATGCAGGGAGGAATATTTATGAAAAAAATAAAAAAAGCCATGGGAACAGCAGAGGAACAGCCTGTTACAAACAGCACTTCAAAGGAACTTGAAGAGGTAAAACATCAGATAAAAATTTTTGCTACGCTTATAAAAATAGCTATGGGCATGGCGATAATTGTTGTTGGTCTTTTTATTGTCGGCTTAATTGGTATTGCGTTAGATTATGCGATAACGTCTAATCCAAGTGCTGCCGAGGAAATATATAAAGTAATCCAAGGGATTATCACATCTGCGGCAATATTGTATATAACCGTTGTGTGCAGTAAATTTTGCGAAAACATAATCAAAAGCAACACGCCGTTTATCCCGCAGGTTCCAAAGGGGTTAAGAAAGACAGCTGCCGCTGTTATCGTCATGCTTTTGCTTTCTCTCGCAGCGGCGGCGGTATACTCCGGAGTTACGGGTACGGAATTAACTATTTATATAGATGCGTCAGGATGGGCTTTTGTTTGCATACTTATGCTTTTGAGCAGTATTTTCGACTACGGCTGCAAGCTTCAGCAGGAATCGGACGAGACTTTATAAGGAGGCATAATATGGCTATCATATTAAGGCTTGACCGCGTTATGGCTGACAGGAAAATGTCCCTGAACGAGCTTGCCGAAAAGGTTGGCATAAGCAACGTGAACCTTTCCAACCTGAAAACGGGAAAGGTCAAGGCGATACGGTTCTCTACACTTGAAGCAATATGCGACGTCCTGGACTGTCAGCCCGGGGATATTCTGGAGTACAGCAGGGATAAAGAGGACACGAAGTAATTATGTACCGCGTAAGTATGCGCTGTGGTTGACACATAAACGATAGTATGTCCGCATAAGCTTTATCGGGAGGTAAGGTTTATGCGGAATTTTGTGCTGAAACGGATTTTATGTTTTTTTCTGGCAATAATTACTATAACGGCGGTCACGGCTGTGTCGGCAGAGGAGAAGGAATATACGCTCTGCAAGGCAATGACCGAGGCTACCGGAAGCGTTATCATATCGGAACAGAATGCGGAAACGCCCGTACCTGTGGGTACAATGGCAAAGCTTATGACGGTTCTGCTTGCGGCAGAGCATATCGAAGCGGGAAAGCTTTCTCTTGACAGCAAGCTGAAAACCTCCGAATACGCAAACAGTATGCAGGGCGCGCAGATATGGCTTATGCCCGGAGAGGAGATAACCGTTGACGAGCTTCTGAAAGCGGTGATAATCGGCAACGCAAACGACGCGTCTGTAGTTCTTGCGGAAAAAATTGCCGTGTCTGAGGAAAAATTTGCAGAGCTTATGAACGTCCGTGCAAAAGAGCTTGGTATGGAAAATACCTATTTTACCAACTGCAGCGGTTATTACGACGACGATAAGCAGATATCCACCGCCCATGATATGGCAAGGCTTTGCGCCGAGCTGTCAAAGTACGATTTTCTGTGCGGGTACTTCACCTGTTGGCGGGACTTTGTACGCGGCGGTGAGACCGAGCTTGTAAACTCCAACGAGGCTGTCAAGGATTATAAGGGTCTGATAGGCTTTAAGGCAGGCTATACCGAAAACGCGGGATACTGTGCCGCTCTCGGGGCGGAGCGGGACGGGGTTATGTATATATCCGTAATTCTCGGCTGTGATGACAAGGACAAAAGCTTATCGGACGCAAAGTCGCTTCTTTCCATGGGATTTTCCCAATATACAGTATTTACTCCCGAACGTCCCAAGGACGTTCCCGCCGAAATAGCGGTCAGGGGAGGGATATCGAAAACTGTTCCCGTCGAAAGCGAAAGTATAAGAAGCGTTGTCCTGCCGAACGAAGCGGCGGGCTCTGTCACGTCAAGGATCGTAATGACGGAATATGTGTACGCTCCCGTGGAAAAGGGACGGAAAGTTGGAGAGATACAGTTCCTGCGGAATGATAAGATGATTTTTGCTGTGGATATCCGTACAGCCGCTTCCGCAGAGGAAATGGATACCAAAAAAGCATTGTGCATAATACTCAAAAAACTTTTAACATTTTAGTTTGAATGACCAAAACTTTTTTGAAGCGAGCCAAGATTGAGAAAAATTATTGCAAAAATCTTGAATTTATAGTAATATAGTCTTATAACGACAACTTGATGTCACCCGCCTGTAGAGGCGGGGAGCAAACGGTCTTTCTGTGAGGGACAATCCCATAATGAAATACCTAATGGACTGACGTCCAAAGTTGTTTGTTAAATGACGGGGCGTTGCCCCTTATTGAAATATTTTTGGAGGGAAAGGGTATGTCAATTACACTAAATACCAAATACTTACAAAATTTCATTGCACCCCATGAGCTCGAAGCGGTAAAGGCTTCCGCCGAACTGGCTGCTAAAACTGTTGCAGACCGTTCCGGAGCGGGAAACGATTTTCTCGGCTGGGTTGACCTTCCCGTTGATTACGATAAAGAGGAGTTTGCCAGAATAAAGGCTGCTGCTGAAAAGATCAGGAATAATTCCGACGTTCTTATCGTTATAGGTATCGGCGGCTCGTATCTGGGAGCAAGAGCGGCTATAGAGTTCCTGAAATCGCCGCTTTATAACAATCTTAAAAAGGATACACCCGAAATATACTATGCGGGTAACAATATAAGCCCCACATATCTCAATGAAATTATTTCGCTCTGCGAGGGCAGAGACTTTTCGGTAAACGTTATATCTAAGTCGGGTACCACTACAGAGCCTGCGCTTGCTTTCAGAGTTTTCCGCGAAATGGTGGAAAAGAAGTACGGCAAGGACGGCGCAAAGGACAGAATTTTCTGTACCACAGACAAGGCGAGAGGTACGCTGAAGCAGCTTGCCGATGCCGAGGGCTACGAGACCTTTGTTATTGCTGACGACGTTGGAGGAAGATATTCGGTTCTCACAGCTGTGGGACTGCTCCCGATCGCTGTTGCGGGCTGCGATATCGACGCTATAATGGCTGGCGCGGCTCAGGCGAGGGACAAGCTTCTTTCCGCTGACTTTGACAATAACGACTGCTATAAGTATGCG
Source organism: Ruminococcus sp. (assembly GCA_014799735.1). Lineage (GTDB taxonomy): Bacteria > Bacillota > Clostridia > Oscillospirales > Ruminococcaceae > RGIG8773. The sequence goes on from JAAVHL010000056.1 coordinate 4,966, forward strand.
GCTATCAGAAATATTCTCTACAAAAAGAATAAATCAGTTGAAATGCTGGTATCATACGACCCAAGCTTTGCGATGATGGCAGAGTGGTGGAAACAGCTTTTCGGCGAGAGCGAGGGCAAGGATCAAAGGGGAATTTTCCCGTCGTCCGCGATATTCTCGACAGATCTCCACTCTATGGGTCAGTTTATTCAGGACGGCTCGCGTATCATGTTCGAGACCGTTGTGGATATCAAGAAGCCCAAGAAGGATTTCTTCCTTGAAAACGAAAGTGAAAATCTGGACGGACTGAACTTCCTTACAAATCAGAATATGTCGGTTGTAAACAAAAAGGCTTTCCAGGGTACGGTTCTGGCTCACACTGAGGGCGGAGTTCCCAATATCGTTCTTGAGCTTGAGGATACCTCGGAAAAAACCTTCGGCTATATGGTTTACTTCTTTGAACTGGCTTGCGCGGTAAGCGGCTATATGCTGGGCGTTAACCCGTTCAATCAGCCGGGCGTTGAAAGCTACAAGAAGAATATGTTCGCTCTGCTCGGAAAGCCGGGTTATGAGGATCAGAAAGCGGCTCTCGAAGAGAAGCTGTCGGACTAAGGTTATGTTATCGTCCGTGTAAAAGCGCGGCGTTACGTTAATAAAATATGCCGTCAAACGGCAGAACGGAGTGTTTTTTATGGTAAAAATTATCACCGGAACTAAGGGTACGGGTAAAACTAAGGTCTTAATTGATATGATCAACAGTGCGGCTAAGTCCACAAACGGTTATGTGGTTTGCATCGACAAGAGCGAGAAGCTCAGATACGACATTCCTCATTCCGTAAGAATCGTTGACACCGACGCTAACAACATCTATTCCTTTGAGGCTTTCTACGGTCTCGTTGCGGGACTTGTTGCGGGCAACTACGATATCAAGGAAATTTTCATTGACTCCATTCTCAAGGTAGGCGGCGCGGACTTCGAGGCTCTCGGAGCAATGCTCAATAAGATCGAGAAGCTTACGGGAGACGATGTTGAGGTCGTATTTACGGTTTCCGCAAACAAGGAAGACCTTCCCGAAAGCGTTTCTAAATACTCTGTAAAATAAATTTGGCAAAAACTATTGACATATCAGGATAAATATGTTATAATATTTTTTGTTATGTTTGGGGTGCGCTATGATTATTGACTTGAAACGGCTTTACAACGTTGTCGGTGAAAAGCTTACGCTTGATTGTACCGTCGGCAGGGAAACGCTGGATTCTGTAAAGGGTTATAGCTTTTCAGATCCCATAACGATCAAAGGCGCGGTTGTAAACCGTGCGGGTATGGTTCTGCTGGACTATAAGGCGGACTTTACTCTGCGCGTTTGCTGCGACAGATGTCTTATTGAGTTTGAACGCAATTGCAGCTTTGAATTTTCTCACGTCCTTGTCCGTTCGCTTAACAGCAACGGCAGCGAGTACGACGATTATGTCGTGACGGAATCGGATAAGCTTGACATGGACGAACTCGCGCTGACGGACTGTCTGCTGCAATTACCGTCGAAAATGCTCTGCAAGGAGGACTGTAAAGGTCTTTGTCCTGTCTGCGGAACAGATCTTAATGAAAACAAATGTGACTGCTGTGAAGCAGGGAATGTAATTGGATAAGGAGGTGCTGAACAATGGCAGTACCAAAGAGAAAAGTATCGAAAGCCAGACGTGATAAGAGACGTTCGGCTGTATGGAAGCTGGACACACCTGCGTTCTCAAGATGCTCACACTGCGGAGCGCTGACTGCTCCCCACAAGGTTTGCAAGAATTGCGGATATTATAAGGGCGTTGAAGTTATCAATAAGGAAGCTTAATCTTGTGTTAAAAGAACCGGAGGAGGGGAAGCCTTCCTTCGGTTTTTTTCGTAGAAAGGGATTTGCGGTATGGCAGTTGAAATAAGATCAGTGGTGAAGGGCTCGCCTGTAAGCGGTCTGGACGTCCGTGCGGGAGATATCTTGATATCGGTGAACGGTCACGATATTTCCGATGTGCTGGACTATATGTACTATTCCGCGGAGATCGAAGTTGAGCTTCTGATCGAACGCGGCGGCAGCTGTCACACGGTTTCGGTTACCAAAAGCGAATACGACGACCTGGGACTGGAGTTCGACACCTTTCTTATGGACAAGAAGCAGAGCTGTTGCAATAAGTGCATTTTCTGCTTTATTGACCAAATGCCTCCCAATATGCGCGAGACCCTTTATTTCAAGGACGACGACGCGCGGCTTTCCTTTTTGCAGGGTAACTATGTTACGCTTACAAACCTCGGTCAAAAGGATATTGATAGAATTATCCAAATGAAGCTGAGTATCAATATTTCTGTGCATACCACAAATCCCGAGCTTCGGTGCAAAATGATGAATAATCGTTTTGCGGGGGAAAAGCTTGACTATCTGCGGCAGTTTTCCGAGGCGGGAATTTCCATGAACTGTCAGATAGTTTTGTGTCCCGATATAAACGACGGGTCGGAGCTTGAACGTACTCTTACCGATCTGGGAAATCTTATGCCGAATATCCAGAGCGTGGCAGTTGTTCCCGTGGGGCTTACCAAGTTCCGCGAGGGACTGTATCCGCTGAAGCTTTTTGACAAGGAGGGTGCGGTTAAAACGCTTGACCTTATTGAAAAATTTCAGCGGGAGTTTTTGGAGAAATACGACACAAGATTAGTTTTTCCTGCGGACGAGTTTTACATTACCGCAGAACGTCCGCTGCCGCCGGGAGAAGCTTACGAGGATTATTCGCAGTACGAAAACGGCGTGGGAATGCTTCGGTCGCTTATGGACGAGTTTGAACGCGCCTGCGATATGGCGGAGGAGGACGACATAAAGCCATGCCGTACCTCAATCGCGACAGGCGAGCTTTCCTACAAATACATTTGCGGACTTGTTGAAAATGCCGCAAAAAAGTGGCATACTATAGATTGCAGGGTCTATAAGATCAGAAACGATTTTTTCGGAGAGACCATTACCGTTACGGGACTTATCACGGGTCAGGATTTGATCGCGCAGCTTAAAGGTAAGCCGCTGGGTGACACGCTTTTGCTGTCGGCAAATATGATCCGCAGAGACGATATGGTTTTTCTGGACGACATAACGGTTGCCGACGTTGAGAGAGAACTCGGCGTATCGGTGAGAATTGTTGAAAACGACGGCTTTGAGCTTTTCGACGCGATAAGCGGAAATTAACGGAACGGAGATGATAGCATGGCTTTACCGATAGTTGCGGTGGTAGGCAGACCTAACGTGGGAAAATCCACGCTTTTTAACAAGCTTGTGGGCAAGCGTCTGTCTATTGTGGAGGACACTCCCGGCGTTACGCGGGACAGAATTTATTCGGAATGCGAGTGGCGCAGCAGGAAATTTATGGTTGTTGACACGGGAGGTATCGAGCCCTCCAGTGATGATGTGATCTTGTCACAAATGAGGCGTCAGGCGGAGCTGGCTATCCAAAAGGCGGATGTTATCGTTTTTCTTACCGATCTGCGCACGGGAGTGACAGCAGATGATTACGAGGTTGCGAGAATGCTCAGAAAAAGCGGGAAGCCCATCGTCCTCTGCGTCAACAAGTGCGATTCCATAGGTGAACCTCCCGCGGAATTTTACGAGTTCTACAGCTTGGGACTTGGCGACCCCGTGGCTATTTCCGCAGCGCACGGTCACGGTTCGGGGGATATGCTGGACGAAGTGTTCAAGTACTTTCCCGAAAACGACGAAGAAGAGTACGACGAAGAGTACGTCAAGGTCGCTGTTATCGGCAAGCCTAACGTTGGAAAATCCTCCCTTATAAACCGTATCGCAGGCGAGGAACGGGTTATAGTTTCCGACATTGCAGGAACTACCCGCGATGCTACTGATACAGTTATCGAAAACGAACACGGCAAGTATGTATTTATAGATACTGCGGGAATACGCCGCAAATCCAAGGTACTGGAAAAGATCGAGCACTACAGCGTCCTCAGAGCGTATATGGCTGTAGACCGTTCCGATGTGTGCGTTATTATAATTGACGCTACCGTGGGATTTACCGAACAGGACTCCAAGGTCGCGGGATACGCTCACGAGCAGGGAAAAGCCTGTATTGTCGCCATAAACAAATGGGACGCGGTGGAGAAGACTACAGGTACAATGGACGAATTTACCAACAAGCTTAAAGAGGATTTCAGCTTCATGTCGTATGTGCCGTTCATATTTATCTCGGCAAAAACAGGACAGCGTGTCGAAAAGCTTTTCGATATGATAAACGACGTGAACAAACAGAATAGTATGCGCGTCTCAACGGGAATGCTGAATGATGTTTTGTCCTACGCCACTACCCGCGTTCAGCCGCCCTCGGACAAGGGCAGACGGCTTAAAATTTACTACATGACCCAGCCATCCACAAAGCCGCCAACCTTTGTTGTTTTCGTAAACAGAGCCGATCTTTTCCATTTTTCATACCAGCGTTATCTGGAAAATCAGATTCGGCAGACCTTCGGTCTGACAGGTACGCCTGTGAGATTTATTACCCGCGAGCGCGGAAGAGAAGATGTTAAATAGGAGTGATCCGTTATGATTAAAATTATTGCGGCAGGCGTTATTTCGGTTATAATTTCATATCTTCTTGGAAGCTGCAATTCCTCGATAATTGTGGTCAGGCTTCTCAAGCATGAGGATATCCGCGAAAAGGGCAGCAAAAATGCGGGACTTACCAACACTCTGCGCTGCTACGGAAAATTTCCCGCACTCCTTACGCTTATAGGCGATCTGGGAAAGGGTATTGTTGCTGTTCTGATCAGCATACTTATATTCAGTCTTATGGTCGGCAGCGGTAATTTCGACCGCCAGACAGTCGGCTACATATCGGGTATAGCCGCTATTGTGGGACACATTTTCCCGATATACTACGGCTTCCGAGGCGGCAAGGGAATCCTTGTGTCCAGCTCTATCCTGATAGTTATAGACCCGCTTACCTTTGCGATCATAATTCCTTTTTTTGCGGTCGTACTGCTTATTTCAAAGTATGTGTCGGTAGCGTCTATTTCTGCGGCGGTATTTTATCCTGTACTGACGTTCCTGCTGCACTATTTTGTTGAAAACGAGCCGTTAAGCACTTGTATTGTACACACAGCTCTTGTGGCTGTGACAAGCGTACTTCTTATCTATATGCACAGAGCGAATATCCAGCGGCTTAAAAACGGTACGGAAAACAAGTTCTTTGGCAAGAAAAAACAGGAGGGAGAGAATAAAAATGGCTGATTTTACAATTCTCGGAATGGGCGGATTTGGTCTGAGCCTTGCAGTAATGCTTAACAATTTCGGGCATAATGTTACGGTATGGTCTGCGTTTGAGCAGGAGGTTGAGGATATCCTCCGCGACGGCGAAAACAAGCAGAAGCTTCCCGGTGTTAAGATAAGCGACGAGATAAAGCTTACGACCGATATAAGCCTTGTTAAGGACGCGGATATCGTTATCTTCGGCATACCAACAAGAAAGCTCAGAGAGGTTGCAAAAAAAGCGGCTCCGCATCTGTCTGCCAAAACCGTTGTTGTAAACACCGGAAAGGGTCTTGAGGACGACACGCTGAAAAGAATGAGCGAAGTCCTTGAGGAGGAGCTTCCCGCAGGTCAGCCGATCGTGGTACTCAGCGGTCCGTCACACGCCGAGGAGGTTGCTCTCGGTATGCCGACAACCGTTGTTGCCGCTTCAAAGGACAGCAAGCATTCCGACTATGTTCAGAGCGTTATGTCTAACAATACGTTCAGAATTTACATTAATAACGATCTTGTGGGCTGCGAGCTTGGAGGTTCTCTCAAAAACGTAATAGCTCTCTGCGCGGGAATTTGCGACGGAATGGGCTTCGGGGACAATACCAAGGCCGCGCTTATGACACGCGGAATTACCGAGATAGCCCGTCTCGGAGTTGCTCTCGGCGGAAAAGCCGAGACCTTTGCGGGACTTACTGGTATAGGCGATCTTATTGTTACCTGTACAAGTATGCACAGCCGCAACCGCCGCGCGGGAATTCTTATCGGACAGGGTACAGACCCGGAACAGGCGGTCATTCAGGTCGGAACGGTAGAGGGTTATATCTGCACACGTGCCGCATATAATCTTGCCAAAAAAGTGGGGATAGATATGCCAATTACCGAGCAGTGCTACAGAGTGCTTTTCGAGGGACTGAGCGCGAAAGCTGCGGTGAATAATCTTATGGGCAGACCCAAACGCCACGAGGCTGAAACAGTCTGGGTGGACTGAATAAATCAAAAACAGAGCAGGCTTTTTCGGCTTGCTCTGTTTTTTTATTGATTTTATCTGTACAGCACCTCAAACATATTGTATACCAGTATAGCGGCAAGAATTATATTGAATATCAGCGACATTATGACGTAAGCCGTCCTTGTGGATTTTTTCGGGAACTTGTAGGACATTACTCCCACTAAGCAGCTTGAGATCACGACGGCAATAATGTTTATTACAGCGTAAACCGTAAACTTGTCCATTGGAAGAATATGGGCAAGCCGTCCCGAAGCGGCGTAGGCAAGGATATTTGCAAGGGGCAGGATAAGCAGGGGAACGGTCGCAAGCGCGTAGTTTTTCTTTTTTGCGCGGACGTACATAAACGAAACGGCGGATATCAGCAGAAATATTGCCGTACATTCAATAAGCATTTTCGGGACGCTCCTTTCGTGTTATTCGGAAACATGGGTCAATATGTAGTCGGAAAGCTTTTCGTAGTACTCCTCTTTCAGGCGTATCCCGTTAAGCTCCGCGGCAGAGGAGGGAAGCTTCCCGTCGTTGCCCTTGAAATCGGTGTTAACGTCCAGATAGCTTACGCGCATTTTATCGGCAAATTTCAGCAGAAGCGAATTATATGTGTCTATATCAGCGTTTGAAGCGATCATTCCCTCGGTTTCTGCCGGTACTGGAAGCAACGAGATAAGATATATCTTTTTTCCCGCGCCCTGCTTTCCCACAGACTCGATAAACGCTTCAAGACTGCTGAAAAGATCATTGCTGTCAATATCTGCCAGGTCATAAAGTCCCACCATTATGTACACATTGGATGCGTTTTTTTTCAGTACAGTTTCGGCGATACTGCTTTGTTCGTCGTTTTCGGACAGGATAAGGGTACTGAAATTGTTCAGCCGAATCGAGTCGGACAGAAGCATATTCTCCGAATCGGTGTATCCGTAATCGGAAAGACCTGCCAAGGCAGCGCTGCCGATAAAAACGGTGTCACTGTAATATGCGGCGCTTTTCTTTTCGCTTTTCGGTACCGGATTTACAAGCACGCTGTCCCGTCCCGACGAATCTATATAAACGACTGCCTTGGAATGCTCATCAAGCATTTCCTCGGTAATTTCAAAGTCCTCTTTCATATACATTGTAAAGCAAACCGCAAAGCTTGCAAAAATAAACAAAATAA
>JAAVHL010000057.1 GCA_014799735.1 Ruminococcus sp.
AACGCCACCTCGGGCTTTTCTCCGTCTGGGATCTGGTTAAATCTGCCGTATGAAGCGTAAAATTCCGCTTTGTTGAAATTCATATAATGCGTTCCTTTCACTTGTCCTTAACGCCCGCGGGACGGTACTTCCCCGTCCCATAGCCTGCATTTGTCACGAGCTTGCCACGCTGCGGTTCTCACGGCTTTCACTGCTTTCCGAACGCTTGGGCTTGATGTACTTGGGTTCTGTTTTTTCGAGAGCAACTTCCAAAACGTCGGAAATTTTCTCGGCGTAAACAAAGCTGATGTTTTCCTTTACTACCTTGTCAACTTCCTCCAGATCGCCCTTGTTAGCCGCGGGGATTATCACCGTTTTCATGCCCGCCTTGTATGCAGCCATTGTTTTCTCGCGGAGTCCGCCTATTGGCAGAACCTTTCCGTGGAGAGTGATTTCACCGGTCATTGCCACGTCGTGACGGACAGGAATATTTGCCAGCGCGGACACCAGTGCAGTTATCATTGTCACGCCCGCAGACGGACCGTCCTTAGGAGTAGCCCCCTCGGGCGCATGAATATGGATATCCTTTTCCTTGTAGAAATCGGGAGAAATACCATACTTGTCGGAAATTCCCCTGACATAGCTTACAGCGATCTTCGCGCTCTCTTTCATAACGTCTCCCAGAGAACCCGTGGTCTCGATAGTACCCTTTCCGTCGAGTACGGAGACCTCCAGCGGCATGACCACGCCGCCCACGGACGTCCATGCAAGGCCGTTTACCAGTCCTATCTCGTTGCTCTTGGAATACTCGTCGTCAAGGTATTTTTTAGCTCCGAGGAACTGCTCAACGTTTCTTTCTCCGATACGGACAGACTTCTTCTCGCCGCTTACTATCAGCTTTGCGGATTTCCTGCAAAGCTCTGCAATACGGCGTTCAAGTGTTCTGACGCCTGCCTCCTTGGTGTAATTGTCTATAAGCATATAGAGCGCGTCATCGGTGATCTTCAGCATAACCGCTTTCAGACCGTTCGCTTTAAGCTGCTTCGGAACAAGATGTTCCTTTGCGATATGGAACTTTTCCTCGCGGGTATAGCTTGTTATCTCAATAACGTCCATACGGTCGAGAAGCGGCGGGTCTATAGTCTGAGTGGTATTTGCCGTGGTAACGAAAAGCACGTTGCTCAGGTCAAAAGGAACTTCTATATAGTGGTCGCGGAACGCGCTGTTCTGCTCACTGTCAAGAACCTCCAGAAGCGCGGAGGATGGGTCTCCCCTCATATCGTGAGTGAGCTTGTCGATCTCGTCCAGCAAAATCAGCGGATTGTTGCTTCCCGCCAGCTTCATGGCGTTGATTATCCTGCCCGGCATTGCGCCTATGTAGGTCTTTCTGTGACCGCGGATATCGGATTCGTCCCGAACGCCGCCGAGGGATACTCTTTGGTATTTCTTTCCCAGCGCGGAAGCGATAGACTTTCCGATAGAGGTTTTACCCACGCCCGGAGGTCCGACTAAACAGATTATCTGTCCCTTGATGTCGGGTTTAAGCTCTCTGACCGCAATGTTCTCCAGAATTCTTTCCTTGACCTTTTCGAGACCGTAGTGATCCTTATCGAGAGCGGCTTTGACCTTGTTTATGTCGTTTTTGTCCTTTGTGGACTTGTTCCACGGCAGTTCCAGAACGTTGTCCAAATAGTTGCGTATAACAAATGCCTCCTGAGAGGACTGGGACATTCTGTTGAGCCTGTCGGCTTCTTTCAGAAGCTTGTTTCTTGTCTCTTCCGAAAGATCAAGCTTCATGATCGCCTCGGTGTATTCGTCAACCTCGTCCTGATACTCCTCGTCCTCGCCCAGCTGACTTGCTATAGCTTTCATCTGCTCGCGCAGGTAGTACTCCCGCTGACTGTTGTCTATCTGGTCGCGCACCCTTGCCTGAATGTGCCGCTCAATATCCAGCACCTCTACCTCGCGGGAGATCATCGCCAGAAGCATTCCCAAACGAGAAATTATGTGGCTTTCTTCAAGGAGCATTTCCTTGTCCTCGACTGCAAGAGGAATATTGAACACCAGTGTTTCAAACACCTTGAACGGGTCTTTTTCGTCCATGATAGACGAAACAAGCTCCTTTGGCATTCTCGGCATAAGCATTGAGTACTGATAGAATGCCTGCTTTATGGCGCGGATAACAGCTTCGATCTCGATCTCATCGGTGCGAAGTCTGTTTATTTCGGGAAATTCCTTGATCTCGGCAACAAGGTACGGCTCACTCTCAACGATATCAAGCAGCTTCGCTCTGTATTTTCCCTCCACGAGAACGCGGGTAATGCCGTCCGCACCTTTAAGAGTCTGCCTTATCTCGGCAACAACGCCAACACGGTACAGATCCTTTACGGACGGGTCCTCAACCAAGTCGTCCTTCTGGGTGGCAAGGAAAATCATTTTGTCATTTTTCAAAGCCGCTTTAAGCGCGGACTCCGACTTTTCACGGGATACGTCGAAATGCATAACTATATTGGGGAAAACAACTACGCCCCTCATTGCCAGAGCAGGGATAGAAGTTTTCTCAAGCTTTGTCCTCATAATAACCTCCTGCGTCGATAAATCGACATAAATTATCGTAATACACTATCTATTATATATTATATCTTCGGATTTTTCAAGTAACAATTTAAGATAACAAATTTAGTATTTATCGTCTTTGTAAAAAAATAATGAATAATTAGATACAATAAATTAACTGAAAATGCGTTTTTTGATATCGAATACATAATCATAATGTCAGCAAGGCACGGTGACCCCCGCCCCGCTCACGATCATGTATCAAGATGAAATCAAAAAACGCATAATTTTTATTTCTTCAGGATTTTCTTTTTCCCGATCTTCGCCAACGGCTTCACGTCATCTGTGACGCACGCCTCCGTGACCGTAAGACCGCACACATCATTATCGGAGGGCAGCTCGAACATTGACTGCTGTAAAATTTTCTCAACGATCGAACGCAGACCGCGCGCACCTGTTTTCTGATCAATTGCTTTTTTCGCGATCGCTTTCATAGCCTCCGGCTCAATGGTAAGCTCGATACCGTCCAGCTCGAACAGCTTTTTGTACTGCTTTACAAGCGAGTTTTTCGGCTCGGTGAGTATTCTTGTCAGCATTTTCTCGTCAAGCTCGTCAAGAACAGTTATAACAGGCATACGACCCACAAGCTCGGGAATCATTCCGTACTTGACAAAGTCCTGATGAATAACGCCCTTGTAGATACCCTTTGCCTTTTCTGCACTTGTTTTTATATCCGCGCCGAAGCCAAGCGACGACGACTCGGTACGTTTTTGGATAATTCTGTCAAGACCGTCAAAAGCTCCGCCGCAAATAAACAGGATATTTTTGGTATCAACATGGATAAATTCCTGATTCGGGTGTTTTCTTCCGCCCTGAGGAGGAACGTTTGAGACAGTTCCCTCAACTATTTTGAGAAGAGCCTGCTGAACTCCCTCGCCGCTTACGTCACGGGTAATGGAGGTGTTCTCGGACTTCCTTGCGATCTTGTCGATCTCATCAATATAAATAATGCCTCGCTGAGCCGCTTCAACGTTAAAATCGGCAGCCTGCAAAAGTCTCACAAGCACGTTCTCAACGTCGTCGCCAACATATCCCGCCTCAGTAAGAGTGGTGGCGTCAGCAATTGCGAAAGGCACCTGTAATATCTTGGCAAGGGTCTGAGCAAGAATAGTTTTACCCACTCCCGTAGGGCCCACAAGAATAACGTTGCTCTTCTGAAGCTCCACGTCATCGGTATCCGTCTGGCTGTTAATGCGCTTATAGTGGTTGTAAACCGCAACGGACAGCGCGATCTTAGCTTCGTCCTGACCGATAACATATTCGTCAAGATATTTTTTTATCTCCGCAGGCTTCATCAGCTTAACGGGCTTCAGCGGCTGAGGCTTAGCGTTTCGGCTGTCGGCGTAGCTCGGAACAACCAAATCGTTTGCGACAAGCATTTCATAGCAGTACGTCACACAGTCGTCGCAGATATTGCACGCGCCTGCCGAAAACATATTCAGCACCTTGTTTTCGGGCTTGCCGCAAAAGCCGCATCTTTTTAAAGTTTTATCATTTCCGGCCATAAATCAAACTCCAGACTTATCTTGTAAAAATTACCTTGTCGACCAGACCGTACTCCGCAGCCTCGGCAGCGGTCATAAAGTTGTCGCGCTCCGTATCCTCGCGGATAGTTTCAATAGGCTTGCCTGTGTTTTGCGCAATAATACGGTTAAGGTTCTCTCTTGTTCTGACCAGATGATCGGAACGGATTTTTATATCGGTACACTGACCGGACAGTCCACCAGAAATAAGAGGCTGGTGGATCATTATTTCAGAATTGGGAAGCGCGAGCCTCTTGCCCTTAGCTCCGGATGAAAGCAGGAAAGCTCCCATAGATGCGGCGAGACCTATACAAATTGTGGAAACATCGCACTTGATATACTGCATGGTGTCATAAATTGCCATACCTGCAGTAACGGAACCTCCGGGACTGTTGATATAAAGACAGATATCCTTTTCGGGGTCTTGGCTTTCAAGATACAGCATTTGAGCGACCACCAAGCTTGCAGAGGTATCGCTTACTTCCTCTGAAAGCATAATTATCCTGTCCTCAAGGAGCATTGAAAAAATGTCCTGAGAGCGCTCTCCTCTTCCCGTCTGTCTTACAACATAAGGTACCAAACTCATAAAAGCCTCGTTTCTCCGCAGAAGTGTTTACGAAAGCAAACCATCCTTCTGCGGAAAGATGGTTTGCGCTTCAGCCTATTGGGGCAGGAAACAATACAATAACTATCCTGCGTCTCGGAAGAACATTACCCTTACCGTCAAAGTACGACGGCACGAGTAAAGGCTCAGCCTTTTCAGCCGTTGATCTTTGCGGAATCCAGAACGATCTTGCTTGCCTCGCTAACCTTAAGGTCTTCCTTGACAGCCTTAACGCTAACAACCGACTTAACTCTGTCAACAGAGATGTTGTACTGTTCAGCCATTCTTGCGATCTCTTCCTCGGCCTTTTCATCGGAGATCTCGATATTTTCAAGCTCCGCGATCTTTTCAAGAGCAAGTCTTACCTTGACCTGATTCTGAGCCTGAGCCTCAAAAGTCTTTCTGAACGCAGCCATATCCATATTGGTATACATCAGGTACATTTCCATATTGAGACCCTGCTGCGAAAGACGCATTTCAAAATCTCTTACCATTTCGTCAATCTTGTTCTCAAACATGATCTGAGGAATATCAGCCGTCATCTTTTCGATAAGAGTCTCGAAAATCTTGTTCTCAGCTTCCATATCGGCATTCTTTACGGAACGCTCCTCAAGCTTTGTTCTCATGTCGCTTTTAAGCTCGTCGAGGGTTTCAAACTCGGTAGCATCCTTAACAAACTCGTCGTCAAGGTCGGGAAGCTCCTTAGCCTTGATCTCGTTAAGCTTGATCTTGAACTCGCAGAGCTGTCCGGCGATCTCTTCCATCTGATAATTTTCGGGGAAAGTAACGTTGATCGTAAACTCCTCGCCCGTGCTCTTGCCGACGATCTGCTCCTCAAAGCCGGGAATGAAAGTACCCGAACCGAGAGCAAGCTCATAGTTTGTATCCTTGCCGCCCTCGAAAGGAACGCCGTCCTTGAAGCCTTCAAAGTCGATAACTGCAACATCACCGTTTTCTGCGGGTCTGTCCTCAATAGTAACAAGGCGTCCGTTTCTCTCTCTGAGAGCCTGAAGCTGCTTGTCGATATCCTCGTCTGTTACAGCATTGACAATTTTTTCAACTTCTATACCCTTGTAGTCGGAAATTTCAACATCTGGCTTTACCATAACGGTAACCTTGAATTTTACGCCCTCGCTTTTGTTAACGGATTCAACCGAGATCTCGGGTGTCGCGATCAGATCGTAGTCCTCCTCTTCAAGAACCTTGGTTATATCTGTTCTTACAAGATCGTTTACCGCGTCCTCAAAGAAAACATTCTCGCCGTAAAGCTGCTCGATCATTTTTCTGGGAGCCTTTCCCTTTCTGAAACCGTTGATATTGATTCTTTTGCGGGCTTTCAGATACGCACTCTGGAGAGCCTTTTCAAAGCCCTCTGCGTCCACGCTGATTATAAGCTCATATTTTGTAGCTTCAATTTTATTTGCTGAAACCAAACCCATTTGTAACGTCCTCCAATATTAAAACTTAGCTCTGCCGCAAGACGCGGAAAAGCGGCAGAACCGCCTGAGCCTTAAAACACACTAATCATTATAACATATCTAAAATAAATTTACCATAGATAATGCAACATTTCGCCATTTTATACAATTTATACCACCAATTGAGGGCAAAATTGCACAAAATCACCTGCTATCAGATGAAAATTTATACCGTCACGCACTCCACATACCGCATTTTTATGCGCTCTTCCATGGAGATGTCCGTAGTAGCACTCCTTTACGCCGTACTTAAACATCACGTCGAGAATGTCGTAATTGCTCTCGTTTCCGTAAACCGGCGGGTAATGCAGAAACACGATCGGTTCAAGCTTCTCTTTCAGTGCCGATTGAATGGACACCTCCAATCGCTGAGCCTCCCGCGCCAGCACCTTTGCGTCGGCGGGGACTTCCGTTTCGTTTATCCAGCCGCGGGTGCCGCAAATGCCGTACTTTCCGTAGGAATAATGGTTGTTATGCAGGAACTGTATCGTCCCAAAACCATTTTCTTCAATAAACTTGTTAAGCTTCGACACCGTAGACCACCAGTAATCATGGTTGCCCTTTGATATGATCTTCCTGCCGCTGAGACCGTTGATATACTCGAAATCAGCCTTTGCCTCGTCAAGATTCATACCCCAGGAAATATCCCCCGGAATAACAACTGTATCTTCCTCCGAAACGGTTTTGTTCCAGTTTTCGGTAAGCTTTTCCATATGATTGTCCCAGCCGCCGAAAATATCCATAGGCTTATCAACCGAAAGCGACAAATGCAGATCGGCTATTGCAAACAAAGACATTTAGCCACCCTTAGACGGAAAGCTGCTTCAGGACATAATCCTGCTGCTCTTCCCTTGCAATAACGTCCTTAAAGCGGCGCTCCTTGGTTTTCAGAGCCGCAAGAGACTTGGGTATCTCATATCCCGAAAGCTCCGCAAGACGGTCTATCATCTCAAACTCGCCGATCTCGGAAGTCTTGCCGTCAATAGCTTCAAGCACGCTTGCGCTGAACTTGTAGGGACTTGCCGTTGAAGCGATAACAGTCTTTGTAGTATCACCGGTCTCCGCACGGTAATCCTCGTAAACCTTTACCGCCACTGCAGTGTGGGTATCGAGAGTGTAGGAATACTTATCGAATATTTTCTTGATAGTGTCCTTGGTAGCCTTGTCATCACAGAAGCCCGCCGCGAACTCGTCCGCAAGCTTAGCCTTGATCTCGTCTGTGACCTCGTATCTTCCCTCCTTGGCAAGAGAGCCAAACCACTCGCGTATCAGCGCGTCATTCTCGCCGCACATGAGGTAGAGAAGTCTTTCCAGATTGCTGGAAATAAGAATGTCCATAGAGGGTGAAATAGTCGTGATAAATTCACGGTTTCTGTCGTACACACCCGTGGTAATAAAATCGGTAAGCACTTTGTTGGAGTTTGAAGCGCATATCAGCTTGTTCACGGGCAGACCCATATGCTTCGCGTAGTAAGCCGCAAGAATGTTTCCGAAGTTTCCCGTGGGAACAACAATATTGATCTTGTCGCCCGCGGAGATTTCCTCGTCCTTGACAAGTGTAGCATAAGCGGAAATGTAGTAAATGATCTGCGGAGCGAGACGTCCCCAGTTAATGGAGTTTGCGCTGGAGAACATCATCTTGTTGGTTTCAAGCTTCGCCTTGACATTTTCATCGGTAAAGATAGCCTTAACACCGTTCTGGCAGTCGTCAAAGTTGCCCTTGATACCGCATACCGCAACGTTTCCGCCGTCCTGTGTGGTCATCTGACGCTTCTGCATGGGACTTACGCCGTCCTCAGGATAGAACACCATGATCTGTGTGTCGGGAACGTCCGCAAAGCCCTCGAGAGCGGCTTTTCCCGTATCGCCCGAAGTCGCTACCAAAATTATGATCTTCTTGTCAATATTGATCTTTTTGGCGGAGGTCGTAAGCAGGTACGGAAGGATCTGCAAAGCCATATCCTTGAAAGCGCAGGTAGGACCGTGCCAGAGCTCGAGAATATAGGTTCCGTCAAAAAGATGGGATATCTCGGAAATATTTTCCGTGGCAAATTTTTTGTCGTTATAGGCGTTATCGGTACAGTATCTTATTTCTGCGTCAGTGAAGTCCGTAAGATACTTTGCGAAAATATAAGCCGCCCTGTCGGAATAGCTCATATCCCCCAGCTTAACGATCTCGTCCATAGAAATTGCGGGTATTTCGGACGGAACAAAAAGTCCTCCGTCAGCGGAAATTCCCTGCACGATAGCCTCGGCGGAGCTTTTCTTCACGCCGCTGTCTCTTGTGCTTTTGTAGTACATAGCCAACATTCCTTTACAAAAATTTACATTTATCTGCTCGCATCGAAAGCGTTTTCAACATATTGAAATCCGACGACCTTTCTGTCCGCGACCGTTACCCATGCAACGTCGAACCGCGGCTGCAAATCGTGGGGAAAACGGTAGGAATACTCCTCGGAGGTTCTGATCATCATTTTTTTCTTAGCCGCCGTAACGGCTTCAAGACCGTTCACAAGCGGCTCGGGAGTACGTGTCTTTACCTCAACGAAAGCAATAACGCCGTCCTTTTCGGCAATAATGTCAAGCTCCCCGCCCTTTATGCGGTAATTCCGACTGACGATTCTGTAACCCTTTTTTTCAAGGTAATATGCAACGGCTTTTTCGCCGAACTGCCCCAGTTCCTGTCTATCCATTTTTCAGCAGCTTCTTTAAGAAAGACATTCTGTGCACAGGCGACGGCCCGTACCTCAGTATCATCTCGTTGTGCAGCTTAGTGCCGTAGCCCTTGTGCTTTTCAAAGAGATACTGCGGATACTCCTCCGCAAGCTTTTTCATGTATCTGTCACGGCTGACCTTTGCCAGTACCGAAGCCGCGGCAATGCTTGCTGACAAGCCATCGCCCTTTACAACCGTTTGAGCGGGACACTTTAGTTCAGGCAAATGATTTCCGTCAATGATTGCCATATCGGGAGTTAGCCCAAGCCCCTCTACTGCTCTCCTCATAGCAAGCATGGTCGCCTGCAAAATGTTGAGCCGCTCGATCTCCTCAATAGTTGCCGTCGCAACACAGTAAGCCCTTGCCTTTTCGATTATTTCGTCAAACAAAGCCTCCCGCTTTTTCTCGGAAAGCTTCTTGCTGTCGTTAAGACCGTCAATAAAAACACCCTCGTCAAAAACAACGGCGGCAGCGTAAACGTCCCCCGCAAGAGGACCACGCCCCGCCTCGTCCACTCCGCAGAGTACGGGAGCGTCATTTCTTACAGCGCTGTCATATTCAAAAAGAGTCATATTTTCACAACCTTGTCAAGGAAGCTCCAGAGTTATCCTCCCCAGCTTTCCTCCACGAAATTCATCAAGGACTGTTATCGCCGCCCGCTCGGTGTTGATCTCTCCGCCCGAAATAAGCATTCCGCGGGCTTTTCCCACCTTTTGGAGCAGCTCGTAGCCGTCCTCGTTTTCCTCGGTCCGTATCTTGTATCTTGCGGTAAGCTCGTCTCTGTACAGATCGTTAAGCACGTACAGCAAACGGCAGGCAAGAGTTTCCACGTCCACAACGTCGTCCTTGACCGCGCCTGTAAAAGCAAGCTTTTCACCCACGGACATATCCTCAAACTTTGGCCACAGAACTCCCGGCATATCCAGAAGCTCCATATCGTCGGAAAGCTTCACCCACTGCTTAGTCCTTGTAACGCCGGGACGATCCTCGACCTTAGCCTTTTTCTGTCCAGCAAGACGGTTTATAAAGGAAGATTTTCCCACGTTGGGTATACCAACAACCATCAGGTGCAGAACGCGCCCCTCCATGCCCTTTGCCTTGTATTTTTCAATAAGCGGCGCAAGTGCAGACTTTACCGCAGGAGCAAATTTATTAAGCCCCTTACCGCTTCGGCAGTCCGCGGCAATAACTGTCAAACCCTGCGAACGGTAATGCTCCGCCCATTTCTGAGTAGCGTTCTCGTCGGCGGTATCGCATTTATTCAGCACAACAATTCTTGGCTTGCCCTCAATAAGAGACTGCAAATCAGGATTTCTGCTGGATTCGGGTATACGTGCGTCAAGTATCTCAACCACTGCGTCAACCAAAGGCAGCGAAGCCTTGATCATGCGCTTGGTTTTGGTCATGTGACCGGGAAACCATTGTATAGACGGTATTTCAGTCATTTTATCCTCCGATTAAGCGGGAGCGCCGATAGAATTAAAGGGGAAAATTCTGAAAACAACTTTTCCGAGAATGTCCTCCTCATTAACAAATCCGACCCACTCGCTTCTGCTGTCGGTTGAATTCATTCTGTTGTCGCCCATAACGAAAACGCAGTCCTCGGGAACGGTAACGGGATAATCGTGATAACCCTCGTCCTCCTTGGTAAGCTCAAGAATGTAAGGTTCATCAAGAGCAACGCCGTCAACCTTTACCACTCCTGCCGCGGCGTCAACCTCCACAGTCTGGTTCTCAACAGCAATTACACGCTTCACAATAGCCTTGCCCAGCTTTTCGCTGTTTACGATAACAATGTCCCCTGCCGCAGGTTCGTAGAGCAGATGCGAAACGATCAGCCTGTCGCCCTCGGTAAGGGTAGGCTGCATTGACGCGCCGTCCACATTAGCAACGCGAAGAAGAAACGTAAATATAAGTATTACAACAAAAAATGCGCCTATGATAGTCTCCACCCAGTCGATAAATTCCTCGGCCGCGGTGACTTCCTTTTTCTTGTCAGCGTCATCAAGCGCCTCATAATTAAGCTCATATCCTGCCATAACAAATGCCCTCCCGCAATTTTTGTGTTATATATCAGACCGCTGATTTAAGCTTTTTCTTTTTGATCCTGATAAGCTCTTCTATCTTACTTTCGGCGGCCTCACGCGCAATTCTGTCCATGCTGCTTATACTGAGTACTCCGCCTTTTGAAGCAAGCGCGTAGGGGTCTCCTAAAGTAATGCTTCCGCCCCAAAGCATCGCGCGTTCCTGTCTTGCCGCCATTTGTCTTTCGGCGGCGGACATATCCGACTTGAAATTCGTCGAATCCGGCCACAGATATTTTTCCGAAATGTGGTTATTTGGATTTTCAAACGCGAGGTTTTCGCGGTGCGCCTTGCTGTAGTATTCACGAACAGCGTTTTCAGCGTCCCGATACTGTTTGGCAAGCGAACGGATATAGGTCTCCGCATAAATTCTTCCGCCCGGATCGACGGAAGCGCGCAGGTTTACATCAAGCTCCTGGTGGTTTTCCTCCATATATCTTGAAACAGCATCGGAAAAATCCTTGCCTGCCGCAACAGCCTCCATCTCCAGCGCTATGTCCGAAGATGACTCAGACGCCACTTTCAGACTTCTTTTGGAAATCTCCGCAGTATCGCGCGTCTTGACATAAGTGTCCGTCTTTGCAGGCTTTGGTGCAGGCTGCTCCCTTGTGTGCGCCGCAGCTGCGGAATATGCACTGACAGCCATTCCCGTACTCTTAAAACCTATATCCATAATATCCCTCCCCAACGTCGAGCATTACCCATAGCCCGACATATTAAACTTCCCGTATCATTCGATCGTATGCTTTGTCCGTTTCTCAAACGGCTGCCGTTGCTAATCGCATTAGTTGTGTTTATAGCAAAAAAGGGACGCACAGTCCCTTTTCACAGCCGCATCAGCGAATCTGTTCCTTAACCTTTGCAGCCTTGCCGACTCTGTCACGCAGATAATAAAGCTTGCTGCGGCGAACCTTACCGCTTCTTACAAGCTCAACCTTGTCAACAACCGGCGAATGAACGGGGAATACTCTTTCAATACCGCAGCCGTGTGCAACACGTCTTACGGTAAATGTCTCGTTGATTCCGCCGTGCTTCTTGGCGATAACAGTACCCTCAAAAACCTGAATTCTGTACTTTTCGCCTTCCTTGATCTTTACGTGAACCTTAACGGTGTCGCCCACGTTTACAACGGGAGCGTTCTCTTTAAGGCTGCTGTTGCTGATAAGCTTCAGTGCGTCCATGATATTTCCTCCTAAATTTCAAGACATTCTTACCTTTCGCAAGCAGCCGCTCTCTGTGGCGGCATAAGGCAGCGGACTGTCCTTTTAATGTCTGTCTGCGACCAAAGCCGCCTGACAGGGCATTAATCTCGTCCGAACATAATTCGGGCGGATTTTTAAATGCTATATAATATTATCATATTTTTTCCCGAATTGCAAGCATTTTTTTACAAAAAAAGTTAAAATGTCACTTAAATAAAATCTTGACCATTCAGACACAAAATTTTTGTGCGTTCTGCACAAATTTTAGAAAACTCAATTTTGCTGTAGTCCGCAAAAGCGTCAGTGAAAACGCCTGCGTTGATATTCATTTTCAGCCCCGCAGGAAGCCTTACAAACACCCGCAGGAAACCGTCGCACAGCTCTGTTTCCGTAACGCTGATGTGCGGCTTTATGTCGGTCTTGACCATGCCCTTGCTTTTGGAACGCTTGTCCACCTCTATCTTTTCCTCCGAAAGCATTTTTTCAAGCATGGACAGCGTTTCACGCGGTTTCGCCTCGCTGTGGAAATCTATCCTGTAGTCCGCGAAGCCCACGTCCTTGTTCTCATACTTAGGCTCAAAAATCTCCAGTATCCGCAGTCCCTCGGGCATTTCCCCGTTGAGACTGTCCCGCAGTGCGGCAAAATCCGCAGGCTCGGTCACGGCAAAATCCATGAACTCCGCTCT
>JAAVHL010000058.1 GCA_014799735.1 Ruminococcus sp.
AAATAAAGCTTCTTGCAGTCCGTACCCTTGTTTCTGTTATTTGTTCCCATAACGCCGCAATGTGCCATTGGAAAAATGTGAACGCTGAAATCGTCAACACAAACAGTCTGTTCGCCTTTTTCAATAATGTTGTTATATTTGCCGGAAGAAATCTTTTGTCCAAATGCTCGCATAACGCTGTAATAAACGCTTCGTCCAAGGCATATTATAATTTTCGGCTGTATTATTTTTACAAGACGCATAAAATATACGGAACAGTTATTAGCCCACCTTTGCTTGAAACCGCCCGAAAAGCCTTTCTTACGATAGCAAAGCACAAAGTTTGTGAAAAACAAATCCTGCGTATTATAATTGCGGACATCCTTATAGTCAATACATTCAAACAAATCACAAAGGTTCTTGTCTGTTTCGCTGGTGTTATTATCCATATAATTTTTGTTTGGAGAATTTTCTCTGTTATTTATGTAATTGATTATGTGTTCGCTGACACAGCCCCAATCCTGACCTACAAGCAAGATTTTTGCATTAAGATTATCAACACCGCCATGCCAGTATGTCCAAAGATTTATTTCATTGCATACATCACATTTTGTCAGTTTGACTTTCCCAAATTTGTTGCAATCGGATAGCATAGGACAATTTTTCACATCAAGGACAAGCTTGTTATATGCTGCAATTTTATCGGAATAATTCATATGTAAAACCTTTCATTCACTTATTCCCGTCCGCATATAGTGGAAAAGATACTGCTGTGCAATACCCGCATAGGGAAGCACAAATTCGGGGAAACCGTCGGGATAGAACTGCTCCATAACGCGCTTCATCCACACGTCCATGGGAACGCACTCTATCCTGTGCATACCGTACAGAAGCGCGCAGTCCGCAACCTTTGGACCTACGCCCTTTATTGTCATAAGAACCTTTCTCGCCTCGTCCACGGGAAGCTTTTTTAGCTTGTCAATAACTATCTCCCCGTTGTTGAGTTTTTCTATACAATCTGTAATATATTTTGCTCTAAATCCCGCACGTAATGGTGCAAGGTCGTCGGGGACAATACCTTTCATCTGCGTATAGTCGGGAAAGCCGCCGTACATCTCGCAAAGCCGTCCGATTATGCCCTTTATTCGTGGGATATTGTTGTTCTGCGAAATAATAAAGGAGCAAAGGGATTCCCAGCTGTCCTGACGGAGAAGCCGTATTCCTCCCGCATAGGCGCAGGCTTTTTCAAGAGTAACGTCGCAGGACAGTATTTCTTTTATTTCCGTATAGTCAGTTTCAAGGTCAAAATAGGGTATCCATATATTTACAAAGGTGTCCTCGTCCGTATCGTGAAAAATGAAAAAATCCTTTTCCGCGGAGACCGTCAGCGGTGTGTTCAGCATAAAGCCGTGATATGTACAGTCCGAACCGCTGCCGAGACGCTCCCAGCGGAACGCCTGACCGCAGTCCAGAGTTTCGTCCAAGTCAAGGTCGGGGGTTTTCAGCAGGATATCCCCGCCTTTTTTCATGTATTCCATAATAATTCTCCTTGGTAGGGGACGGGTTTCCCGTCCCTGCAAATTACAGCAGGCTCTTGGGGTCGTAGTTTGGCTTTCTGTAAAGGGTATCGGCTTTGCCCTCGATATCCTCCGCAAAAACCTTTTGCCATTCTTCGGCGGTGTAGTCCTCGATACCCACGGTAACGTGACCGTCCCCGCAGCTGAGAGCCTCGCAAAGTGCGGCTGTAAGCTTGTCCGCGGCGGCTTTTTTCTGTTCCTCAGTGCGTCCCTTTAACATTTTTAACGAAATATGCGGCATAAAAAACACTCCTTTTAGATGTTATCAGTATACTCTATTTTATTTCATTATGCAAACCGTTCATCAGCGCGGGGTAATTCCTTTTCCCGTTCAGAACACGATAGAACGTGACTTTCTTTTCGTCCTCAAAAACCTTGTAAAACATCAGGTAATCCTCTGCGATTATCATTCTGAATCCTGCTTCGGCAAGCTTTTTGTCTGGAACAGCTACTCCCGAATACGGAAAAATCCGTATCTGTTCGGCAGCTTTAGTAAACTTTTTCTGTATCCGCCTTGCGCCCTGTTTGCTGCCTAACATAACGAACGCCGAAATTATCTCTGTCATGTCGTTCAGCGCATCGGAAAGAAATTCGGCGGTATACAGTTCATTCTCCGCCATTTATAATTTCCTCCAGACGGCTGTTTACCTCATCAAGAGAATATGTTTTTGCGCCGTTAAGCCGCCGTGCTTCTGCGTCGAGAAGCTTTTCCCGAAGATCAAGCATTTCCTCACGGTAAGAGTAAGCTTCGATACTCATGACAACAAGATCGCCCTCGCCGTTTTTTGTGAGAAAAACAGGCTGATTTTCCGTTTTGCAGAATTCGGCAATGTCATTATACTCATTTCTCAAGCAAGTAGACGGTTTTATCATCATAACAAACAGCTCCTATTGAATTTATTCTATTCATATTATATCATTATTATATACAAGCTGTCAATAATAATACGGATTTTAACGACCGCTTACAAGCAGTCTACCCCTTTTTCCCCTCGGTTTTTATGACCTCCACATCCTCGAAAAGACACTGATATTTTGGCGGGATAAGCTTGTTTTTATGTACCTTGCCGAAAAACCACTTCTTAAACTCGCACTCGTCCTTGACAGCGTCGAAAAACGTGTGCATATAGCTTATCTGCCGCACCTCAAAGTTCAGGAACTCCTTTACGCTTGCGGGAGGCTCGTGGGTGACGATATAGTCAACCTTGTTTCCGTACTTTTCCAGATTTTGCTTGCCGAACTTCACTTCGTCGGGAGTGGCAAGCTCACGTTCCCACCATGTTTTCGACTCCCGGCGTATCTCTATTTCCTTTGTATGTCCGCCGCCGAAAGTGAAAAAGGTCTTTCCCTGAAAGTTAAACACGCTTCCCCGCTTCATGCACATCAGTCTTTCCGAAATAACTCTTACCCTGCCGCCGCAGAAATCCTCTTCGGGATATTGTTCCAGCAGATCGTAATTCTCGTGGCAGCCCTCCACAAACAGGGTGTAGAAGCGCTTTTTGCCGATTCTTTTAAGTATCTGCTTTTCTCTTGCTGAGCCGTCCCACACAAAGCCGAAATCCCCGCAGACTATAAGAAAATCGCCCTTTTTAAGCCTTGCTATCCTGCTGTCTCCGAAACGGCTGTAATCGCCGTGCATATCTCCTGTTATACAAATCAAAACCCTAACCTCCGAATAAAATATGCATTCTTTATACTATCTCTCTGTCAAACTGCAGATTTTGTTTACAGTTTGATTTCGCCGCGCTGTGCACGGCGGCGGCGGTGAAGCCTCCGAGAAAGCCGCTCAATGCTAATCTCGTCAAAATCTTTGATTATAGATTAGCATTATAAGTATAGCACAAATTTTCCAAAAGGTAAAGAGAAAATTTTATTTTTAAAAACACTTCCATTTTACAGAAAAATCTGTTATAATAAAGTATAGTTGTGTAAAAACGATCTGCACGACAGATATTTTCCATATTTCGGGAAAGGAGCATTCCCGCAGACAGGCTTTGCGGGATACCATATATGAACATTCTGAAAAAAACTGCGGTACTTCTTGCCGCCCTTATGATCTTCGGCATAACCTCGCAGATACGCGCTTCGGCGGTGACATTCACGCCGAACTTTACCGTGGAGAGCGAGGCCGCCGTCCTTATCAATCTTGACAAGGACATTGTGGTGTACGAAAAAAATCCTACGAAAAAAATGTACCCCGCCTCGCTGACCAAAATAATGACCGCTATCGTTGTACTGGACAACGTTTCCGATCTGGACAACACCGAGTACGAGGCTCCTCTTGCGGTCTTTGACGATCTTTACGGAAAAAATCCCTCCTCCGTGGGCTACTCCAAGGGAGAGATCATTACCGCCACAGACCTTATGTACTCCATGCTTATGGCTTCGGCGTGCGAATCCGCGGGCATTTTAGCGTATAATGTGGGCGGCGGAAGTATGCCCAACT
Source organism: Ruminococcus sp. (assembly GCA_014799735.1). Classification (GTDB taxonomy): domain Bacteria; phylum Bacillota; class Clostridia; order Oscillospirales; family Ruminococcaceae; genus RGIG8773. The sequence continues at coordinate 4,003 of JAAVHL010000058.1, forward strand.
TTGTTGACATGATGAACCAAAAGGCGGCGGAGATCGGCTGCACGGGAACTCATTTCGTTAATCCTCACGGTCTGTACGACGACGAACAGTACACAAACGCCCATGACATTGCCCTTATTGCAAAGTATGCGGTTGACAATTACCCCAAATTTGTGGAGATCGCTACCACTACAGAGTACACCCTGCACGGTACAAATTACCATCAGGACAACTGGACGACTATTCACCATACCAACGCCATGACACTCAAGGGCGAGTATTACTACGAACCCGTCCGCGGACTGAAAACAGGTACGCTGGACGAATCGGGACGCTGCCTTGCTTCAATGGCTACCCGCGACGGAAACAACTATCTGCTCGTAACGCTGGGCGCGGCTATGTATGACGCGGACGGAAACCGCTCATACGGGCACTATTCCGACCACGAAAAGATATACGAATGGGCGTTTAACACGTTTTCATACGAGAAGATACTCAGCACCACCGACGAGATCACCGAGATACCCGTGAAGCTCGGCGACGGAGAGGATCACGTTCTGCTGGCGCCGTCAGAGGATTTTTACACGCTTTGGCCCAACACGCTGGACGTGTCAAGTCTGAAAAGGGATATCGCTACCAAAAGCTTCCTTGATGCAGACGGGGCGGTCACAGCTCCCGTGGAAAAGGGACAAGTTCTGGGAAAATACACGCTGTCCCTGTCGGGAGAGACCCTGTGTACTGTCGATCTGGTGGCAATGAACAGCGTTGCGCTGTCCCAGCTTGAATACAACATTATGAAGGTAAAGGCGTTCGTGGGGTCGTTCTGGTTCAAAATGGCTGTGGCGGCGGCGGTTTTCCTTACGGCGGCTTATATTGCGGTGTACATTCTGGCGACGAAAAAGCGCAGAATGAAGATGAAAAAGGTTTCCCAAAAGGGAAAGCGGAGACTTTGATGACTAATCCGCGGCTGTATTGACAAAATAATATCAATGTGGTAAAATTATATATATTTTTTTATGGAGGGCATTAATATGTCTGGAAAAAAGCTTTGTGTTTCAAGTCTTGTCCTTAGTATTGTAGGACTGGTTTTTTCGTTCTTTCTTCCTGTTGTTTCCTATGCCTGCGCTATTCCGGGACTTATTATCGGCATTAAAAAACGCAGGAAAAACTACAGCTCCTCGGCGGGAATTTCCATCAGCATCGTTGCGCTGTCGATCGCGCTTATCAACTCGGTTCTCGGCGTTGTTATGACGGTAAAAATGTTCTTTTCGGACAAGTCGGACGAATGACGGGCTGTTTAAAGCGGGTCGGTCATATACTGAACAAGGTGGTAAAATTTATATGTTTTCCTTTTTTTCAAGCCGCAAATTTTTGCGGCATATTGCTTTTCTGACCGCTGCTGCCGCGGCCGCGGGAATGCTTTCGGGCTGCGGCGGGAATGCTTCGGACGGCGAGCCTGTGTCTATCGAGATATGGCACTACTACAACGGTTCTCTGCAAAGCTCCTTTGACAAGAAGATAGAAAATTTTAACAATAC
>JAAVHL010000059.1 GCA_014799735.1 Ruminococcus sp.
GACCAAAGGGCTCCGCCCTCTGGACTTCTGCGAGCTGGGCTCAGCTCGACCAGCTGATGTCGGCGGCTTCGCCGCCTAAAGGTTTGTTACATAGTGCGTGGTGCGCTAAATCAAAATTTATACTTTTCGCCGTTTGTGCTTTAAAAAAGCAAAACAAGTATCCCGTTTGATTTATCGCCTACCCGCATATCTTCGCAAAAACAAGAATATAATTAACCGATAACTTTTTCCTGAAAGGTCGGCTGAAAATGAATAACGATAATTACTATCCCTTTGAAACCACGCCCCTGCCCTACTCCATCGACGTGCTCAACCCCTACATAAGCGAGTACACCCTTTATTTCCACCACGACAAGCACTACAAGGGCTATGTGGATAAGCTTAACGCCCTGCTCAAAAAAAGTCCCACAATGCAGAACGTCCCCCTTGAAGCGCTGACGAAGATGTCCGACAAGGACGTCAGCACAAACGCGGGCGGCGTCTATAACCACGAGCTGTACTTTTCCTCCCTGACTCCCGACTACAAAGCACCCTCGGAGAAAATGAGCGGGCTTATCCAAAACAGCTTCGGCTCGGAAAAGGAAATGTGGAACGAGCTTGTCAGCGCGGGTATGGATCTTACAGGCTCGGGCTTTGTGTGGCTTGGGGCAAATCCCAACGGAGAGCTGGAGGTGGTCGTTACCGAAAATCAGGACACCCCCGATCTCGACAAATTTTCACCCCTGCTGAATATCGACGTCTGGGAGCACGCCTACTACCTTGACCGTCAGAACCTCCGCAGGGACTATCTTACAGCAGTGCAGAACATCATAAACTGGGAGAACGCCGAGAAAATGCTTAACGCATCTTCTGACCGTATCTCAGGCTGAAATCTGAAATCAAAAAGGGGAGACGAACTAACCGTCTCCCCTTTGGTATTCTTTGCTCGGTCATCTTCCGCGGCGATTTCCGCTGCTCGGCTTGTAGGAGTAGTACTCCTCGATATCCTTGTTGGTGAAAAGTCTTATGAACGTGAACGCGCACATTGCAATTGCTGCAACGTAAATAATAAGCTGTACAACGTAGTTCTTTGCAAGCTGATTTTCCGTCTTGAACGCGTAACTAAACAGTCCGGGATAGATCAGCAGTACCGTACACGCGGTAAAAAACAGTGTGGACATTATCTTCGAAAATTTTGACTTTACCAGCATAAACAGCGAGAAAACTATCGCGCCCACAGGCAGGTAGTCCAGCAGAGGCTGATCTCCGCCCGCGTTGGGCTTTGCGAAATATATCAGCACCGCCGAAGCAAATCCCATTGCCGCCGTGATAAGCAGCATTATAAAGCCACGCTTTGCAGCTTTGGCCTTCTGCTCGTCCATGAGCTTTTTGTACATCGCAAGGCTTTTTTTCTTGTCGAAGTTCTCGGGCTTTTTCTCCATTTCGGTTTTCAGACGGTTCTTGATAAGCTCCTTTTCGTCCTTGTCAAGATGTTCCTTTGACATTATGTCTTCGTTTTTTCTTTGGGACGGGAAATACTCATCCGACATCTCGTCAATCTTCGGACGGTTCGCCACCGACATAGCAAGGTCGTCCGCCTGCATCTGGTTTTTCAGCGAGCTTATCATGGAGCTTTTGTCGGTACGCATTTCCTCAAGCTTTACGTCAATGCTGTCTATCGCAATGCTTTCCACGGAGATATCCTCAAGGCGTCCCGTGTATTGGTAGTCCTCGTCGTAGACAAAGTCGATATCCGCTTCGTCGGCTAAGGTTTTAGCTTCGGCAGCTTCGCTTCCGTCGTAATCGTCTGCGACCTCTATCTCGATTCCGGAGGCATCGTCCGCCGTCTCGGCTTCTTCCTCAAAGCTTGACCTGAGAGAGCTTACGTCGATCTCCATATCAATGCTGTCCGCGCTTTCGGCAGCTTTTTCCTTTGCAAGAGCGGAAACATTTCCGCCCGCGTTTTGCAGTTCCCTTTCAAATCTGGGGACGTATCCGTCCTCGCCGCCGTCAAGCATACCGCCGTTCAAAAAATCGTTCTCATTCGGAGACATACGCTCAGTCCTTTCCCATTATCGGTCGGAATATCAAAGGCAAGGGGGTGTTCGATAAGGGAGCGTGTCCCTCCGCGCAAGTGTCCCCTTGCCTCGGAATTTCGGATTATACTGTTTCACAACCTAAATATGCGCAAAAAACTCAAACCAAAACTTGAAAAGTTTTAACTTTTTTGTGTGGTTTTTGTGCAGAATTTTTTGTCAGCCCATCGGGCAAACATATGTGGGAGTGAAACAGGATTTATTCTGTTACCGCAATTGTTTCGGGGAATATATTCGCCGTGCTTTCCTGGAGGAAAGTGGTGTTTACGTAACCCTGAATGGTAGCGCCGTCCAGAACCGTGATGGTGGACGCCGTTATATTTCCCAGCACCACCGCGTCGGTCTTGAACTCAGCCTTGCCGCCGATGTCAACATTTCCCTTTATCTTGCCGTTCATGTCAAGGTACTGCGCTGCAATATCGCCCAGCAGAATGCTGTCGCGGTCAAGCTGCACTTGACCCTTTGAAGAGATATTTCCCTGCATAGACGCGCCTGACATCACGGAGTTGTTGCACTCTATATCGCCTACAACCTTGCCCGTAACGTTTATATTCTTGGTGATACGTACGTCGCCCTTTACGCTTCCGTCGATATTGATATTTGCAAAGGAGCGGATATTTCCGTCGATTATGGTATTTCTGGAAATGATAGTGGTCTCCTCGGTCTCATAGTAAGGCGTGTCGTTTCCGCCGCCGAATCTTGGGGGAGGATTATTGGGTACTCTCGGAGGCGTGGGAGGCAGACCTCCGCCGTAGTTCTGCGTACCGCTTCCGTAAAGGCCCTGCGGTTCCGTAAAGTTGCGGGGGCTTTGGGACTGCGTGCCCATTCCGAACGGGTCGGGAGCGAAAGGCTGGGAGGGCCTTGCTCCGAAATCCGCTGCCGACTGAGCGTTTTTCAGATACGGGTTATCGCTGTAGCTTGGCTCGGGAGCGGGTTCGGGTTCGCGTATGGGCTCCTGCTGTATGGGCTCATAGTCCTGCTCCGCGTAGCTGTCCGCCGCAGAGACCGACGCGTCAGCCATAATATCCGGCGAATCGCCGTAGGACTGATCCGCAGAATAGGGCTGCTCCGCCTTTCTGGGAGGGTCGATGTATCTGTCCAGCTCGGACTTCTTTTTTGATTCCTTTGACAGGTCGTCTCCCACAAGACCGTCTTTTTTGAGGATCTCCTTTACCGCCTGGTTAAAATTGTCCTTAAGGCTCATTTTTAATACTCCTTATCCGTAGTTTCGTACACATTGTTTATATTTTTAATTCCCGCTCCGGGGAAATTTTTACGGTTTCCGCGCAAAAGCGCCGGGGGTCAGTCTCTGTATGTAAACGTTGCGGGGTTTACGGTGTTGTCCAGCTTGTCGAATTTGTAGCCGTCCGCAAGCAGCTCGTCTATAACGTCCTCCAGAACGTAGACGGTATTCTCCTTGCTCTGGCTGTCGTGCAGCAGGACTATTGATCTGTCCGCGGTATTGCGCTGTATTCCTGACATTATATTATTGTAAATGCTCGTCCAGTTCGCGCCCTTTACCGCGTCCTCTCCGCTTACGTTCCAGTCGTAGTAAACGAAGCCGCGCCTTGTCATTTCGGCGATTATCTGCATATAGGTGAAGCGGTTGTAATTATTTATCGACCCGCCGGGAAATCTGAATATCTGAGGTCTGATGCCCGTGGCGTTATAGACCGACATATATGTCTCATAGAAATCGTCCAGATAGCTTTCCACGCTTGCGTAGATCTTTTCGTAGTCGTGGGAGATCGAATGTATTCCTATAGTATGTCCCGCCTCGGCGATCTGGCGCATAAGCTCCTGTTCCTTTTCATCGTTTCCTCCGCAGACGAAGAACGTTGCTTTTATGTCGTATCTGTCAAGTATTTCCAAAATATCGGAGGTTCTGTCCGAGGGGCCGTCGTCAAAGGTCAGGTAAATCGTGCCGCTGTCCTCCTTGAAAGCTGTCGGAGGGTTATCGGCGTAAAGCTCGGGATAGAGCTCCATGTACGGCTCGTCCGAAGAAGCGAAGGGAGTGCCCGAACCGCTTAAAGCGTTTTCACCGTCTGCGAAAATATCGGGATTTTCGGCGATATAGTCCTTGACGTATTCGGCAAAGATCTCTTCATCGCCGCTTTTGATAACGTCCAGCATATCCTCCGAGGAATATCTTTTTGTCGCCATGACCAGAAATATCTGTTCAACGCTTGCTCCGTCGGGGATAACGATCTGACCGGGGAAGCTGCTTGCAGCTACGGCTTCGGCGTTTTTCTTTTCGGAGAAATATTTAAACCCGAAGAACACCGCAAGGAATGTAGCCGCGGCGATCCATGTAAAAAACACGGTATAAATAAGGTGTTTAAAAAATTTAACGCTGCCGAAATACATATGCTCCTGCCCATCTCCGCAGAAAATCGGATTCGCTTCCCCCTCTGCGGCGGGGTTATGCAGCGGAAGCGACATTAAGAAATACCTATACCCTATTATAATACACCTTTTTTTCACTGATGTCAACAGAATAACGTTAATTTTTCATGTTTTGAAAATTTATCTATGTAATATAGTATATTTATTTCCGCGAAAAATGCCTGATGTTGGTATTTTTCACAATATACTATTAAAATAATAAAACAAGGCGGCTTCGCTGTCTGAGACTGTGTGCGAAACGCCGATTTGCACAGCGGCCTTTTCTGCGCACATACATTATATATAGTATATCCGCCTGTGGTTTTTAAAACATCCGGCGTTTTTTATCCCGGTCTTTGCATTGGGCATTTGAAAATACTGCACAAAAAACAAAGTCGATTTTTGTACAAAGCAGTGCATATTGTCAGTGTATATCGTCAAAAATATTAATTTACCCTTGAAAATTGTCAATTCATATTCCTGTAAATACCATAAATGACTTTTTTTGACTTTTTTGCCGCTTGACCCAAAAGTCGATTTAGTTAAGCTGCACAAAATATTAAGGCAGAATTTGGCTTGTCAGCAGATAAAATGGAATATAATTCCTTTAGGCGACAAATATTTTCCAATTGATTTGTAAAAAATGCACAAAAATGCCCCTCAAAAATTCCTTGACAAACAGCGGTTTGTCGATTATAATTGATAAAGTTGCTGAACGGTTACATTAGATTTCGTTCTGTAATTATTTTGTAACCGATTTTGAAAGGAGTCTTTATGAGTAATAACGCAAAGAACCGCTGCGGATATTTCTCCGCTGCTGCAAATTGTAAAAAAATCTTAAAGAACTTGAAAAAATCAAAGATGTTAAAAATAAGAGCTGCCGCTGTTTCCTCAGTCGCACTGGCGGTTTCTGCCGCGGCTGTTATATCCGCGGTCGCTTTGAATTCAAATGAGACTGCTCTTTCCGCAGTTCCCGAGATCCCCGCTTCCGCTGCCGCCGTTGTGACCGTTATGCCCCCCAAGGAGTACGACGTTCAGATCAGCGTTGACGGAAAAAATCTGGGCGTGAAATGCTCCGGAACAGTATCCGATGCGCTTTCTGCGGCAGGCGTTACAGTCTATGACGACGACCTTATAAATATCGGTCTCGCAGAACCCCTTAACGACAGAACAAATATCGTTGTCAACCGCGTTGACATTATCGAAAATGTTGAGGTAAAGACCATAGAGTATGCCACAAGATACCGTGAGGACGACTCTTATCTTATAGGCTACACCGAAACCGTTGTTGACGGTGAGGAGGGCGAGATCGAAACTACCAAGCGCCTTATTTACGTGGACGGCGAGCTTGTCTCCACGGCCGTTATAGACGAGGATATTACCGAGCCTGTTGACGAGATCATACTCGTTGGCACAAAGGAAGAAGAACCCGAGCCCGAGCCTGAGCCCGAGCCGGTTTACGAAGCTCCCGCCGCGGCTTATACCTCGGACGTTGCTCTTGACGCCAACGGAACTCCCATCAGCTATTCAAAGGTGCTGACGGGTTCGTCCTGCGCTTACACCGCTCCCGCAGGTTCGCTTACCTCTACGGGAAGAACTGCCGCTGTCGGACTTGTTGCGGTAGACCCCGACATTATCCCCTATGGCACGGAGCTGTATATCACTTCCTCGGACGGTTCAAAGGTGTACGGCTACGCAATTGCGGCCGATACAGGCGGAGCAGTCATGAGGGGAAGCATTATCGTTGACCTGTTCATGAATTCCGAGAGCGACTGCTACAGCTGGGGCAGACAGGACGTTAACGTTTATTTTTTAAATTGATTTCAGTCAGACTTTGATGCTGAATAAGAGAGAACAAAAAACGGGAAAGCTTTGTCTTTCCCGTTTTTTGTTGTATAAGGTCAGCCAAAGAGCTGAGCCTTTGCCAATTTTGTTTTCGAGACGAAAAAGGCTTCTGTATTGACATTGCACGAAGGGCTTAAGCTTTTTTCTCTGCGGTAACCCTGTTTGCCGCGGCGTAAATTTTTTCGGCGTCAAGGGTTGGGAACTCTCCGTTCTCGTATACAATAACGCCGCCGCTCACGGTCATTTTAACGTTGTCCCGTGTTCCCGCAAAGGCAAGATTTTTCACAATATTGTTCACAGGCTGCATATTGGGACGGTTCATATCAATCACCATCATATCCGCCTTTTTGCCTTCGGCAAGAACGTCGCAGTCCGTCAGACCCATTGCAAGCGCGCTTCCCGATACCGCCGCTTTCAGTACGGCTTCGGCGGGCATTGCCGCGGCGTTGTTCTCCCGAATCTTCTGAAGGACTGAAGCAAGGTACATTTCCCGGAACATATCCAGCGCGTTGTTGCTTGCGGGGCCGTCAGTACCTATGGCAAGATTTATTCCCATGTCGTTCATTTTGTTAAGAGGGGCAATACCGCTGGCAAGCTTGCAGTTTGAGCAGGGATTTGTTACGGCCCACAGTCCGCGGCGCTTGAAAATTTCCAGATCCTCATCGGTCATGTGAACGCAGTGGAAGCCGCCTCCGCCGTACTCGAACATACCAAGCTCCTCAAACAAAGCCGTGGGAGTTTTTCCGTGCCGCTCGATACAGCCCTGCACTTCGTTTGCGGTCTCGCTGTTGTGGGTGTAGAGGGGCTGCTTGTACTTCCGCGCAAGCTCGGCAATGCCTTTAAGTATGGAAATGTCGGTTGTGTACTCGGCGTGGAAGCCCATTTTAAACGATACAAGCGGGTCAATGCTGTTAAAGCGTTTATGGTAATCCTCCAGACGGGAGAGCGCGGAATCGTAGTCGGCGGCGTTGTTTCCGCCCGATACCGCACCGCATATTACCATGCGCAGGCCTGTTTCTACCGCCGCGTCAATGACACGGTCGGGATGGAAGTACATATCGAACGCCGCGGTAGTTCCTCCCGAAAAATATTCAAGGGCGGCAAGCTTGGTAAGCTCGTAAACGTCGTCGGGAGTAAGCTTGTCCTCCATGGGGAAAACCTGCTTGAAAAGCCAGTCGTTCAGCGGCATATCGTCCGCGTAGGAGCGCAGGAAGGTCATTGCCGAGTGGGTGTGAGCGTTTTTGAACGAGGGCATGATAAGGTTTCCGCAGAGATTTATTTCGCGGTCGAATTTGCCGTCCTTTTTTTCTTTGCCGACATATGTAATGGTATCGCCGTCGGTGTGGAGCTCTCCGCTGAAAATTTCGAAGTTTTCCATTGTGAGGATCTGAGCGTTGTAGAATCTGAGTTTCATGTAGAAGCACCGTTCCTTTCAGAAGTAATTGTACTTATTTGCTTATGAAAATATTATACATCTTTTTTGCGGTTTTGGCAATCTTATTTGGTAAATTTAGCGCACTCTGCAACAAACCTTTAGGCGGCGAAGCCGCCGACTAAAGCTGATCCAGCTGAGCCCAGCTGGCGAGGTTTCCAAAGGGCGAGGAGCCCTTTGGTCGCAGCTGATCGAAGGTCAGTTTGAGCAGAAGCGCGAAATCCCCTCCCCGCGCCCGCAGGCGCATATCGTTCAAAACGGTGAAAGGGGATTTCGCCGCCTGCGGGCGGCGACCAAAGGCTCCGCCTCTGGACTTCGCGAGCTGGGCTCAGCTCGACCAGCTGATGTCGGCGGCTTTGCCGCCTAAGAACTCGCACGATAGTGCGCTAAATCAAAATTTAACGCATTAAAAATTAATTATCCCCAAATGTTCCAAAAGTATTTTCAGACCTATAAGAATAAGAATTACCCCGCCCGCGATCTCTGCTTTCGTTTTATACTTCGCTCCGAAACGGTTTCCCAGCAGCACCCCGCCCAGCGAAAGCGCAAAGGTGGTCACCCCGATAAGCAAGACCGACGGCAGTATATTCACTTTCAGAAAAGCAAAGGTTATCCCCACCGCAAGCGCGTCAATGCTTGTGGCGATCGCAAGAACAGTCAGCTCCCCCATGCTGAGGGTATCGGTTTTTTCCTCGGCTTCCTCATCTTTTTCGCGTATGGCTTCAATCGCCATTTTTCCGCCGATAAACGCAAGCAGTACAAAGGCTATCCAGTGGTCGAACCTTTCGATATAGCTCGAAAAGCCCGTACCCAGAAGATACCCCAGCAGCGGCATTACCGCCTGAAACACACCGAAAAACAAGGCAATAATATAGGCGTGCTTAAGGTTCAGCTTACGCATATTAAGCCCCTTACAGACAGATACCGAAAAAGCGTCGGCGGAAAGTCCCACCGCGATCAGAAACAACTCCAGAAAGCCCATTTTACACAGATCCTTTCGCATTTTGATAAACAAAAAGACTCACAGGCAGCGAAAAAGCTGCCCATGAGTCTCGTCGATTAAGGCGTTACCGGACGAAAATAATTCCGTCATTATGTCGATAATGCCGCATTTTTATGCCGACTACTCCCCCAATGGGATTTCCGTAATTATATCATAAATCCGGAAGCTTGTCAAGCCCTTTTATGGTATATGCGGAAAATTATGAAATTATGCTTCGGCGGGGAAATGACCCGCGGCAATGATAAAACGTTCATGACGATCAGCAGAGCTATAAGAGATTTGCTTCGATAAAGTGTGCAACGCCGTCCTCGTCATTGCTGCCGGTAATATAATCAGCCGCATTAGTTACGGCTTCGATCGCGTTTGAGACCGCAACGCCAATACCGCACATTTGGATCGGTTCGATGTCATCGTTATCATCGCCAAAATATACAGCGTCGGCTTGTGAAATATTCAGCACTTCAAGCGCCGCTTTGATTCCATTCCATTTTGTCGCTTTTTTACTCATTATCTGCAAAAGCGTTTTGTTTGCAACTGTATAGTACACATCATCAGTTAATAAACTGTCAATTTTGTCGTACAATGTGTTATCTGAACTGCTTGCCAAAATCTTATACAAAGTCACATCAGCGGGCAGATTTGGGAAATCATCATAACAGATTGAATTCCATTCGGGAATTGCGAAGTTGGAATATACGCCGTCACCTGTTTCAATAGAGATAAGCGTATCGGGTATTGAAATCAGTTCGGATAAAACACGTTCTCCGCTTAAACGTGGAATACTGTTATCAATTACCTCATTGGGTAAAATAACTTTTGCTCCGTTCATGGTTATAAATGCGTCAAAGTCGACCTGCTCATGGTACGTCAATATGCTTCTTTGGGGTCTTGCTGTTGCAGCTATGATTGCAAAATCTTTATTGTGACATTTTTTCAAGATATCGACCGTATATTCTGAAAGCGTCTTGTCGGTGCGCAGCAACGTCCTGTCCAAGTCAACAATAATAGCTTTCATTTAAAATTCCTCCGTTAATATGTACAGCCCCCTATAAAAGGAGGCTGTGTACATTTAGTTTTCGTAAACCTTGATTATCTCACCCATAAACTGCTTGTGGATAGGGTCGCTGCCGTTTGCGGGTTTAACGTCTAATGCGACAAGATTAATGTCCAAGTCCTGCGCGTAAATTTTTCTGCACACAAATACCAGCTTTGCCTCCTTGAAAGCAGTCGTGCCGTCGATAAATTCGGGAGTGATACCCGCTTCCTTTGCTTTGTCGCAGTCCCGGCCAGAATGTGAGCCGCAGAAGCCGAGAGCCTTTTTGTACTGCTCGTCAAAGAAGCTTACGGTGAAAAGGTCGTTTTTCTCCATAAATTCATAGGTGTAGCGGTTGGGGCGAACCATTGCTGTGATAACGTTTTTGTTCCACATAATGCCCATGTTTGCCCAGCCTACGGTCATTGTGTTGTAACCGTTTTCGTCCCCGCTTGTAAGCAGGAACCAATCCTTGCCGATTTTTGTCCAGGGGTTGAAGCTGAGGGTTTCGATTGCGATTTCTTTCATAGAATCAAGTCCTTTCATATTTTATATTATTATATTTTTGTTGCATAGCTTATATGATTTTCCCCCCGCCCACAACAATGTCACCGTCGTAAATAACAAGAGCCTGCCCCTTTGTCACCGCCCTTTGGGGAACGTCAAACGTCACCTTGATTTTGCTGTCCCCAACGCGTTCGAGAGTTCCCGCCGCGTCGGTCATATTGTACCTGGTTTTCGCAGTGATACGCATTGGCTCTGAAATATCGGGGACGGATATCAGATTAACGTCCTCGGCGACCGCCGTCAATGTGAGCAGATCCTCGCTGCCGCCCAGAGTTACGGTGTTCCTCTCCACGTCCTTGCCGCAGACGTAAACGGGCTTCCCGAACGTCACGCCCAGACCCTTTCTCTGCCCGATAGTGTAGCGGATAATCCCGCCGTGTCTGCCGATAACGTTCCCCTCGGTGTCAATAAAATCTCCCTCGGCGAAATCCTTTTTAGTATGCTCCAAAATAAATTTCGCATAGTCTCCGTCGGGGACGAAGCATATGTCCTGACTGTCAGGCTTGCGGGCGTTGACAAGTCCGTGCTGCTCCGCAAGAGTTCGGTTCTGCTCCTTGTCACTGTCCCAAAGGGGGAAAAACGTCCGTTCAAGCTGAAACTGGGTCATGTTGTATAGAACATAGGTCTGGTCTTTTTTTCGGTCGGCGGGACGTATAAGCAGCGTCCGTCCCGATTTTTCGTCCTTTTCGGTTTTGGCATAGTGTCCCGTGGCAATTCCGTCAAAGCCAAGCACAAGCGCGCGTTCAAGCATTTTGTCGAATTTAATATAGCGGTTGCAGAAAATGCAGGGGTTTGGGGTATCGCCGCCTATATAACCCTCCGCAAATCTGTCCATGACCTCGGTGCGGAACAAGTCCTTGAAATTGAAAACGTGGTGTTCGATACCAAGCTTATAGCAAACGCTGCGGGCGTCCTCCACGTCGGAAAGGGAACAGCAGGTGCGGGTCTCGGTGTACTCGTCTCTGCCGTCGAAAAGCTTCAAAGTACAGCCGCTTACGTCATAACCCTGTTCCTTTAAAAGCAGTGCGGCAACGGAGCTGTCAACGCCTCCGCTCATTCCCACAAGAATTTTTTTCATTTTGTATGCTCCTTTAAAAGCTCCGTAAAGGACTTTATCGTCATGTCGGCTGACTTTTCTATCTCTGCAAATTCTTCGGGACACAGCGGGTCGTACACGCCTATAACTTTAAATCCCGCGGACTTTGCCGACAAGACAGCGTGTATTGAGTCCTCAAAAACGGCGGTCTCACTCGGCTTTGCGCCAAGCCTTTCCGCGGCTTTCAGAAAAATTTCGGGAGTTTCCTTTCCCCCGCCCACCTCGTCCGAGGTTATGACAAATTCCAAACAGCCCATAATTCCTTTTGCTTTTAAAGAAGCCTCCGCAAGAGATTTTTTGTTGGACGTGGCAACACACATTTTTATTCCCGCGTTTTTGGCGGCGGCGAGAAATTCCTCCGCACCTTCTTTAAGGGGTATTTCGTTTATGTAATGCTCCTCAACGATTTTCAGTATCCTTTTGCCTGTTTCCTCCGCGGTTAAGGGCAGGGAAAATTCCCGCACAAGATACTCGCAGGCGGAATCGAAGTGCATGGTTTTCATGGCAAGGGAATGCTTAGGGTCGTACTCAAAACCCAGCCCCGCAAGAAATTCGCGGTCGGAATCCGCCCATACGGAAAGGCTGTCCAGCAAAGTGCCGTCCATGTCAAATATTATCGCTTTCGGTTTCACAGCATTCACTCCCTTGCTTCAAGCATAGTTAGATTATAGCAATTTTCGGCGGTATTGTCAAGGGAGAGGAGCCGCCCCGCAAAACGGTAAAAGCCGGTCGAACTGAACACGGCCCGACCGGCAAAGTTTTTATACTACTTTTCTTTCGGCTTGAAAATCAAGGACACAAGCAGTCCGAACAGTATCGCCGCGGTAATTCCTCCCGCCGCGCCCGTGAGACCTCCCGTAAGCACGCCTATAAAGCCGCGCTCGTCCACTGCCTGCTTTACGCCCTCCACAAGAACGTTTCCAAAGCCCGTAAGCGGCACGGAAGCTCCCGCGCCCGCAAAGTCCACGATAGGCCTGTACAAGCCCAATGCGCCGAGTACAACTCCCGCGACCACATAGGACACAAGTATCCTTGCGGGGGTAAGCTTTGTATAGTCGATAAGGGTCTGTCCTATAGCGCACAGAAGTCCGCCGATAAGAAATGCCCAAAGATAATCCATAAACATTGACTGTTCTCCTTTCTTAAATCAGTTTCCGCTCATGCGGCTTTCCGCCGAGATAAAGACCGCGTGGGATACAGACGGAATGCTCTCTCCCTGCTGCGAGGCGGTGGTGGACATAAGCGCGCCCGTTGCGCAGAAGAGAATGTTTTTCATTTCCCCCGCCCGTATTTTAGGCAGAAAATATCCGCACAGCACCGAAGCCGAGCAGCCGCAGCCCGAGCCTCCCGCGTGAACGTCCTGAGTTTCGGGGTCGAACATCATTACGCCGCAGTCGCGGTGACAGCTTGAAATGTCGTAACCGTCCCCGCGGAGAAGCTCTACAAGAAGCTTGCTTCCCACCGTTCCCAGATCGCCGGTTATTATCGCGTCAAAATCCGAGGGCTCCATTGCGGTATCCTGCAAAAAGGTCTTTATCACATACGCCGCCGCGGGAGCCATTGCCGCCCCCATATTGTTTGCGTCGGCTACTCCTAAGTCTATGATCTTGCCGATGGTGACAGCCCGTATGAAAGGGGATACAGTCTTGGGGGACACCACCACCGCTCCCGAAGCGGTACAAGTCCATTGTGCGGTGGGAGTTCGTACAGCTCCGTATGAAAGAGGAAACCGAAACTGTCTCTCCGCGGTGCAGAAGTGGGAGGACGTGACCGCGATAACGTTCCCGCCGATGCCGCAGTCGGTAAGCAGGGAGGCGAGAAGCAGTCCCTCGGACATTGTGGAGCAGGCTCCGTAAATGCCCAGAAAGGGAATGTTAAGATCACGCAGACCGTATGTTGAAGTTATGCACTGGTTGAGCAGGTCTCCCGCAAACATATAGTCTATGTCGTCGGGGACAAGTCCGCCCTTTGATATTGCGCGGAGGACTGTCCGCTTCATCAGTTCGCTTTCGCCCTGCTCCCATGTTTTCTGACCGAAATAGGCGTCCTCGCAAACCTCGTCGAAAAATGTGCCGAGAGGGCCGTCACCCTCTTTTTTTCCTGCGGTGGAGGAAAAGCTGTGTATCGTGGGAGGATTTTCCATAAGGAAAGTATTTCGGGATATTTTTTTTGCCATAGCAAGCGCTCCTTTCCGTGAACTTTACGCTTGCAATAGTTTTCCCCGCACAGCGCGGGATATGCAGATTTTTGATAAAACGAGAAAAATAATGCTGTAATATTATTTTGTTGATAAAGGTAATAAATTTTGATTTAGCGCACTATCTAACAAACCTTTAGGCGGCGAAGCCGCCGACTATAGCTGGTCCAGCTGAGCCCAGCTGGCAGAAGTCCAGAGGGCGGAGCCCTTTGGTCGCGCTCCGCA
>JAAVHL010000060.1 GCA_014799735.1 Ruminococcus sp.
CCTGTCAAGCTTGTCCGAAAGCTTTTCCTTACTTTTTTTTTCGTCGGGAGCCTCTTCCACATCTGTATTATCTTCAAGCTCCGTATCCGCGTTTTCGGCATTTTGAGAGCTTTCAACACTTTCCGCAGATTCTTTCTCCACAGTATCCACCGCAATATCCTCTTTTGGCGGAGATTTTTCTTTCAGCTTTTTAGCCTTTTTGTTCTTCCGCGGTTTCTTCTTTTTAAGAGGATAAAGCGTGAACCAGAGATATTTCAGCTTAATATCAAGTATGCCGCCGATATACCTTATCTGTACCCGAAGCTTTATGTTAAGAACAAGCGCAAAGAAAAGTATTACCGCGGCAATTACGATCAAAGCCGTCAATGCTGTACCACCCTTTCACACGTCGGAGACGTTTTCGCCGTCCTCGGCTTCCGTCGGTTCGGTTTCGTCCTTTGCTATAAGTATCTCGTCGAAGCTTACCTGTCCGTCGGAATCGGGCAGCGCAGGAAGATCGTCCAGAGAGGAAAGCTGAAAGCACCGCAGAAAAGCAGGCGTTGTCTTATAGGCAATTGGCTTTCCGGGAACGTCAAGCCGTCCCGCCTCCTCAAGCAGATTTTTTTCAACAAGAGAATTGACGACGCTTGAGCTGTCTATACCGCGGACGTGCTCCACAAAGCCCTTTGTCACGGGCTGATTGTAAGCTATTATCGTAAGTACCTCCATTGCCGCGGGAGACAGTGGCGTGTTCTTCTTTGATTCCAGCGCGGCTCTGACGTAATCGAAAAACTCCGCCTTTACCGCAAGCTGATAGCTGTTTCCCAGCTTCAGCACCGTCAGCGCGCTTCCCATAGATTCGTACCTGTCAACTAAAAGCTGTATAAGCTTTTCTGGCATATCCGCCTCTATGCCCGCCGCCGCGCAGAGCTTTTCGGCTTCAATAGGCTCTCCGTGGGCGAAAAGTATCGCTTCCACCGCGGAAATGCCTTCGTTTATTTTCATGAATATGAAACCTCCGTTTCAGACCTGTCCGGTTGTTCCGATTTGTCCCTGCTGCGGTCTCTGTTAAAGGTTATCACGGTGTTGTCGTCGTTGAGCAGTATCCTGCCCGACTTTGTAAGCTCCAGCACCGCCAGAAACACCGCGACCCGTTCGGAGCGGTCGGTCATACCCTCGAACAGACCGTTCATAAGACAGCTTCCCGACTTATAGAGCCGCCTGAGAACAAAAATTATTTTAGATGTAACTGAAACAATTTTCTTTTTTACTATAGTATTGAAAGCTTCCGTCTTTACCTTTTCTTCGGGAGGCTTCACCTGTATTTTCATGTATGCGTCAAGAAGCTCCTGCGGTTCGTGAATGATCGGGTAGGTGTTGTCGAACTCCACTTTAAGCTGACTGCGCACCGCAAAAACGTTGCCTATATAGCGTTCCCTCATTGCCTCCGCAGCTTTTTTACACAGTGAGTACTCAATAAGCCTGCCCTGAAGTTCCTTTTTGAGCTGCTCCGCTTCTTCTCTCTGCGGAAGCAGCGACACCGTCTTGATGTACACCAGTCTTGCCGCCATTTCAAGGAACTCGCCCGCTATCTCCATGTTCTGCTCCGACATACGTCCGATGTAGTCCAGATACTGGTCGAGAAGCGCGGCGATCGGAATATCATTGATATTGAGCTTGTGCTTTGATATCAGATGAAGCAGCAGATCCAGCGGACCCTCGAATACTTCAAGCTTGAATGAAATCTGCTCCATTTGATTACCTCGAAATCATAAGAATATCTACCCATGCCGAAAGCAGGTTCATAAGAACGAACGCGCGCTGCTGCAGGAAAGCCAGCGGTCTGTCAAGAAATCCCAGCCATATTGCCGCAAAAAGGATACCGAAAATAATATTTTCGTACCTCATCACTTTGAAGTAAATCCTTTCGGGCAGTACAAGATTGAAAATTCTCGAACCGTCCAGAGGAGGAACAGGCAGCAGATTGAACACCGCCAGTCCCAGATTAAGAATAGTAGCATACCAGAATACGTTTGCAAGCGCATTCAAAGTGGGATTGATATAATTATCACTGTACGCAAAAAAATTATAGTATACCAGCAGCTTATAGATTACAATGGAAATATATGACATAAGAAGATTGGAAAGCGGTCCGGCCAAAGAGGATACCGCCATTCCGACCTTACGGTTCTTGAAATTATTGGCATTGATAGGCACAGGCTTTGCCCAGCCGAAGCCCGCCAAAAGCATGAATACCGTACCGATCGGATCAAGGTGCCGCAGCGGATTAAGGGTCATTCTGCCCTGATTTTTGGCAGTATCGTCCCCCATCCAGTGCGCCGCAAGAGCGTGAGCGCACTCGTGAACGGGAAATGCGGTAAGCAGCACAATGCCGTGCATAACAAGCTCGATAATTTTATCCTGCATAAATTATGTACGCTTTGTAAACAAAGCCTCTCCTTTTCGGCATAAAATTCAAAATCAATGTTTAGTATAACATATTTCTATTAAAATTACAAGGATATTTCTTAACATTTCCAAAAAAACTTTATTTTTTCAAACTTTTTTTCAAAAAACACTTGCAATTCCCGAACAGTTGTGATAAAATAGTAACGTTGACTTTATACAATGATATTGAAAAGGAGGTGTAACCCCCATGGCAAAGTGCGATATTTGCGGAAAGGGTGTTGCTTTCGGTATTAAGGTTTCCCACTCACATCATCGCTCCAACAGAACCTGGAAACCCAACGTTAAGCGTGTAAAGGCTATTGTTGACGGTACTCCTAAGCATATTTACGTATGTACAAGATGTCTCCGTTCCAATAAGGTTACAAGAGCTATATAACATATCCGTAATAAAACACACAAACGGCTGTTCCGTAAGGAACCGCCGTTTTTATTTTTTGATTGTCAGTCGTCGATATCAAACTCAATGATTTTTCCTGTAGACGCATTTATTTTGTACTCATACTCCAAACCGTTTGCTTTAAACTCAATTTCATACTCCGCGGCCCCGTCGTCATAGTCCAGCTCTGATTTTGTAAATACGACCTGATCTGCGGCAAATCCCGCGTGTTCAAGAGCGACAGCCTTTGCTTCGTCAAGTGTGAGCTGCTGCGAACCGTCGCCCGATAAAGAATTACCGGCATCTCCCCGGCTTTCGGAAATTGATTCGGAAGAAAATCCCAGTACATTTCCGCTGCCTGCGTCAATTTCATATTCATATTTAACGTTGTTCGACGTAAATTCTATATCGTATTCATCTCTGCCGTTATCCCGTTCAAGCTTTGTTTCAACGAAAACAACGTCATTTTCGCTTAATCCTGAGTGCTCCAGAGCTATTGACTTTGCTTCTTCAAGATCAATGATCTGTACATTTTCAACAGACGAATTGACAGCCATACCCGAATCCGCCGTCTGACCTGTGGCATTATCTGCTACGCACCCAGCCGCAGAAGCCGTCAGCAAAGCACATAATACCGCACACACTGTTTTCTTGTTTACCATATCTACATCTCCCTTTACAGTCTTAGTTCATCACACCGATAAACATATCAAAAGTATCTGTACAGATCAATAAATTATACGTTTTTATAATATGGTACAATGGCAACAACTACTTAGCCATATCAAGAAATTCCTGCTCACTTAAAATTGTCACGCCCAATTCCTGCGCCTTGGTAAGCTTACTTCCTGCTTCCTCCCCCGCTACAACGTAAGAGGTCTTTTTCGACACCGAGCCTGCCGCCTTTCCGCCGAGACTTACAATTATTTCCTTTGCCTTGTCCCTCGTCATAGTTGAAAGCGTCCCCGTCAATACAAAGGTCTTGCCCTCGAAACGGTTGTCGCCGCTGTCCTGCTTTTCGTACTCCATTTTCACGCCGAGAGCTTTAAGCTCGGCAACAACGTCGGAAAAATGCTTGTCGTGGAATGCGGAAACAACATTTTCCGACATAACATCACCAAAGCCGTCTATTGCGGCAATTTCCTCCGCGGAAGCGTTCATAATATCGTCAATACTGCCGAAACGGTCGCACAGAAGCTTTGCGCCGCTTTGACCGACATTCCGTATGCCAAGTGCAAAAATTACCCTGTCAAGAGGATTTTCCTTTGAAGCTTCAATTGCTTTGATAAGGTTTTCGGCGGACTTTTTACCGAAACGCTCCAAGGCTTCAAGCTGTTCCGCTTTAAGACGGTAAAGGTCGGCAACTCCCGATATAAGCTTTTCGTCAAGAAGCTGCGTAACGATTGCTTCTCCGAGACCGTCAATGTTCATCGCACCCTTGCTTGCAAAGTGAATGATATTCCGTTTAAGCTGTGCAGGACAGTCCACATTGGGACACCGCAATGCTGCCTCGTCAGCAAATTTTACCGCCTTGTCACCGCATACGGGACAATATTCGGGCAGACTGTATGGCTTTGAGTTCTCGCCGTGGGAAACCGATTTCAGCACCTCGGGAATTATATCCCCCGCCTTGCGGACGACTATCCTATCGCCTATACGGATATCCTTTTCCGTAATAAATTCCTGATTGTGCAGAACAGCACGGCTGACGCTTGTTCCCGCCAACAGCACAGGATCGAACACCGCCACGGGGGTTATTGCGCCAGTCCTGCCGACATTTACCTCAATATCAAGAAGCGTAGTCTCCTTTTCCTCGGGAGGGAACTTATAGGCAACCGCCCATTTTGGAACTTTTGCGGTCGCGCCCATTTCCTCACGGAGGGCAAAATCGTCGATTTTTATTACAACACCATCAATATCAAAGCTGTATTCGCTTCGCATATCGCCAATATGGTTAATTCTCTCCTCAATTTCGGTATAGCTTTCCACTTGTTTGTAATCGGCTATAACCTTGAAGCCGAGACTTTTCAGATAGTCCAGTGACTGCTTATGAGACGTAATTTCCGCACCCTCTATCTGCTGAATGTTGAACACGAAAATGTCAAGTCCTCGTTCCGCCGCAATTTTGGGATTTTTCTGCCGCAAAGAACCCGCCGCCGCGTTTCTGGGATTTTTAAAGGGCGTTTCGTCGTTGTCCTCCTGCCGTTCCACAAGCTTAAGAAAGGTTTCGCGGGGCATATAGACTTCCCCTCTAACCTCCAGAAATGCGGGAGCATTTTTCAGCTTCAGCGGAATTGATTTTATGGTTTTAAGGTTTGCGGTAACGTCCTCTCCGACAAAACCGTCTCCCCTTGTCGAACCGCGGACAAGTTCGCCGTCCGCATATTCAAGGGACACGGAAAGCCCGTCGATTTTCGGTTCTACCACATAAACAGGTTTTTTTGCCTCTTCCTCACAGCGATCTGTAAAGGCTTTTACCTGTTCAAAGGAAAAAACGTCCTGCAAGCTGCCCATTTGAACACGGTGCTCAACCTTTTCAAAAAGGTTCAATGCCTCGCCGCCGACCCGCTGTGTGGGCGAATTTTTATCCGCAAGCTCTGGATACTGTTCCTCCAAGCCTTTAAGTTCCTGCATGAGCATATCATAAGTATAGTCGTCCACCGTTGGATTATCCAGCACATAGTAGCTGTAATTGTGTCCCTCGATCTCCTCACGCAGCTTTTTCACCCTGTCAATAACCTTTTGCTCCATAAAATCACTTCCACTTACTCAACAATTTTAGAACTGAAAAGACCGTTCTTTACCTTACAATTGTACTGCAATTTATAAGTACGATCCCCGCTTTTCACCGCCTCGGCAATTGCAGCAATCTCCTTTTGAATGTCCTCTTTTTCGGCGTACCAACCAAGATGATTTTGCCTGTCTTCAAAAAGTCCTGCACCGTCCACTCCAAAAAGAGCAAACTTAGGCTCACGTTTTGTCGGAAGAACCGCAGGCGATATGAAAAATTTATAGCACCTTACCAATATATCCTCATTTTGAATATAGATTGCGCTTTCTGTGGGTACGGTCAGTCCTTTTTCATTTAAAGCAATGGCAATTTCCTGTTTAATTTCGTACGCAGGAGTTTTATCAAGCAAAAGCACATCAAGGGAAACGTCCAGCTTTTTTGCAAGCTCGATAAGCTTTTCCGTCTCGGGATAACCCGAACCCTGCTCCCACTTTGAAACCGCCTGTCTTGATACGTCCATTATTTCCGCAAGCTGTTCCTGTGAAAGATATTTTTCTTTCCTCAGTATTTTTAGATTTTCCGCAAAACTCATAATAATATTCCTTTCGTAAATGTATTTTTTTGAA
>JAAVHL010000061.1 GCA_014799735.1 Ruminococcus sp.
GGGAGGGTGTGGATTGAAATGTATTCCAGTTTACAACATAGCTTGCGGAATCCTGTCACCCTCCTTGGGAGGGTGTGGATTGAAATTTTGAGACGTTTAGCCGATTTTGACATGGTTTCTGTCACCCTCCTTGGGAGGGTGTGGATTGAAATCGCCAATGCAAAGCGGCTTCTTGCCGCGCTGTACGTCACCCTCCTTAGGAGGGTGTGGATTGAAATCGATATTGTTATAGCTTATATCCCCGTCCCGACGGGTCACCCTCCTTGGGAGGGTGTGGATTGAAATTTGAAATACCTGACTTCATGTGCAGAAACAACTTAGTCACCCTCCTTGGGAGGGTGTGGATTGAAATGGCTTTGACCCTCTTGCGGACGGAGTTATCATCGTCACCCTCCTTGGGAGGGTGTGGATTGAAATGGAGTAGATTTCGGCGTAAAGTCACTCATACTCGGTCACCCTCCTTGGGATGGTGTGGATTGAAATATCAGCAGTAAAGCCGTACAGATCGTTAGCGTCGTCACCCTCCTTGGGAGGGCGTGGATTGAAATTCGGATAGCTCACTATCTGAGCCTCATACAATTTGTCACCCTCCTTTGGAGGGTGTGGATTAGAATTATCAAGTGGCGTTCCTTTGTCCGGAAGTTAGTTATACGTATTAAAATGCCAATATAATTAACACTATATACAGTTTTGATTATAAAAAAATGAAAATTTTATTTAAACATATAAAATATTTGAATTTTTTGTAAAATCTCAAAAATGGTTGAAAAATATGCCTGAATGTGATAAAATGGTAATAATGTTATATTTTATTGTTATTGTTTGGGGGACGCTGTATGAAATTTAAAAGAAGTGAACATAGCCGTTTTATACAATGGCTTGACAGGACAGCTGAAAAAAATCCGTTGATGTGGCTGCCCTGCGTGGTTCTGATCGCTTTGGTATTGGCAGCAGAGCATATTGCTGAGTATGCAAAAATAACGTATTTGCACCGCAATACCGAAAAAATTGTCAAGGAAATGCCGCAGCTTGAAAAGAAGCCGTTTGCGCTTAGGGCTGTAGCTGTTACCCTGACTGCTGCGTTCAGTCTTATGCTCGTACCTGTGACCTCGTTCGATGCCTTTGGCGAGGAGTACGATCACATAACTGAGCAGGCCGCTTTTAATGAGATATCCGAGGCAGAGGAAACATCAGCTGCGGATGAAACAACTGTACCAGAAGAACCATTTGTACCTGTGGAAACAACTATTTCCGAGGAAGTAATTACTCCGGAGGAAACAACCGTTCCAGAGGAAGTAATTGCTCCGGAGGAGACAACCGTTCCAGAGGAACCGACCTATCCGGAAGAACCGGCATTTTCTGCGGAGGAAATAGTTTACGATGAAGGAATAAATCCGCTTGCTATATGCGCGGTGCATAATTATCACACTACCTGGGATTGGGATAATGATTACCATAAACGTACCTGTGCCGTCTGCGGCTATACGGAAACAGCAAAACATAATATGGTGGTTACGTCAATCACCCAGCCGACCCTGACGACCGGAGGAACAAGATATAATAAATGTACGGTTTGTCCATACACAAGAATCGACTCTCTTCCTCCGCTGGGCAATCATGACCATAGAATCAAAGAGACCTGGGATTATGACAGCAACTCTCATTGGCACGGTTGTGTAAATCCCACCTGTGGAGCGACAGAGAATTTTGATGCTCACACCTTTGGTGAATGGCAATATTACACAGGGTCCTATCACAGGCAAAAATGTACCATATGCAACTACTACGACATAGAGCTGCACGACTTTGAATGGAAGAAAGACGGCGACAGTCACTATGAGGAATGTAAGGTATGCCACACTAAACGAAACGAAAGCGCTCACAGCTTCAAAACTGAGTACGATGATACCAAGCACTGGCAGCAGTGCAGTGTCAGCGGCTGCGGCTACACAAAAGGCGAAGCGGCGCACACCTTAAGCACGGATTGGCAAACCACTGCCTCCACTCATAGGAAAGGCTGTACGGAATGCGGCTATTCGACAGAATCAGCTCCGCACAATCTCAGTTGGAATTACAACGACGAAGGTGAGCATTGGCAGTTCTGCTCCGTTTGTGGCTGGGAAAGTGCCAAAGTACTGCACAATCTTTTGTGGCAGCATGACGACTTCGGCGAATATGGTCAGCACTGGCAGGAGTGCGTTTGCGGTTACGAGACCGGTTGGGGCGAGCACGATTTCAATGATTGGGAGTATAGAGAGGACGAAAACGATCATTGGTATGAATGTATTGACTGCGGATTGAGAATAGATGTGGAAGAACACGATTATAAATGGGATTTTCTTGATTCAGAGCACTGGCGTGTGTGTAAAGAGTGCGGCAAAAGGATTGACGTAGGCGAACACGTTTATAAGCTGGAGCACAATGACACCGAGCATTGGGAGGAATGCGTCTGCGGCAAAACGCGGTCGGTCGAAATCCATCATTTTGCAGAAGGGATTTACACTCTTGACGAGGACGGCGAAACGCCTGTAAAGAGATATTACTGCACATCATTCTGCGGATATTACTATGATGAGCCAATAACTCATACTCACACCCCCGAAGACGAGTGGAAGCATGACGATTCCGAGCATTGGCACGAATGTATCTCCTGCGGTAAACCGGTAGATCCTGCCAAACACGATTACACCGTAAAAGTAACACTTCAGCCAACTGAGACCGAAAAGGGTACAAGAGTACATACCTGCAAGGTCTGCGGTTACTCATATAGTGAAGCGATACCCGAGCTTGAACACACTCACACCTTTGATACCGAGTGGCATAAGGATAAAACCGATCACTGGCACGAGTGTACGAGCTGCGGTGAAAAAACGGATATTGCTGCTCATGTTTCGGACGGCGGAACGGTAACAATTCAGCCTACGTCAGCGTCTGCAGGCGTAAGAACCTATACCTGCACTGTCTGCGGATACATAATAAGAACTGAGACGCTCCCTCCGATACAAAATGATTCTGTTTCTGTATATTATCCGTCTGCGGCAGCGGAAGCTCCGCTGAGACTGCCTTATGTCACCAACGCTTCCGATATCAGAGGCTGGACAAATATCGCGGCATATATCAACGCTTCACCGAATGATGTCATCATTCCGATAACCATGAACGGCGAGGACGAATTGCCGAAAGAGATAGCGGATTGTATTATGAACAGAGATGTTACTCTGAGGATAGACATTGGCGGAGGGCCTGTCTGGACAGTAAACGGTCTTGACGTTACCGAGCCGCAAACGGTAAATATGCGTGTTTCGGAACGGTCGAATAAAATTCCCGCAAACGTTATTGACTATATTGTCAGCGAATTTGAACCCAAAGAATACAGGCTTTATCACAGCGGCGATTTTGGATTTAGAGCAGAACTGACCTTGAATGTGGGAAAGAAGTACAACGATTATTACGCCGTACTTTACCACTACAACACCAAAACCAAGCAGCTTGAATTTGTTGACGAAAGCTATGTTGCAGATAAGCAGGTTACGTTTGAACTGACCCATGCTTCGTACTACGCAGTTGCTTTCAGCAGTATTCCGATGTATGATGATGTTTCCTCCGGTGCGGGAGTATTTGAAAACTCTGTACCGTTCGAGACGTCGGCTATGCCTGAAACAAGCGGTGTAACACTTCCCGCGGCTAAGCTGCCGCAGATCACGAAGTATTCAAACAAAAAGCGCAGATACCGTATTCTCAGAAAGAGACGTCTTGACGATCTGGTATTTGTATTCTGATATGGTTTCTGCCGCGGCGTCCATAGTCCGCACAAACGCAAATAATCAGCACGATCCGTCCTATGGATTTCTATTCATGGGGCGGATCTTTTAATGCAATGATACAGTCGGTCATCTCCTGTACGGTATGTTCGCTTTTTAATTCTTTTGCACGGTTTCTGTATTGATTTTTGCGGCAATGCTTTGGCAGGACTTGATTTTTCTGAAAAAATGTGGTAAAATGTTTATATCTGATATTCAGCACCGAAAGGAGCCTTCATTATGATAGTCAAACCGAAGATAAGAGGATTTATCTGCACCACTGCTCACCCCGACGGCTGCCGCGAGATCGTAAAGTCACAGATAGATTACGTCAAGGGCAAGGGGAAAATAAACGGCCCGAAAAAAGTTCTTGTTATCGGCGCGTCCATGGGTTACGGACTTGCTTCGAGAATTTCCGCCGCATACGGCTGCGGAGCGGCTACGATAGGAGTAATTTTTGACAAGCAGGGAAGCGGCAGCAAAACTGCGTCCGCGGGCTGGTACAACACCGCTGCTTTCGAGAAGTACGCTCACGAGGACGGTCTGTACGCCAAAACAATAAACGGCGACGCTTTCTCCCGTGAGATCAAGGACGAGACCATTGCGCTCATCAAAAAAGACCTTGGCAAGGTGGACATGATCGTATACAGCCTTGCAGCTCCCAGAAGAACCACCTCGGACGGTACTGTCTACAGCTCCGTGCTGAAAACCACGGGCGGGGAGTTCACCAACAAGACTATCGACGTTAAAACAGGCGAGGTTTCGGAGGTAACAATTCCTCCCGCTACTGAGCAGGAAATTTTTGCCACTGTAAAGGTAATGGGCGGCGAGGACTGGAAAGAGTGGATAGGCGCGCTCAAAGCCGCGGACGCTGTTGAGGACGGCGCAATAACTGTCGCGTACTCATACATCGGCCCCGAACTGACACACCCCATCTACAAGGACGGCTCTATCGGCAGGGCAAAGGCTCACCTTGCGGCTACCGCAAAGGAGATAACCAAGTCCATAAGCGGAGTAACGGCTTACGTTTCGGTGAACAAGGCGCTTGTAACCCAGTCAAGCTCGGCTATTCCCATTGTTCCGCTGTACATTTCCATACTCTACAAGACCATGAAAGGGATGAACCTCCACGAGGGCTGTATCGAGCAGATGCAGCGTATGTTTGCCGAGAAGCTTTACGGCGGCAGCGTTGAGACCGACGACGAGGGACTTGTCCGTATGGACGACTGGGAAATGCGTCCCGACGTTCAGGAAAAGGTTTCCGCGGCATGGAACCAAATCGGCAGTGAAAATCTTGCGGACTATTCCGACCTTGACGGCTACCGCAGGGACTTCAATATGCTTTTCGGCTTCGACGCTGAGGGCGTTGACTACGAGGCGGACACAGATATTGAAGTCGGCATTGACAGCTTAACCTAACAGCAGGCTGACGGCAAATCTGAAACCCTGCTCAAAGCCCGCGCATTTGGCGTACAGACATATGTCGGTTTCCGTTTCGAGAATGTGTTCTGCGGCGGAATTGTCTATTCCTTTTTTATCCACAAGCTTTTCCATGTATCCGCGCAGGCTTTTTTCCTCGTCATCAAGCATACTTGACGACACTTTATCAAGGCGCAGTTCGTAGAAAATTTCTTCAAGGGTTGGCATTTTCATAGTGATTCTCCTTTGTGTTTAGTTGATTTTGACACTAATTATAGTATATACTATAATTAGTGATAAGTCAATGTTACATATGCACAATTTTTAGTGATTAAATTTGTCTGTTTTATACACTTTAATTAGTGAGCAAAGATGGTATAATATTATTGTTGGAGGTGTGATTTATGCCAATAGTATACGATAAGCTTCTGGAGCTGATGAAGCAAAGAGGCATAACATCATATACCATACGGCAAAATAATATAATAGGTCAAGCCACGCTTCAAAAAATCAAAAGCGGCGGGGACATAGACACACGCACGATTGCAAAGCTTTGTAAGCTTCTTGACTGCCAGCCGGGGGATATTCTCGAATATGTTCCCGATGAAAACGAGTAGAAAGAAGTTGGTTTTTGACCTTGGTTCTATTATATTATAATTGCACACGTATTTGTGCATAAAAGCATAATTGCGTAATTATAACAAGTGCGTTATAATTATATCGGAGGCGATTAAAATTGAGCAAACCTCAGACAAGAGCAAGCAATAAATACAATGCTAAAGCTTATGACCGTCTTGCAATTCAGGTAAAAAAAGGCAGAAAAGCAGATATTCAGGCTGCTGCCGAAAAACAGGGAGAAAGCCTTAACGCTTATGTTGTAAATGCTGTTGAACAGCGTATGAAAGCAGAACAGGAAAATACGAACGATTGAAAGGGTATGTCTATGGATAAAATTTTTTCCTATATTGACTCTCACGCCGACGACATGATCTCCGACCTGCGGAGACTTGTCCGTATCCCGTCCGTCATGGGCGAAGCCGCGGAGGGCGCGCCGTTTGGTGAAATGCCCGCCCGCGCTCTTTCGGAAATGCTGGATATGTGCTCCGAGGCGGGACTTCACGTCAGAAACATTGACGGCTACGTCGGCACGGCAGACCTTTATCCCGCCGAAAAAACTCCCGAGCTGGGAATACTTTGCCACCTTGACGTTGTCCCCGAGGGCAGCGGCTGGAGCGTCCCGCCATTTGACCTAACCGAAAAGGACGGCAAGCTTCTCGGCAGGGGAGCAATAGACGACAAAGGCCCTGCGGCGGCGGTGCTCTGGGCGGTAAAGGCTCTGAAAGCGACCGGTTTAATGCCCGAAAAAAATCTCCGTCTCATTTTCGGCACAAACGAGGAGAACGGCTCTGCGGACTTGGCGTACTACCGCAAAAAGGAAAAGCTTCCCGAAATGCTGTTTACGCCCGACGGCTCGTACCCGATAATCAACGCGGAAAAGGGTATGCTCCGCGTGTCCTACAGATTCAAAGCAAACCAGGCTATCCTTTCGCTGAACGGAGGAAATGCCGTAAACGCCGTTCCCGAATATGCAGAAGCTGTCCTTAACATTCCAAACGCGGACGTTTCGGCATATGCAGAAAGGTTTGAGGGAGTAACGATCTCCGCGGAATATTCTCACGGCATAACAAAAATCATTGCAAAGGGCAGGGGAGCGCACGCTTCAACACCCGAAAACGGAGCAAATGCTGTTACCGCCTTGATATCGGTGGTTTCGGAGATTTGCGGCGACCCTGCTTTGACGGCATTGTCAAAAATGTTTCCATACGGCGAAACGGACGGTTTTTCCGCGGGAATAAAGTGTTCCGATGAGATATCGGGGGGACTTACCACCGTGCTGAGCGTGATCGACAGTATGGGCGGAATTATTGAGGCCAAGCAGGACGTGCGTTTTCCCGTGGAAAAAACAAGCGGGGACATTCTTCCGCTCCTTGAAGAAAAAGCGTCCGCGGCGGGACTTATAATGAATGCGGATATGATATCCGAACCGCACCATGTCCCCGAGGACAGCACGCTGATAAAAAAGCTGCTTGAAGTCTACGAGCTTGTGACGGGAGAAAAGGGTCACTGCGTTGCGATAGGCGGCGGAACTTACGTCCACGAAACCGAAAACGGAGTTGCGTTCGGCGCGGAATTTCCCGGCGAGGAAAACAATATGCACGGCGCTGACGAGTTCATCAGCCGTGAAAGTCTCATAAAAAATGCAAAAATTTTCGCCGCGGCGATATGTACGCTTTGCGGCGCGGAATAACAAAATGGAAATCAATTATCATCTGCCAAGCTTTACAGCCTTAACATAATGCTTGAAATGCTGTCCGCGCTTACGGGCAGGATCAAGTATTTCAATGTTTTGCCGCATGGACAGCTTGCCGATATGTTTGGTACGTACAAAAATCCGGTCTGAGAAGCTTCTCTCAGACCGGATTTGTTTTGCATACTATCTGTTTCTGAATTTGATCTCGGGCATAGCGCCGGGAGTGGAATCGTAATCCTTGCCCGCCTTGTTGAAGAAAATATCCGGGTCGATTGGGTCTGCAAGACGCTTGACCTCAACGGTTTTCTTTTTCTTCTTGTTCTTGCTGTCGTCCTCTTCAAACTGAACGGCAAAGGGATTGTGATACTCTTCCTTTTCTTTTTTGCCGTAACGCTGTGCCATTTTTTCCTTGGTGGCCTTGTTCTGCTCAATGGAAGCGTTTATCTCCTCCTGAAGCTTTCTGATATCCAGATCGGTCTTGGACTGCTTTTCCTGCACAGCTTTTTCTTCCGAAATAATTGCAGGTTCGGCAAATTCGGCTTCAAGGTCGTAATCAACGTCGTTTGAGAACATGAAGCCGTCCAGACCCTCGTCCTCGACCTCTACGGCTTCGGCAGGCGGCGTGGAAGCGACCTCGATCTCCTGTTCGCTTTCCTCCGCAAGAGCTTCAAGATCGCGCTTCATTTTCTCTATGATATCATTGTTGTTTTTGTTGCTTTCGGCCATGTTTTCGGCGACAGCAGCAGCTTTAAGCTTTTCCTTTTCAGCCTCCGCCTTAGCCTTGGCAAGATCCTGAACCGCGTTCATAGCTCTGCTGCTTGCAGCAGGCTTGGAGTCATCCTCGGAAATGAAATCGTAAACGTCCATGTCAATGGAGGCCGTGGGCGCGGGCTGTGCAGACTGTACAGACTTAGGCTCGGGGGGAGCGACCTCGGGAACAGGCCCGTCGTCCATTATAAAATCGAAGTCGATTACAGTATTGCTGGATTTGCCGGGCGCAGCAGGCGGGGGAACAGGTCTCACCGCAGGTTTTGGAGCTGCCTGTGCCGCAGGTCTTGCAGCGGGTTGAGCGGTTGGCTGAGCCTGTGTCGCAGGCTTTGCAGTCGGCCGAGGTGCGGGCTTCGGAGCCGCCGTTTGTGCGGGAGCATCATTAACAGCGGGAGCGGTCGGTGCGGCAGGCGCAGTGGTTTCCGAAGAAGCTGTTGTAGGATTGCGTCTGCGCTGCGCAAACAGCTCCATGTAGCTGTTTTTGCGCGGAGGTGTCGCCTGAGGTTTTTCGACAGCAGGCTCGGCTGCCTTAGGAGCAGCGGGTGCTGCCTGTGCGGGAGCGGACTGTGCCGCCTTGGGAGCAACAGGTGCAGACTGTGCAGGAGCAGGCTGTGCAGCTTTAGGAGCAGCGGGAGCTGTCTGTGCGGGAGCTGCCGCCTTGGGAGCAACAGGTGCAGACTGTGCAGGAGCAGGCTGTGCCGCCTTGGGAGCAGCGGGTGCAGTCTGTGCGGGGGCAGGTTGTTCCGCCTTAGGAGCAACCGGTGCCGGTGTAGGAGCAGGTTTCGGTTTGGAATCTGCAGCGGCTTGGTTTAAAAGCATAAGGCTGTCGGCAACTGCTTCGGAATATGTATCGGAATCGCTGTCGTCTATCTCGAAAGTAGGCGCAGGATTGTAGTTCGTAGTCATTTCTCCGCTGCTTAGAGCGGCGATCGCGTCCTTTACCGATGAAGCCACGGAAGCCTTAACGGGGTCTACCGTTGGTTTAGGCTGAGGCTTGGGCTGCGGAGGCGGTACCGGAGCGGGTTCGGGTTTGGGTTCGGGCTTAGGCTGCGGGGCTGCCTTTGGAGCGCCGAGAGCCTTGAAAGCGTTCTCCAGAGAGCTCAGAGCGTCCGCATCGCTCTTCATTTCGGAAACGTCCATTGGTTTCGGTACGGGAGCGGGCTTCGGAGCGGGAGCCGTGGCAGCAGGCTTTGCAGCCGGTGCGGGGGACGGCGCGGCAGGCTTTGGTGCAGCCGCCGAAGCCGCAGGCTTTGTTGCTTTCGGGGGATTGAAAAACAGATCTATAGCCTGTATTATCGAAGCAAGATTATCCTTGGAGGTCTGGTCGGAATAACCCTTGATTATCGCCAGAGCATTGATATCGTCGGTGCTCCTGCCGTCCTTTTTGTCGATCATGACCTGAGCGGCGGTCAGCTTCATCTTGTCCATAGCAGAAAGGGATTTCTTGTCAACGCCGCTGTTCAGAACGAAAATAGGTACGTTACCGCTTTTAAACTGCTCGGGATAATTCTCCTCTATAAGCTTCTGCTTGGCTTCTTCGGAATCGTTTGTGTACCATGTTACAGCCATGATCATGGTTTTCTGAGGAGCCATTGCGGTAATATTTTTTTTCACATAATCCATTATTGAAAGCTTGTCGCCGTAAACTCCGCAGGCGAAAATAACCAGCTTATACGCCATTGTCTGCGACGGACTGAAAGAAGCCACAGGGATAACGTCAATGTCCCCAACCTCCTCTTTAAGCCAGTCGGCGTACTGTTTGGTATGTCCGGATTTTGATGAATACACAACAGCAATCTTTTTCATTTCACCACTTTGCCACAGAAAAAACGCGGCAAACCCTCCTATCGCAAAATATGTAAACAGAAAAATTAAAATAAAATTCAAATACTATACATTATAATTATATATTTTTTTACCGCATAGTTTGTGAATATTGTGTTAATATTGATTAAATTTTATAAAATAAAATATTTGCGGTGAGATTTTTATATATTTTTTGCACAAATAATTGCAGTAAATGTTATGCAAGAACTGCCGCCCGACATAGGACAGGCAGGATACGAAGCGTATCGCCGAGATCCGTCGGGCGGCAGGATATCTTACAGGAGCGACTTATACAGCTCGGTGATCTCCTCAACAGAGGTATCTCTGGGATTTCCGGGGCGGCACGCGTCGTCAAACGCGGACTGAGCAAGGAACGGGATATCCTCGGTCTTTACAATGTTCTTCAGATCGGCGGGGATTCCAACGTCCTGCGAAAGCTGCTTAACAGCGTCGATAGCGGCTTTTCTGTATTCCTCCTGGGACATTTCGTCAACGCCCTTTACACCCATTGCACGGGCGATCTCGCGGTACTTTTCGCCTGTAGCGGGAGCGTTGTACTCCATTACCGTAGGCAGAATGATAGCGTTTGCAACGCCGTGGGGAGTATCATACAGCGCGCCCAGAGGGTGAGCCATGGAGTGAACGATTCCAAGTCCAACGTTGGAGAAGCCCATGCCGGCAACGTACTGACCCAGAGCCATGTCCGTCCTGCCCTCCTTGGTGTTTGCAACTGCGCCGCGGAGGCTTCTTGCGATTATCTCAATAGCCTTGATGTGGAACATATCGGAAAGCTCCCACGCGCCCTTGGTGATGTAGCCTTCGATAGCGTGCGTAAGAGCGTCCATGCCTGTTGCGGCTGTGAGACTCTTGGGCATGGTCTCCATCATTTCGGGGTCAACGAAAGCGACAACTGGAATGTCATGAGGGTCAACGCAAACCATTTTCCTGTTCTTTTCAACGTCGGTGATAACGTAGTTGATAGTAACCTCTGCCGCTGTTCCCGCTGTTGTGGGTACTGCAAAAATGGGTACGCACTTGTTCTTTGTATCGGCAACGCCCTCAAGGCTTCTTACGTCCGCAAATTCAGGGTTGTTGATGATGATACCGACAGCCTTTGCGGTGTCCATGGAGGAACCTCCGCCGATAGCGATGATATAGTCCGCGCCTGCAGCCTTGAATGCGGCTACGCCCGCCTGAACGTTTTCAATGGTAGGATTGGGCTTGATCTCGGAGAAAATATCGTAAGCAAGACCCGTGCCGTCCAGAATATCGGTGACCTTCTTTGTCACACCGAACTTGATAAGATCGGGGTCAGAGCAAACCAAAGCTTTTTTAAAGCCCCTGCCTGCAGCCTCGTCCTTGATGGCGGCGATAGCTCCCGCACCGTGGTAGGAAATTTCGTTGAGAATAAACCTGTTCATTTTCATCTGCTCCTTTTTAAATAGTATTGCTTGTCCGAAGCGTAATGTTTAACAAAAAACGCGGAATACGAATATACTCGCAGCCACGCTTTTATGTTTATATTATACAATATTTTTGCCAAAAAGTCTATAAATTTATGCGGTTTAAGGTGCAGAATAATGCAGACATTTTTTGTGTAGTTTTCACAAAACACCATGCCGCAAAAAGTAAGTTTCCGACG
Source organism: Ruminococcus sp. (assembly GCA_014799735.1). Taxonomy (GTDB): domain Bacteria; phylum Bacillota; class Clostridia; order Oscillospirales; family Ruminococcaceae; genus RGIG8773. The sequence continues at coordinate 11,768 of JAAVHL010000061.1, forward strand.
TATTTACCAACCTAAAAGCTGAGAAATAAAGGGTATCAGCTTGTCCGCCATTTTCTGGTGAGTAACCGCGCTGGGGTGGAAGCCCGCTCCGAAGCCATCGTTTACGCCGTCGCGGTAGTCGAACTCAAAGGTGGTGATGCGGTAATCTCCCGTATTTGCCGAGTACAGCGCGACCTGCTTCTCTATTTCGGGGAGCAGCTTGCTGCCCATTACGCCGAGGGAGCAGATTATGTAAGCATTGGGATTGGCCTCACGCACCTGCTTTATGAAGTCGTAGTACGCCGAGCCGAACAGGTCTGCGCGTTCCTGAATGCCCCTTGTCCAAGTGTTGTCGTTGGTGCCGAGGTTTATTACCACAAGGTCGGGCTGCCATGCGGAAAAATCCCACATATCGTTTGAAAGCTCGTTGGGAGCGGTCTTGCCGTAGATCGGCGGCATAAGGAAGCTTTGGTTCGGCTTCGAGGACTCGGTGTAGGAGGAGTAAACTCCGATACCACTCCATGAGATAACGTTGTAGTCCGCCTTGAAGTGTTTTCCCACAAGGGCGGCGTAGGTTTTTTCGCCGTTTTCGTTGGTGGTGGCAAAGGCCTCGTACTGGTCGGCAGCATCAACGCCGTAGCCGCAGGTAATGCTGTCGCCGATAAATTCTATCTTGTGATTTCTTGCGGGAGTGGGGATTATCCCGTACTCCGAGTTCACGTTAATGCTTTTCACGCCCACGTTGGAGTAAGCCGCCTCGGACAGCTTCACAACGGAGATTATACAGTTCTGCGGCTCGTCGCTTTCAAAGAGGGTGAACGTTTCCTCGGAATTCTGAAGCATGGTGTCCTTAATATATTCTCCGTTGACGTAGAACGCCACCCGTGCCTTGGAGGTCTTGCAGTTGCTTGTAAGGGTGACGTCCGCTTTAGTGCCCCTGAAAGCAAACTCCACTCCCGAACAGGTGTGGGAAAGAATACGCGCGCCGTCCCGCATAAATGTCCGTCCCAAAGGCTTGACGAAGGTGTCCTCCGCAGGATAGCTCATCTCGTAAAGAGCCGCCTGAACCGGCTGCGTCTCCGTGACGGTCTCCTCAGAAACGGGCAGGGTCTCTGTGATTATTTCCGTTACGGGTTCTGTTTCTGTGGTAATTTCAGTTGTTGTTTCCGATTCAGTCTCCGAGGACGTTTCCGTTTCCGTCCGTGATTCCTCGGTGGTTTCCTCAGTAGTTTCCGATTCGGATTCCGTCTGCGTTTCGGTTTCCGTTATTTCCGAGGTAATTTCAGTTGTTTCGGTAACCTCCGCGGTCTCGGAGACAGTCTCAGCGGTGGTTATCGCGGCTTCCTCAATGTCGGGAATGTAGAACCGTTCCGAAGCTTCTATGTAGTATATCTGTTCGGGAGCCTCCTCGTCTATCTTCTGACAGGACGCAAAAAGCGCTGCGGACGCTGCAAGCAGCGCCGCCGCAATAACCGAACAAGCAGTTTTTTCGATACGCATTTACGACCACCTTTCATTAGATGACAGAGATTCAGAACACAGGATTTATTCTGCCGGCTGCTCGGAAGATGTTTCTGCGGATATATTCTCCGAAGCCGTTTCCGTCTGCTGAGTTTCCGCAGGAGCGGCTTCGTCCATTGCAACGGTTATGTAGCTGAGAAGCCGAGTGTATGCCATCTGGGACAGGTGCATACCGTCTCCGCTGTCGCATTCGGGAAGCAGGTAGCCCTCCTCGTCGGAAAGAATGTCCTGAATATCCAGATAGTAAATTTCCTCGCCCTCGATCGCTTCGCACATTTCTTTTGCCGCCGCGTTGTACTCGCGGATACGTTCGTTTGCGTTCCATTCGTGGTAGTCGGCAGTGGGGCTCATGCTGAGTATTACGACCTTGCTTTCGGGAGATATTGACAGCATATCCTCGGCAATGGCTTTCAGATTGTTTGCGTAAACATCCTTTTCGGTCATGTTGATGTCGTTTATGCCCATCCAGAGGAAGAAAACATTGGGCTTGTAGTGCTCGGCCGCCTCGCGCAGGGTGAACTCGTTGTCCTCCATTTTAAAGGTGTAGTCGTAAATATTGCGCGCCGCGCCTCCGCCTGTTGCGGCGACCTGTTTTGTGGTGAGCAGGTCGTTGTACACATAAAGCGCGCGGCAAACCGAGTCGCCAACAAAAATGGTATCCTCCATAAATTCCTTGTTCCAGTCAAGGCTTGTCCATTCAAGCTTCGGGACGATAACTCTGGAAGCGGGTTCGGTCTCTGTGGTCTCGGCTTCGGTTTCCGTTTCGGACTCGGTCTCGCTGACGGTAGCCATAGCGGGAACGGCTTCCGAGGTAGTCATAGCGGTCGGAGGAGCGAGGGATTCCGTAACGGTCGTCTCCTCGACCTTGTGGCAGCCCGAAAAATAAGCCGCCGATAAAACCGCGGCAGCAAAAGCGATACATTTGGAGCGTTTGGTGTTCATGATCTGTAAACTTCCTTTCAGATGTGTGGTGTATTTCAGTAAGCGGCAGTATGCGCCGCAGTTATATTTTAAGTATAAATAAATTTTATCATAAATCCGCGACGTTGTCAATAACGCAAGTGTAAGAACATGAAAATCAGTGTAGGATTACAATAGAAGCGTAACAAAAGTAAAAAAAGAGTAGCGGAAAAGCCAAACCTGTGTTACAGTTAAGTTGCGAGAAATAAAAGCAACAGGAGGTCAGCAGATCCGCTATGA
>JAAVHL010000062.1 GCA_014799735.1 Ruminococcus sp.
TATTAATAAATTAAAAAAAGAGAACCGCGGCCAGTGAACCGATCACTGACCGCGGATTGCTTATACAGATCTTTACAGCAGATTGCTGTTTATACCGATATACATACAGATCACACTGTTGCCGCCGTCAAGCTTTTTGACGCAGTAGTATATCTCGGTCACAGCTTTCATGTTTCTCCTGATAACATACTCGTAAAGTCTGTCGCTTTCGCGTGAGAGCTTCAGAATGTCTCCGCTGAACTTATACATTACGGCGTTTTCAAGCCTGAATCTGGGCTTAAAAACATAACGGGAACTGCTTTTGAAACGCTTGTTGACGGGAATGATAAATTCCACCCCGATTATCGACACGTCGTCGTCGGTTATTCTTTCGGAAATCGAAAAAATAATATCTCCCGTTATTGACAGATCCATAGCGTCTATGTTTTCACAGACAAAGCTTATCAGCTCCGGCAAGGAGCTTTCGCTTATCCGCGTCCGATAGGACAGGACGTTGTCGTACCACAGCTGCTGATTTTCAATAAAGCACATTCTGATCTCCTCTTTGAGAAATGTCATGCTCCGAAGAGCATACTATTAAAGGCTGTATATCCAAATGATAATGCGTGCTGCCCATGACATGAATACCACCTCCGAAATAAGTATGACTACATTTTATTCAATATCCCGCTGTGGTTCAATATTTGTCGGACAAACACACAATTTTGAGGAATAAACCGTATTGAAAAATTTTCTGCAATGTGGTACAATATTATGGGGTGGTATAATATGTTCGTTGCTGTATGCGATGATGAAAAAACTATGCAGAACGGTCTGATCCATCTTTTAGAGGAATACGGAAGGAAAAAAGGAGTTGACATTTCAGCCGACAGATTTGAAAACGGCTATGATCTGCTGCGCTCCTCAAGAACATATGAGATAGTTTTTATGGACTACCGAATGGACGGCATAAACGGTATCGAGACCGCAAAGAAGATACGTGAAGCAAACGATTGCTGCACTATAATTTTTATAAGCGCCTATCCCGAAGCTGCTCTGGATTCTTTTGAAGTGGGAACCTTTCGTTTTCTAAAAAAGCCCGTTGACAAGCAGAAGCTTTTTCGTGCGCTTGACGATTACTTTAAATCCGTAGATATTGATAATCTTCTTATCATCAAAACAAGAGACGGTGTATGGAAAATAAAAATATCCGATATAATCTATGCCGAAGCCAAAGGAAAGCATACCGTTATACGAACTGTCAGGGATTTTAAGGAAGTGTTCGTTCATCTTAAAGTTATCGAAAACAAGCTTCCTCCCCAAAAGTTTGTACGCTGTCACCGCGCATATGTTGCGGGCTTTGAACATATATGCAATCACACCAACAGTGAGATACTTTTCGATAACGGAGAAAAGGCACAGCTTGGAAAAGCATACATAAAAAAATTTAAGGAGGCATTCAAGAATTATATTATCCGATATAATTCAAGAACACTTTAACATGATTACTGCTGAAAATATTATTCGCAGCTTATCAGACATGGTCATGGCTTTTTCGTCAGCTGCACTGATAAGCTCATTCGGAATTTCAAAAGTCGGAAGCCTTAAGCGTGTATTTGCTGCATCGGCAGTATGTCTGCTGTCCGCGGTCATTTTTTCCGTTTGCGGCGGACTATTCTCTGTAGTTGGTTATCCGCTTATATTCATGACCGTATTTATAATAATTTTTAAAAAAATAAAGCTGTCCCATGTCTATATAGCTCTTATGTCAGAATCCGTAACCGCCATTATAAGCACCTGTATTTACTCGCTTGTTTACGGGCCGTCTCCGATGGTTTATCCGTATCTTAAAAATGTAACGCTGCTTATCGTCAGGATCGTTTTTCTTATGGTGTCGCTGCTTGTAGGCCGTTCCCAAAGGGTGAGCAAAATACAATTTATAATTAAGCTGATCCCAAAGCATGTATTTATATTTACTGCACTGTCGGTAGAGCTTATCACGCTTCTTGCCGAAAATATCAGCTACATTCTGAACGACCGCCGCGAGCTCATGGTGAGCGTTGCGATTATTTTTGCTCTTACTGTTTCTCTTGTGATAATTATATTTTCGCTTCTTATAAACGTTGTGGCAAAAAAGCAGTTCAGCGATAACAACGAGCTTCTGCGCCGTCAGGTGGATACTCAGCTTCGGCATTACCGCAGGCTTGAAAAGCTCAACAATGATATCCGCTCGTTCAGACACGATTACATAAACCATATGCGGTGCATTCTGTCTCTGCTGGAAACGGAGCAGTACGAGGACGCAGCAGAATACGTGGAAAAGCTTGCCGCGGCAAGTCCGGAACGGAATTACTCTTTTCAGACGGGAAATCTTCTTGCGGACGCTATCCTTACCGACAAAAGCGATATCTGCGGAGAAAATGTGAAGATCGTATTTTACGGCTTTATCCCCGACAGGATAGACAACGCGGACTTGTGCGTTATACTTTCCAACGCCCTTGACAACGCCGCCGAAGCCTGCGCGGAGTTTTGCGGACAATGCTCCGTGGAGGTTTATGCACAGGAACGTCAGGGCTATTTTGCTCTCACCGTAAAAAATCCCACCGCCGACGGCAGAGCTTATCACAGTATACCCGAAACGAAGAAAAGCGACGCCCTGAACCACGGCTACGGACTGAGAAACATTGAGGCTGTGGTGAAAAAATATGACGGACGGCTCAGCGTTGAATGTGAAAATATGGTCTTTGAATTGTCCCTGACTTTTAAGTTATGATCGGACGGCTGAAAAAAACGGTACTTCCACACGTTTGTGAAAGTACCGTTTTTATTTTTGCGGATCAATTATTTGTCGAAGAAAATATCGCTGTTGTAGTCTCCCCCGCCCGTCTCCTCACGTATGCGGCGGAGAGTCTCGCTGTCTGCGGAAGCCCTGCGTTCAGCCCGTACGCTCATTACGGACAGAGTTATCAGCAGCACGGCAATACCGCTCATGATAAGCAGGTCGCCCTTTTCAAAGCCGAACCTGTCCCGCGATATCCACATCAGGACAGTGCCTATGCAGAAAAGAATACTGCAAACCTTCAGAAGCACAGACTTGCGTTCGCGGGGCATATAAATAGATCTTTTTTCATCGCTCACTGTATCGTTCCTCCGCTCGGTTTACTGCTCGTTCGGAACGTTTTTCTTTCCGCGTTTTTTCATCGACCGGTCTGCCGAAAAGGACATTGTGAACAGTCTGTCTGTGGTAAACATTCTCACCGCAAGGAACATACATACCGCAAAGAATACTATCTGGTACGCAAGTCCTCCCCAGAACAGAAGCATATTTCCGTTCATAAGGTTTGTAAGGGCAGTGTAGGTGTGAGTGAACGGTATCGCGTAAACAATTACTTTAAACACGGTTGACATTTCGTTTACGTCCATAAACATTGTGATGAAGAACGGTATCATTACCGCTATCATTATGGGCATGATAAGGGTCTGGACGGATTTAACGTCGGTAGCCATTGCTCCGAGAATAAGAGAAATAGCAAGACCTATTGCAAGTGTGAAGAAAAGCTGTAACGCAAAAAGCACGTAGCTCATAGGCGTAAGGGAAATTCCAAGCTCGGCCATTGCCTGACCTACGCCTGTTATGCCCTCAGTCATTACCTCCATGTCGACTGTCGACATTTCATTTGCAGCAGAGGATATCTCGCCGACTGCGCTGCCCATCATTCCGATCATGTAGAGAGCAAATCCAACTATCATAAACAGCGCGTTCAAAAGTGCGGAAATTACCGCCGCAACCATTTTTGCGGACAGAACTGTCATTCTCGAAACAGGTGCGGACAGAAGGGTCTCCAGCGTCTTGTCGATCTTTTCCGTGGAGATTGCCGTCATTATCATCTGGGCGGCCATAAGCAGCAGGAAGAATATCGCAAAGGGCGCGATCATGGACTGCATCATGGATATCGCTCCCAGTCCGGACGCGGACACCTGCGCGGTCTTGCCGTCGTTTACGGTGTACTCCACTGTCGTCATAGGCTCTCTTATAAGAGCGATCTCTTCATCGGTAAGTCCGTAATTGCTGCTCATTACCTCGTCCATGCAGACGGTCTGTATCTCGCTTATAACGTCCGAACCGGAAATGGTGCTCATGGAGGAAGCAAGTCCCGCGGTGGACATTTTGCTGACAAATTTTATCAGCGCAGGTTCTTTTTTAACCGTAATGCTTTCGCCGTAGCCCTGCGGGATAATTACCGCGTTCTTGATGTCAAGCCTTTCAAGCTCGGCGGCGTAGTCGTCGCTTTCAAATGTAACATAATTTATTTTCGTGGACTGAGAGGCGTCTATCTTTTTCAGCACCTCAGCGGTAAAGTCGCTGTCGTCCTGATTGCAGAGGGTTATGGTGGAGGTGTCGAAGCCCTCCTCCATTGCGCCGCCCATTATCTGTCCCATAACTATAAGCAGAACCATTGTGAAAACCATGCTGAGGATAGCCTGCTTTGTGATAAGCTCTCTAAGCTCCTTTTTAAGAAGATTACCGAACTTCATTGTCCTTCACCACCCTTTCAAATACTTCTTCAAGGTTAGCGGCTTCGTACCGCTCTTTAAGCTCGTCTATCGCTCCAACCACCATAAGCTTTCCGCCTGTCATTATCCCAACGCGGTCGGAAACGTACTCAATTTCAAGCATATTGTGGGACGAAAGCAGAAACGCCATGTGCTGTTCCTTGGCGAGATTTTTTATCATCTTGCGTATTTCAAGGGCGTTGATAACGTCCAGACCCGAAGTAGCCTCGTCCATAATGGCAAGCTTTGGCTCGGTCATGACCGCTCTCGCAAGCAGGAGCTTTCTAATCATACCGCGGGAATAGCCGCCTATCTTTTCCTCCAGACGGTCTCCCAGACCGCATATCACTCTGCCACGCTCAACGTATTTGTCAAGGGTGTCCTTGTCCTTGGCGAAAAGTCCCGCCATAAATTCAAGGTAATTCTTGCCTGTCATGGTCTTGTAGGCTCCCGCTTCGTCGGGGAGATATGTTATATTCTCCCGCACCTTATCGGGATTTTTAACTATGCTGTAGCCCGCAACCTCTGCGTCTCCCGCAGTGGGCTGGATAAGGGTGGATATCATTCTGATAGTGGTGGTTTTGCCCGCTCCGTTAGGGCCTATCAGGGCAAATATCTCTCCCTCGTCAACGGTGAAGCTTACCCCGTCCGCGGCGAAAACATCTTTCTTGGGGTACTTTTTTGAAAGCCCCTTGACCTCAAGAACTGCTGCCATATAAAAACTTCCTTTCCGTACAAATGTGTACTACAAAACTAATACAATAATACTACAAATTTTTGGTTTTGTCAATTGACTATAATGTACAATAAACCGTCATAATATACGTTTATTTTGTATGTAGGTCACATTTCAAAATACATAATGTATGCCATAACAGTGCTTAAACTCTCTTATAATAATATCATGCTTTCTGATAAAAAGCAATACTATAGTATTAAAAAGTGTATAACCTTATTGAAATCTGATAAAATTACTTAGAGAAAGGATGAGGAAAATGTCAAGATCCACAAAAATCTCTAAGCAGAACGAATACAAGTACATTCAGCTCGGGCTGAACATCGCCTATTACCGAAAGCTTCAGGGCTTTACCCAGGAGGAGCTTGCTGAAGCGGCAGGGATAAGCCGTTCCCATATCAGCGCTATTGAAGCCGCAAATATCGTCCATAACGTTTCCCTTGAGGTGATATTCAACATTTCCGCCGCCCTCGGAATAGAGCCGCACAAGCTGCTGATATTCAGGGACTGACAAAACCGATACGCGTCAGTATTTGCGCTCATAGTAAAATTTGAAGCAGAGCGTGCAGACCGCCATAACCAGAATAACTCCCGCGAGAACCATTGTTATTTCCTGCGAGAAAAACGAGGAAATAATTGCTCCGAGACAAACAATGTAAGCAGCTGCCTGCAAAGCTGCTCCTGCGGTCTTTTCACGGATAAGCGCATAACGTTCGTCCGTGGACTTTCTGTATAATTCTTCAAGCTTTTTTTCGTCAATTTTAAGCATATAAAGTCTGGCGGCCTGAAACGCTCCATATCCCAGCAGAGCTAAACTCATACCGCCTCCGAAGCCTCTTGTGAAGCCGCTTGCGCTTTCATTGAATGCGGAGAAAAGCCAATAGACCACATTCAGAAAAATTACTGCCATGAAAGTCAGAAACGTTTTTGCGGCAAGGTCTTTTTTAAATTTTTCCATAATTTTCTCCTTTCTAACTTTTCCTCCGATCAATATTTTCTGCGGTAATAAAATTTAAACGCGGCTTGAACAAATGCGATCACCATAATTATTGCAACAATGGTATAAAATATCGTTCTTGAGAAAAATGACGAGATCATTGCCGCAAATCCCAAAAGGATAATGACCGTCCTGAAAGAGGAGGAGTTGGTTTTTTCGTAAATAAGCCGCTCCCGCTCGTCGGTCTCCAGAATGTAAAGCTTTTTCAGCTTTTCGTCATTTTTTAAAGCGGCATGATATCTGTAAATAGCTATCGCCATAAGAGTTATTATTGAAGCGCACGCACCCGTGCCGAAGCCGTTGCTCAGGTCATTTGTGCTTTCTTCACCGAACAATGCGGTTACTTCAACAATGTTTAAAACTACTAATACTATAATTGCAGCGATAAGAACAGCTCTGTAAATGTTAAGAGTTTTTTGGACTTGCTTTCTGAATTCTTCCATAAGCTGCTTCTCCTTTATTAATAAAGCTTAGTATTTCCCCCGTTGAGGGAACTTAATAATTTAACAGTGCGGCGGGAATGTCCTGCGCCGCGTGCAAGCTGCCGCGGGACGTTCCCTTCCATATCAGACTTTTCTGCGGTAATAAAAACGAAATCCCTCTTTTACAAGGATAATTGTCAGCATGACCGCAATAAGCGTATAAAACACCGTGTCCGAAAAAATGAAGCGCCCATTGCGGCAAGTACGACAATACAAAGTATAGCCTTGAATGCAGAGACGTCGGACTTTTCGCAGATAAGCTTTCCCCGCTCGTCTATCTCGGCGGTATAAAGCTTTTTCAGCCTTTCATCATTTTTTAACGCTGCCGAATATCTTGAAATATTGACTGCCATAAACGCTATTGCTCCCGCGCAGAAGCCTGTTCCGAAATTGGAGGAATTATTTTCGCCGACGGATATTTCCACAGCGCTGAAAACGCCCCACAGCACAACAGCCGCCGCCAGTACCGCTATATAACCGGCAAGAGTTTTCTTGGCCCGCTTTCTGAAATCCTCCATTACTTTCCCCTCCTGCCTGCAAAGGGGGGTTCTTTTCTGACCATGCAGAACATTGTCCACGCTATCCAAAGGCTTGCGGACATACCCTGCACAAAATTCAGCGCATTGTCTGCGGCTCTGGACAGTTCAAAATCTCCGTGCTCAATAAACATTGCCGCGCACCATGCCAAAAGCACTGCCTGCATTGCAATTTTAAAACCGCGCTTTTGGTAATTTCTTTCAACGAAGCATTTCATAACGATCTCTCCTTTTCGGTTTATCGGTTATAGGTCGGACAGGTTCGAGAAGTCAAAGACCTCTTCAATGGTCAGCCCGAAATATTTTGCGATCTTATATGCCAGCACAAGTGAAGCCGTGTATTTTTCACATTCCAGCGAGGTTATGGTCTGCCTTGTTACCCCCACCGCGTTTGCAAGCTCCTCCTGAGATATGCGGCGTTCCTTGCGCAGCTCCTGTATTCTGGTTTTCAAGGTACACCTCCGCCTTTTTGTATAGTTTACTTTGCAAATTTAGTATAGCACGCTTTGCATTTTTTGTCAAGCACGCTTTGCAAAATTTTTATCTTTGTAGATGTTCAACAAATAACGCTGTCGAGATATAGATAACTTGTTGTCTCAAAAAAGTGTACCCAACCAAAAGCATTATAGGCCGTACGCTTGCAGGACGTTTTTGCCGTGCTTTTTGTACGTCAAGCTAACAGGTTTGTCAAAACAAACCAAAAATACCGCGCAAATTTTGTGCGGTATTTTTATTGACATAGGAGGTTTGTTGTGATAAACTAACATTAAACCGAGGTTTATCGGAGCAAACCTCCGAGGAAAGGACTGTACAGTATGGAAATGGAAGAATATAAGCTTTTCGACGCGGAGTACCGCTTTCTTGATATTGTGTGGGATAAGGAGCCCGTTAATTCCACGGAGCTTTCGGTCATCTGCCTTGAACGGCTGGGCTGGAAAAAATCCACCACCTATAATATGATACGCAAGCTTTCGGAAAGAGGCTTCGTGAAAAACGAGAATGCAACCGTGTCCGCGGTAATCAAGCGGGAGCAGGTTGCGAAGTACGAGGGCGAAGCGGTCGCGGAAAAATATTTCGGAGGTTCGCTTCCCGCGTTTATCGCCGCTTTTCTTGACGGCAAAAGAATTTCCGACGAGGAAGCGGAGGAGCTGAAAAAAATGATCGACAAGGCGAAAGGACAGTGAGCTTATGGCGGGAAATTTTGATCTTTTCGGTTTGCTTTCAGGCGCAAGCTTTACCGCGGGAATTGCCGTTCTGGTGGTCGCTGCGGCAAGGCTCATACTGAAAAAAGCGCCTAAGCGGTGGTCGTACATAATGTGGGCAGTGGTTTTCTTTCGGTGTCTGTGTCCGTTCGCGGTGGAAAGCTCTGTAAGTATTTTCAATGCTCTGAATTTTTCGGGAACTGCTTGGACTTACGAAACCGCAGAAACCGGCGTGACTGCAAACTCCCCTGCCGTTACGTTTTCAGAAGCCGCACCCGTAACGGACGGCAGCTATGCTCCCTCCGCACCGTCGGAGACGTTTCAGCCGCCCGCTTCGGAGTATATTGTTAACACCGAAAGTATTCGGTCGGACAGAGATATGTACGCTCAAACCGATATACAAAATGTACATAATTTGCAAACTATACAAGATGTACAGGATGACGAGGCGGAACAGCCCACAGCGGCAAACGGCATGGACAGCCGTACAATATTTACTATAGTATGGCTCTGCGGCGTCGGGGCTATGGCTCTGTATGGTATCGTTTCGGCGGCGCGGCTGGCGGCACGGGTGAAAACCGCAGTCAGGACGGAAAAGGGCATTTATGAAAGCGACAGGATTTCCACCGCGTTTGCGGCTGGACTTCTGCGTCCGAAAATTTATATCCCCTGCGGAATACCCGAGGACGAGCGCAGACTTATCGTCATGCACGAAAGGGTACATATCCGCAGAAGGGACTATCTTTTCAAGCTGCTGGCTTTTGCGGGACTTTCCCTGCACTGGTTCAACCCGCTGATATGGGCGGCGTTTGCGCTGATGACGAGGGATATGGAGATGTCCTGCGACGAAGCGGTGCTGAAAGAATGCGGCGAGAGCGGCAGGATACTTTACGCGGAGGCTCTGCTGAGGGTTTCCGTGAAAGGCTTCGGAGGCGCGGCTGTGGTCGGCTTCGGAGAAACGGGAATAAAAGAAAGGGTGAAAAATGTGCTTAACTATAAAAAGCAGGGCAAGCTTGCTGCCGTGGCGGCGGCAATGGTAATGCTTGCGTCCTGCACTATGGCGGGTACTGACGCTGTGGACGGCGGACGTGAGGATACGTCTGCGGAAAGTACTTCGGCAAATGTGTCCGAGACCGCCGATAACGAAAGCAATAACGCAGACGGTGAAAATGTCGGCGGCAACAGATTTTACAGCGGCAATGAGGAAAATACGGAAGCAGACGGTGCTTTTGAATATAACTATAACGGGATACCTGAATTTTTTGGCAGGAGTATCACGCTTTCGGCAAGAGAGCCGCTCATTGTGATAGGCAGTCTCGAAGCTAATGAATACAATTCTAAAAACGTCTGGCTGATACCGATAGACAGGACGGGCGGCATTACCGGCATGGGCGCGGAGAATTTTATCATTGACGATGACGACGTTGTAACGGCAACGTTCCGCATACACTGCGGCGACAGAAAGGTCGCTTCTCCCGCGGACGGTGAGGTGCTGTGGGCCGACGAGACCTGCGTTGTTCTCGACACTGAGTACGGCGCGGTGACATACGGCGATATGAAAGAAGTCGAACTGAAAGCGGGCGACAAGGTGGTCAAGGGCGACCCGCTGGGCAGAACGGCGGGAGACGGCTATATGGGATATGCTGTTCAGGCAAGTATGTCTATTTCCGAAGCGTACAAGGACGTTGACTTCCCGATAAGCTTTTTGCATTGCAGGGCAAGCGTGAGCAACGGGGCTTATACCTATATGTCCAGCGAGGCAAGATTTCTCGGAGACAACGCTAATACCGTGCGGCTGCTTAAGGCTGCTGACATATATGAAAAGACGCCTTGGTACGAGGCAGGCGACAGCAAAGAGTTCCGCGGAACATCTTTCAGTGCGTTTAGTCAGGTAAGCGATATGGCGGACGGAGAGCAGCTGAGGCAGAAGCAGGGCGATACCGAGTTTTGGCTCTCTTTGTACGACAGTAGGCTTGCCAAACAGGAACTCCGTTTGCAGGAGGAAGAAGAAAGCAAGCTTCAAAAGCTTCGCGAGGAAGAAGAACGTCTTAAAAAAGAAGAAGCCGAGCTTCGGAGGCAGTCGGAGGAAGCGGCAAATGCTGCCGGTGACGGCATTCGCGGTATAACGCCGATGATCGAAAATGATCAGGAAACTATTGAGCTAAATGGCGTGACATACTATCTTATTTCCACCGAGGAACAGCTTCGGTCGATAGCGGCGGGCAATTACGGTATGGACAAAAACTTTTTGCAAAACGGAAATATTCAGCTTTCAAGCGACGAGTGGGTACCTATAGGTACAAAAGATGATCCGTTTTCAGGCAGCTACAACGGCAACGGCTTTGAGATAATCGGTCTGACAATAACAGACCCTGACGCTACAAGGATAGGAATGTTCGGCTGGACGGAAAATGCCAATATTTATAATATCACCCTGCGTGATTATGATATTGAGAGCGCGGGCAGAAATGCGAAGCGGATATCCGTTGCGCCTATAGTGCCTGTTGTTGCCAATGGCACGCGGTGCTATGACAACCATGTGTATCCCGCGGGAAGTGCGGAAAGCGCTTCGGTTCTGGTAAAGCCTTGTCCGCAGGAAGCGCAGATCACCGGAGTGTTCGGCACCGAGGGAACTGACGGCATACATAAAGGTATCGACTTCGGAGTTACCGAGGGAACAGAGATTTATGCCGCCGCAGACGGAACGGTCGAAAGCGCAGGCTACGAAAATACGGGCTACGGCATATGCGTGAGGATAAGCCACGACGAAGAGATCGGCACGGTGTACGCTCATCTCAGCCAAACTCTTGTAAGCGACGGCGACGAAGTCAAAGCGGGCGACCTAATAGGATATTCGGGACATACGGGCTACGCTTTCGGAAATCATCTGCATTTTGAAGTCAGCGATGATGGACAGTACGTCGATCCGATGAATTATTTCAAAATTTAAGGAAAATTTTTTCGGTAATATTTTTTTCGGACGCGGGAAAATTATTAGCGTAAACCGTATCTGCGGCTGTTTCGGCGGACTTCCCCATGACGCCGAAACTCTCCGAACCGAACATTCGGAACGCCGTAAATGCGTTTATTATAAAGCTTTCGCGGGATTTAAACGTCCCGCGAAAAATTTTTTTGAGAAATTTGGAGAAAAAGCTTGACAAATGTTTTCATTTGTGATAATATATTTAAGTCGCTTAATTAAGGTGATTGGAAAGTCAAAAAAATGTGAAAGAAAATTTCAAAAACCTCTTGACAACATCAAAATTATGTGATATACTTTAAAAGTTCCACAAAATGAGAAATTTCTCCAAATGTGGACACGGAATCTTGAAAATTGAACAACAGGAAACGAAGAAGACCATACAAGGACCCTGAAAACCCGGAGTTGTCAATTTGGTGATAAACTGAAGAGATAATGAAGGAAGTAAGAACTCAGGTTACGAGAGTATAAAAGAGTAACGAGTCAGTTAATGAATGAGTTAACGGGATAAGATTTTAACGTTCAGAGATGAACGATAAAATA
>JAAVHL010000063.1 GCA_014799735.1 Ruminococcus sp.
AAAACCTCTTTCGCGCCTATGATCTCGGCTATGGTGCTCCCCGTAATGCTGCAAACGGATACGCCGATCTATCTTGCATCCGCCGTGATCATGACGGCACTTATCCTGTTATGCCGGACTGCCTTTGAAAAGGTGGATATACTTGAAAAAAACGAGTTCACACCGCTGTCAAAACCACATTGGAATGAGTATAAGAGCATTCTTTGGCGGACGCTTTTTTCTGCGGCTATGATAGTTCCCGCGCTGTTTCTGGATTTTCGGTTTGCGGTCGCGCCGCCGCTTTTAGTGGCGTTCACGGAGTTTTCCAATCCAAACTCCAAGGCGCGGAGCTTTCCCGTAAAAGCTGTTGCTTTGATAACGGGCTGCGCGGTTCTCGGCGCGGGACTTAGATACGTTTTTTGCATAAAACTCGGCATACTTTCTTTATATGCGGTCTCCGCGCTTGCTCTTTTGTTGGTTATTGCGGTGATGAGGCTGATAAAGTCGTACATACCGCCCGCGGGAGCGATCTCGGTTTTGGCAATGCTGATTCCCGAGGAAGCGGTGCTGTGGTATCCCGTGCAGATATTGGCGGGTTCGGCGGTGATAATGACGGCATCGCTTCTGTTTTTTAAAGAGAAAAATAAGCCGTATTCCATACAAAAATGACCCCCGCTTTGTTATTTGCCGTTTTCCGAAAAAGTCTTTTTTTCTATACAAACACAGCCGGCAGGAACGCCACTGCACCGTGAATGTCTCCATGTACAATATGGAGACATTTTTATTGCTCAACGCTAAAATTCCGTATAGACATTGAAAATCCCCTGCAAACGGCGTAATATCACCATTTGCAGGGGATTTATATGCATACCGAAAAAGCTCACTCGGGACGACCTATTACCGACCAAGCCTGCCGCGTGCCGAGCGTCTGAAAAACACCCATGCAAAAAACGGCGCGCCTATAAGCGACGTAACAACTCCCACGGGAAGCTCGTTCGGGGATATTACCGTCCTCGCGATAAGGTCGCACAAAACCATGAACGTGCCGCCTATCAGCGCGGACATCGGCAGTAAAAGCTTGTGCTCCGCGCCGAAAATCCGCCTTGCTATGTGGGGAGATATAAGATCAACAAAGCCGATAACTCCCGCAAAGGCTACGGACGTCCCAGACAGCACTGCCGTTATCAGCAGCAGCAGCGTTTTTTCCCGCACTGTATCAACTCCCGCGCTCTGCGCCTGCTCGTCTCCGAACGTAAGAATATCCAGCTCACGGCTTCTTGCCATAAAATACGCCATGCACGCCGCAAACACTGCCGCAAGAATTATCACGTACTCCCATTTCCTGCCCGAAAAGCTGCCCGTCTGCCACTTCATTATCTGCTTGTATTTTTCGTCCTTTGCGTTTGCCATGACCGAAACTATTCCGTTCACGAACAGGGACAGCACCATTCCCGTAAGCACTATCGTGCTGCCCTGAAGCGTGCGGTCTATTTTTGACGCGAATGCTACCATTAAAAACATTGACGCAACTCCGAAAACCAGTCCCGCGGCGGGAAGCGTAAAACGTCCCAGAAAGGTCAGCTCGCAGGCGATAACGATACCCGCACCCAGCGACGCTCCGCTGGATACTCCCAGAGTAAAGGGCGAGGCAAGCGGATTTCTCAGTACCGACTGCACCGTCGTCCCGCAGGCGGAAAGAGCCGCTCCCGTAAGGAAGCCCAGCAGTACCCGCGGAAAACGTATGGTCATGATTATGCTGACGCTTGAATCGGGTACACCGTCAAGACCCAAAAGCTCCGCACCGAAAAGCGCGTTGCCGAAAATTTTCAGAACGTGCAGCGGAGGCACGAAAACGCTTCCCGCACATACGCCGAGGATAATTGCCGCCGCTGCCGCGATAACGGTCAGAACCGCTCCCGTACGCTTCATTCGGCAAATATTTCGGGGTAGACCGCCTCTGCGACCTGATACATTCCCTCAATGATATGCTGTGACGGACGGCTTGTCTCGTTGGCGCCTACGCTGTATACCGCTCCGTTCTTCACGGCGGTAATGTTCTCCCAACCCGCGCGGGACTTTATCTCGTTATAGTCGTAGCCGTCGTACTGAACGCTTGTGATGATAACGTCGGGATCAGCGGCGATAACGCTTTCCTCGGAATTTGATATCCAGCCGTCCTCACTGCCGTAGATGTTCTCCGCGCCCGCAAGAGTGATCATCTCGTTGATAAACGTGTTGTTTCCGCAGGTGTAAAGATAGGGAGCCGCTCCTATTTCAAAGTAGACCTTTTTCTTTTCTGTGACAGCTGCTGCCTTTTCGGAAATGTCGTTTACCGCGTCGGTGATATCCGCGATAAGCTCCGCCCCCTGCTGTTCGGCGTGGAGATAGCTTGCGATAAATTCGATATCAAGCTTTATTCCCGCGATAGAGTTTGAGGTGGGAATGTAGATAACGTTAACACCCGCTTCTTTCAGAGCAGCGTAAGGATCGTCTGCGCCAGACATTGACATTCCGCTGACGATGATAAGGTCGGGAGCAAGCGCGGTAAGCTCCTCAATGTTGAGATTGTAGAAGTCGAGCGTGCAGACGGACGGGTCAATTCCGTCAACGTCGGCGGAATAAATGTCAGCCGCAATTATCCTGCCCGAAAGTCCCAGACCCTCCAGAATTTCCGTAATTGAGGGCGCTGTGGAAACGATAGTCTGCACGTTCTCCCTTATCTGGATAAGGTTTCCCTCGCGGTCGATAATAGTTCCCACACCGTCGTCAGAGACGTCCTCAACGCCGCCGAAGTCCTCCGCCTCGGCAGTTTCGGTGACGGTTTCAAGCATTGACAGGTCGGCGGTAGTGATAGTACCGCCCTCTCTTGTGGAGTCCGAGCTGCAAGCTGTCATGCAGAGAGCAAGAGCGGCGGCCGAGATTATCGCTGAGATTTTTTTGAGTTTCATTTGTGTACTTCCTTTCTTTTTTGCGGCAAGACCGTCTTGGCAGCAAAAAACTCTCTTTTCATGAAACGGAAAAGAGAGTATAGCAAACCAAAGCGCAGCCATTCGGCGCACTTTTGCTGTGTACGATCAATACCTCGTGATCCGGAACATTGTTCCTGTACCGCAAACGGCAGGTTTCCTGACTCGGGCGTCATCGCGCGGCGCAGTCTTCCCGATTTTATCAGTGACATAATTGCGGAGCGCTCCTCCCACACAGTGACGAGATCGCACAGGATTTTGACCTGTTTCCCTTTTACCCTTGAACAATATTTACACGTAAAGCCGCTTCATATCTCAAGGCACCGTTTGACTATTCAATTTTTGCGGGCTGTCCGCCCAATATTAAGTATACCACCGCGGCGGCAGTTTTCAAGCGTCGGAGACAATTTTTGTAGGACTGCACTGCTTTGCGGAAAAATAAGCCGTAAAATTTGTCAGATTTTACGGCATTAGCTATTCCCATATTTTAAGTATCCTTTTCATGTACGCCCGTATGTCCGTACCGAAAACCTCGGACAGCTTTTCCGACCCGATTATATCCCCGGTATTTCCGCAGGCGGCAGCCTCGCCGTCCTTCATCAGCAGTATCTTATCGGACACCGCCGCGGCAAAGCTTATGTCGTGGAAAACTCCTATAATGGACTTCCCGCTGTCGGTAAAGCGTTTCAGAAGCTCTGCAAGCTCGTTTTGACTTTTTATATCCAGATGGTTCGCAGGTTCGTCAAGGACTAAAATTTCCGGCTCCTGAGCAAACGCCCGCGCTAAAAATACCCGTTGGAGCTGTCCGCCCGAAAGCTCGGTGATTAGTCTGTCCTCGCAGCCGCTCAGCCCCACCTCGGATATGTATTTTTCCGCCGCGGAAATATCCTCCCGCGAGGTCTCGGAAAAGACCGTTCCCTTTTGCCGCGAGTACCGTCCCATAAGCACCGTGTTCAGAACGGTATAGCCGAAATAGTCTCCCCCCGCGCCCGTCTGGGACAGCATTGCAATGCTCCGCGCACGCTCCTTGGGAGACATCTCCGCAACTGATTTTCCGTCGATAAACGCTTTTCCCGCGGTAATTGGAATAAGTCCGCACACCGCCCGAAGCAGGGTGGTCTTTCCGCAGCCGTTGGGACCCGCTATCGCCGCGGTCTCACCGCCCTTTACCGTCAGGGAAACGTTCTTTACGATATCCTCCCCGCCGTAGCCGCAGGAAAGTCCGTCGATCTTAAGCTCCGCCATTCTGACGCTCCTTTAAAGCTTTTCCGCAAGCTTCTTTATATAGTCTTTAAGCTCCGCGCCTATTTCAGGACGCTCCAGACCCGTTTCAATGCTTGCCTTGAGCGCGCTCAGCTTATTTCCCATATCGTACCGCGTACCCGTAAAGTCCACGCCGATCATGCCCTCGCGGAGCGCGAGAGTTTTCATTGCGTCGGTAAGCTGAAGCTCGTTGTTTCTGCCGTAAGGGGTATTCTCCAGAATCTCAAAAATTTCGGGAGGAAGAACGCACCGTCCCAGAATAGCGTAATTGGAAAATATCTGGTCGGAGGCGGGCTTTTCGATCATGTCCGATATATCAAAATATCCGTCATCAAGCTTCTCCAGCTTCATGGAGGAGTATTTCATAACGTCCTCGGTGGGGACTTCCCTTATGCCCACAACGCCCTTTCCGTACTTTTCATAAGCGCGGCAGAGCTGTGCTGCAACAGGGTCGTCGCCGATAATAACGTCGTCCCCGTACAGGACGGCGATAGGGTCGTTTCCCGCAAAGCCTTTCGCGCACAGAACGGCGTGTCCCAGACCAAGCTGCTCCGCCTGACGGACGTAGGTTATGTTCGCCATAGAGCCGATCTTTACCATTTCATTGTACAGGTCGTTTTTGCCGCTGTGGAGAAGCTGGCGTTCAAGGTCGGGAGAGCGGTCGAAGTGATCTTCAACAACGTGCTTGCCCCTTGAAAGGACAATGAGAATGTCGGAAATTCCAGCGTTCACGCACTCCTCAACAATGTACTGGATAGCAGGCTTGTCCAGTATTGGAAGCATTTCCTTAGGCATGGATTTTGTGGCGGGCAGCATTCTTGTACCGTAGCCCGCAGCAGTTATCACGGCTTTTCTGATCTTCATTTTTGATCCCCTTTTTTATTTGTATTTTATATTTTTACACATTCATCATAGTCAGCGTCTGCCCGTAAAAAAGTATAAGCACGGGAAGCACGGCGATACATATAAACAGCGTCAGCCACAGACCCGACGTGCCGCCTCTGGCGATAATGGAAGCCCGCACTCCCTCCGCGGGAATACGCGGGTCGGCGGAAGCCTTTGTTTTTTTGATTTTTCTCACTGCCGAATCGTAATACAGCTTGTTGCCGAAAATTCCCGTCGTAAACATAAACGCGTACATCATTGCCGAACAAAGAATGAGCAGACCCTGAAACGCTGCGCTTTTTATGTCCACCGCGGCAGCCGCCTCGGACAGTCTGCCGAAATTTATACCCTGGGAAAGCAGAATAATGTACCGGGGAAGCTGAACGATATTTCTCACGATAACCGATATCAGTGCGGCAAGTGGCATTTTGCGGTAGGAGAAGTACAGCTCTGGAAAAAGCGCGGAGCAGAAATTCCAGCTTACAGAGCGTTTTGTCTCGTTGAAGCGCTTGAATATTGGCAGATAATAGTGAGTGTTCGTCCCCACAAAATCGCCCAGCTCCGACATTTTAACGCCGTCAAGCTGCTCTTCGGGGTTGAAGCCGCACAGCGGGTCGGAGAAATTTATAAGGAATGGATTTATCTGTATCCCGCCGTTGAAATTGCGGTTGTAGGCGTCGGCGTTTTCGTTAATGTTTACTCCGCCGACGGTTTGACCTGCCATATCGTTTTCGTTTCGTATGGTGGAAACGGGCATACCGCATCTTCGGCAGAAAAGCGTAAGCGGCGGATTGGAGTTCCCGCAGAAGCGGCAGACCACCGCCTGATTTTCGGAGCCGTCGCTGCCCGTATCGTAGGATGGCTTCCAGCTCCCGCCGTTTTTATGAAGTATGCCGTTAACGCATTTCCCCTCTTTTTCGTAGCAGTCTCTGTGGTATGGGGTGCCGCAATCGGGGCATACCACAACGTCGTCCTCCGAGGTAAATTTTTCGCTGCAAATCATGCATCTTGTGCCGATATATCCTGACATCTGAAGCTCCTCCGTAAAAGATAATCTGTTATCATTATACCACAAAATTCCTGCAATAACAAGCATTTTTTCAATGTTTCACCATACTTACACATTTGCGGTAAATCAAAAGTTACCCGCCTCCTTGATGGGGCACAGCAAAATTAATGTTCCGAACATCTTACAGCGGGGGTGACCCGGCCCGCGGGGGCTTCCCGCAAAATCAAAATTTAATGCCCAAAAATTAATTGCATAGGTATTATTCAAAAAAATGTTGAAATCCCGCCGCAAATATGATATAATAATGTATAACTATATTTTAGGAGGACAGCCAATGAGCCGCGCAGATGAAATTTTTATCGCAAATGTAAAGGATATTCTGGAAAACGGCGTTTCTGATGAGGATATGGAC
The DNA here is from genome assembly GCA_014799735.1 of Ruminococcus sp. GTDB lineage: Bacteria > Bacillota > Clostridia > Oscillospirales > Ruminococcaceae > RGIG8773. Next base: position 6,515 of record JAAVHL010000063.1, read on the forward strand.
GTCCGTCCCAGATGGCAGGACGGCTCTCCCGCGCATACTATAAAAAAATTCGGCATAGTGAACCGTTATAATTTGGCAGAGGAATTTCCAATAGTTACCTTGCGCCGTACATTCCTCAAAACTGCCGTTAAGGAAATTTTATGGATATGGCAGAAAAAGTCAAACAATATCAACGACCTTGACGCTCACATCTGGGACAGCTGGGCGGACGAAAACGGCTCTATCGGCAAGGCTTACGGCTATCAGCTCGGGGTCAGACACCACTACCCCGAGGGGGACTTCGATCAGGTGGACAGGGTGCTGTACGACCTGAAGCACAATCCTGCAAGCCGCAGGATACTTACAAATATCTACAACCATCACGATCTGTCCGAAATGAATCTGTACCCCTGCGCCTACAGCATGACCTTCAACGTTTCGGGAGGAAAGCTTAACGCCATTCTGAACCAGCGTTCACAGGATTTTCTTGCGGCAAACAATATGAACGTCTGCCAGTACGCCGTGCTTGTCCATATGTTTGCACAGGTGAGCGGACTGGAGGCGGGCGAGCTTGTCCACGTCATTGCGGACGCGCACATTTACGACAGGCACATTCCCATTATCAAGGAGCTTATTGAACGCAGAACCTATCCCGCGCCGAAATTTTCCCTTGACAAGTCGGTAACGGACTTTTACGATTTCACTCCCGACAGCTTTACCTTGGAGGGGTACGAGTATAACCCTGAGGAAGTCAAGTTTCCCGTGGCGATTTAGGCATACGGTTTTGCGCTGCACTTAAAGGGAGGAATTTTTATGATGTCCGACGATACTATCCGTAAAATTTATTCATTGGTAATTCCCTCGGTAGTTGTCCTGATAGGCGTTTTACAGGTGATCTTTCCCGAAGACGCGTGGTGGATAGAGCACGGTATGCCGAAGGATGTTGAGCCCTCCGACGCAGGTATATTATTCACAAGGATAGGCGGGATAGTTTTTGTAATTTTCGGCGTTATACTTTTCTTTGCAGCGCTGCATTGAAAGTGTGATTTTTATGACAGTTTCAGCAGAGAGTATCCCGAAAATGCTTTTCACTTAATCGACGTTTTTTTCACTTATTTAACGCGGAAACCGCCTTGTTCTGTATAAAAAAGTATGGTATAATACAAACTTACGGCATTAAACAAATGTATTTGCGCACAAATTTGTGCGGGACGCGGTTTTTGTCCCCGCATATAATGACTGTTGCGAACCTGCCAAAAACTGTGCCGAAACGGTACAGAGTACTGCATAAAAGAAAGGGAGCGGATTTTAATGATTACTGCAATTGCCGCTGTAAGCGAAAACTGGGGAATCGGCAAGGACAATGACCTGCTTTTCAATATCCCCGATGACAAGAAATTTTTCCGCAGAACAACTTTACATCACACTATAATTATGGGCAGAAAGACCTTGCAGTCACTGCCGAACGGCAAGCCCTTCAAGGACAGAAGCAACATCATTTTGTCGCGTGATATGAATTTTACCTGCGACGGCGCAGATGTTTGCAGAAACGTTGAGGAAGTCCTTAACCTGATAAAGGACAGAGACAAAGTTTTTGTTGTGGGAGGCGGAGCGATATACCGCGATATGCTGCCCTACTGCGATGATGCGATCATCACAAAGGTCAGCGGAAAGCCCGACGCGGACGTGTTTTTCCCAAACCTTGACGAGGATCCCGATTGGCTGCTGATGAACACTTCGGACGACCATGAATTCGAGGGACTGACATTCAGGTACTGCATATACGAGAAAAAATAAAAAAGACAAGAAAAAGGGAGATTATTATGGACAAATTGGAACAGCTCAGGCAGTGGGTCAGCGAGTCTGACAACATCGTGTTTTTCGGCGGCGCAGGAGTTTCCACCGAAAGCGGCATACCCGATTTCAGAAGCGTGGACGGTCTCTATAATCAGAAATACAAGTACCCTCCCGAAACGATTCTGAGCAGGACATTTTACTGCAATCACCTTGACGATTTCTACGAGTTTTACCGCGACAAGCTTCTGCGTCTTGACGCTAAGCCTAATAAGGCGCACATTGCCCTCGCAAAGCTGGAGGAAATGGGAAAGCTTAAAGCGGTCGTTACCCAGAATATAGACGGTCTGCATCAGGCCGCGGGAAGCAAGACCGTGTACGAGCTTCACGGCTCGGTACACAGGAATTACTGCCTGCGGTGCGGAAAAATGCACACCGCGGAATATATCAAGAGCCTTGACGGGCCTCCCCCCTGCCTTGACTGCGGCGGACTTGTAAAGCCCGACGTGGTGCTGTACGAGGAGGGTCTGAACAGCGCCACCGTCAACGGAGCGATAGACGCTATCAAAAATTCGGATATGCTTATCATCGGAGGCACGTCCCTGTCGGTTTACCCTGCGAGCGGGCTAATCGAGTACTACAGCGGAAACAAGCTTGTGCTGATAAACAAGACCGCTACGGAAAAGGACGGCAAGGCTGATCTGCTTATTCATGACAGTATCGGTGCGGCGCTGTCATTTGCGGTTGAAGGTTTATAACTGCGGTTTTTTTGAAAGGCAGGCTTGTATATGAATTTGTCAAGAACGGAGATAGAGGGCTATATAAAAAAACTGCTTTGCAAATATCATGCGGAATATGCAATATTGTTCGGTTCTTACGCAAGAGGAGAGGCTGACGAAAGCTCCGACATTGACGTTGTTGTCGTAGGCGGAAGCGGTTTTCATGCAACGGATATTTTTGCGTTCGGCGAGGAGCTGCGGGAGCTTTCCCGGAAAAATGTGGACGCGTTTGAGATACGCGAAGTAAACAAGGACACGGAACTTTACCGCAGTATTATGCGCGAAGGAGTGCGTATCGCATGAAAAAAACGGACAAGGAACGTCTTAAAAAAATTGTGGATATATGGGAAGAACTGCACAGGCAAATGCGGCAGCGTGATATTACAAAGGAGCTGCTGCTCAATGATGAATTTTCACAATGGGCGGTAACTACGCCGCTGTATAATATCGGAGAGCATGTTTATCAGCTTGACAGAGAGCTTAAGGAACGCTATCCCGAGCAGCCGTGGAATAAAATATCGGGTTTGCGTCACAGACTTATACACGACTACGACGGAATAAACTGGACTATAATCGTTGATGTAATATTCAATGAAATGGAACCGTTTGTAGATGCTGTTAAACAAATATTGACAGAAATGTGATTATTGTTTCAATGACAGTATCGGTGCGGCGCTGACCTATGCGGCTGAAGGCTGATCAGGATATTTTTTACAGTGACCGCAGCAGGCAAGCTGAGATTTGAGAGGATATTCTTATGAAAAGAAAATCAATAGGGACAAATTACTCAATGTGTGTACAGCCAACATTTATAATAGGAACTTACAATGAAGACGGCAGTCCTAATTTTGCTCCTATCACTTGGGTCAGTGCAACTTGTGATGGTGAAGATTATCTATTGGTAGTCAGCATGTTCGGAACGAAAAAAACCAAGCAAAATGTAATAAGAACAAAATCACTTTCAGTAAATTTAGCAAGCACAGATATGTTAAACCTTGTTGATTATTTTGGAAATCCCCAAAAAAGTACAAACAAACCTGAATATTCATATGAAAAGAGCAAATACGTATCTGCCCCTGTTTTGGATATGAGCCGTTGGGTATACGAATGCGAGGTAATTACGTCTGTAAAGACAGGTGCCTCCGACACATTTTTTTGCAAAATAAAAAATATTCAGATAGATGAAAATGTAGAAATCGCTGATACCTTTGATGTTGATTTGACAAAGTTTGATCCAATAATTTATTCGGGACAATATCATTCTCTCGGAAAACATCTTGGTAAAATAGGAGATTTTTTAGAAAACAAAACAGAATAATCAGTTTATCGACTTCCGGTTTGTCAATATGATTATTTTAATATAACACTTAAAAGGAGAAATGATAAAATGAATTTACCGAATTTTTACGTTGACGACATCATCACCCGCGCGCTGGCTGAGGACATCAACTACATAGACCTTGCCACCGACTATCTGCTTGACGACGAGGACGTTTCCACCGCAAGCTTTATTGCAAAGGCGGAGGGCGTTCTCTGCGGAATTGACTGCGCACTGAGGGTGTTCACGCTTATTGACGGCGACGTTAAGTCCGAGATAAAAATTAAGGACGGCGGAAAGGTCTGCAAGGGCGACGTTATCGCAACGGTTACGGGTCGCACCAAATCCATTTTAAAGGGCGAAAGAACGTCTCTCAACATTTTGCAGCATATGTCGGGTATCGCTTCCGAGACAGCTAAATACGTTGCTTGCTGTGAGGGGACAAACTGTACTATAGCGGAGACAAGAAAGACCCTCCCCGGACTTCGCGCGCTGGAAAAATACGCGGTAGTTGTCGGCGGAGGAAAAAATCACCGCTTTAATCTTTCCGACGGAGCAATGCTCAAGGACAACCATATCGACGCTTACGGCAGCCTTTCAAACGCGGTTGCGGCTCTCCGCGCGAAGGTCGGACACATGGTAAAGATAGAGGTCGAGGTGCGCAGCTTTGAAGAGCTTTGGGAGGCTTTGAACTGCCAGGCGGACGTTATAATGCTCGACAATATGACCACGGAGCAGATGGCGGAATGCGTTAAAATTGCGGGCGGCAAGTCCGTCCTCGAAGCGTCGGGAAATATCACCCTCGCAAACGCGGCGGAGGTCGCACAGACCGGTGTGGATATTATTTCCGTGGGCGCGCTTACTCACTCGGTAAAGGCGTTTGATATTTCTTTGAAAATTTCCAAATAGCACCATAGAAATATATAGCAGTCACTTGACACTGTATATACAAATGTGATATACTATCAGTGAGAGGAGTGATCTATATGACACAGATAAATTTTAGAATAGATGATGAGGTAAAGGAAAGCGCAGAGCGCGCTTTGAAAGCAATGGGACTTACTATGTCCGCAGCTATAACCATGTTTCTGACAAAGGTCGGCAGGGAACAGCGTATCCCGTTTGAAATAACTGCCGACCCGTTTTATTCCGAAAGCAATATGCGGTATCTGGAAAAGCTTGCTGCCGACGTTAAAAACGGTAACGCTCATTTTGCAGAGCACGAATTGACAGAGGTAGATGACGAATGAAGCTTTTGTGGGAAGACAGAGCATGGGACGAGTATTTGTACTGGCAAAATCAAGATAGAAAAACATTGAAAAAAATAAATAAAATTATTACTGACATTCAGCGAAATCCATTTGACGGCATAAGCAAGCCCGAACCGCTTAAAGGAAATATGTCGGGTTGGTGGAGCAGGCGTATAGACGAAGAAAACAGGATCGTTTATTATGTTGAAAACAGTATTATTTTTGTTATGTCCTGCAAAGGTCACTATGAAGATTAATTTGCAAAATCTGTATATTAAAAAGGAATTATAACTATGAGTAAAATTTTTTCGCTTGGTGTTGACGTTGGTTCAACAACGGTCAAAACGGTTATTCTGGACGAGGGAGACAATATTATCCGCTCGCGGTATCAGCGGCACTTCTCAAAGGTGCGTGAGACCGTGGAGGAACAGCTTTCCGAAATTGCGGAGGAATACTCGGACTGCGAGTTCCGTCTGAGCATTACGGGCTCGGCGGGACTGGGTCTGGCAAACGCCTCGGGACTTCCTTTTGTGCAGGAGGTTTTCGGCGCGTTTATTGCGGTAAACCACAGCTATCCCGACGCGGACGTTGTTATCGAACTTGGCGGTGAGGACGCAAAGATAATCTTCCTTACAGGCGGAGTTGAGCAGCGTATGAACGGCTCCTGCGCGGGAGGTACGGGCGCGTTCATAGACCAAATGGCTACCCTTTTGGGAATTACAACGGACGAGCTTGACAGGCTTGCTCTGAACGCGGAAAAGCTTTACCCCATAGCTTCGCGGTGCGGAGTTTTCGCAAAGTCGGACATTCAGCCCCTGCTCAATCAGGGCGCAAAGCGTGAGGACATTGCCGCTTCGATTTTCCAAGCGGTTGTTGACCAGACCGTTTCGGGACTTGCTCAGGGTCGTGAGATAAAGGGTAAAGTCCTGTTTTTGGGCGGTCCTCTGTCTTTCCAGAAAGGACTTCGCAAGGCGTTTGTGAACAGCCTGAAGCTTTCCGACGAGAATGCTGTTTTCCCCGAAAACGCACCTTGCTTTATGGCGTTCGGCTGCGCCCTTTACGCAAAGGAAAACGTTGAGCCTATGCCGATCGACGAAATTACCGAGCGTCTGAAAAATGCCGAAATGAAAGACGATATTATTACAGGTCAGCCGCTTTTCGGCTCCAAGGAGGAATACGAAAGCTTTGTGGCAAGACACAGGCAGTTCGACCTGAAATATGCGGATATAAACAAGTACGAGGGAGAGGCTTTTCTCGGCATTGACGCAGGTTCAACCACCACAAAGCTGGTGCTTATCACGCCCGAGGGAGAGCTTCTGTATCAGCATTACTGCTCCAGTATGGGCAGACCGCTGGATATTATTTCCGCAAAGCTTAAGGACATCTACGCTCTTGCGGGGGACAGAATAAAAATAGTCTCCTCGGCTGTAACGGGCTACGGCGAGGATCTTATCAGAGCGGGTCTGGGAATAGACCACGGCATTGTTGAGACGGTCGCTCACTACAAGGCGGCAAGCTTTTTCGAGCCCGAGGTTGACTTCATTATCGACATCGGCGGTCAGGACATCAAGTGCTTTAAAATAAAAAACAAGGCTATCGACAGCATTATGCTGAACGAGGCTTGCTCGTCGGGCTGCGGCTCTTTTATACAGACGTTTGCGCTTGCAATGGGCTACGATATCGCGGAATTTTCCCAGCTGGGACTTTTCGCCGAAAAGCCTGTTGACCTGGGTTCGCGCTGCACGGTTTTCATGAACAGCTCCGTAAAGCAGGCGCAGAAGGACGGCGCGTCCGTGGAGGATATTTCCGCGGGACTTTCCTCGTCCATAATCAAAAACGCGGTCTATAAGGTTATCCGCGCAAAATCCGTGGACGAGCTCGGCAAGCACATTGTTGTTCAGGGAGGAACGTTCCTCAACGACGCGGTGCTGCGTTCCTTTGAACTGGAGCTGGGCAGGAACGTTGTACGTCCCGCGATCGCGGGTCTTATGGGAGCGTTCGGCTGCGCTCTGTACGCTAAGGAAAACAGGAAAGAGCAGACCTCAATGCTTACCGCGGAACAGCTTGAAAATTTCACCTATTCCGCGAAGCAGAGAAACTGCGGCGGCTGTACGGCGCACTGTAATCTGACGGTTATAAGCTTCGGTGACGGAAGAAAGTTTATCAGCGGAAACCGCTGCGAAAAGGGCGCGGGTATATCTTCCACCGAGGAAAAGCTTTGCCTTTACGAGTACAAATACGACCGCTTGTTAAGCGTTGTGAACGAGAAGCCCGCTTCTCCAAAAGCAAAGGTGGGACTTCCCCTTTGTCTTGGATTTTACGAGCAGCTTCCTTTCTGGCACAAGGTTTTCACCGAGCTTGGCTTCGAGGTCATTGTCAGCGAGGAAAGCTCCCGCGACATATACTACAAGGGTCAGCACACCATTCCCTCGGACACGGTATGCTATCCCGCAAAGCTTGCCCACGGACATATTTTAAGTCTGCTTGAACGTGGCGCGGACTTCATCTTCTACCCCTGCGAAAGCTACAATATCGACGAGGGTCAAAGCGACAACCACTATAACTGTCCCGTAGTTGCATACTACCCCGAGCTGCTGAAAGCAAACGTGGGTGAGCTTAATGACGACAACTTCCTGCACCCGTACATTGACATAAATCTTGAAAAACATTTTGCCGAGGTAATGAGCAAGTCCCTTGCCAAATACGGCGTTACCAAAAAGGACGCGAAAGCGGTCTGGGGCAAGGCTATGGAGGCTATGAAAAGCTACCTTGCAGACGTTGTGAAAAAAGGCGAAGAGATAATCAAAAAGGCGCGGGAGCGCAAAATGCCGATAATCGTACTGTCGGGACGTCCCTACCATATCGACCCCGAAATAAACCACGGTATCCAAAAGCTTATCACAAGCCTCGGACTGGCTGTCATAACCGAGGACAGCGTTGCTCACCTTGCGGACACTCCCGAGCTTACCGTCCTGAACCAGTGGACTTACCATTCCCGTCTCTACCGCGCGGCGAAGTATGTAACCACACAGCCCGATATGCAGCTTGTACAGCTTGTTTCATTCGGCTGCGGAATCGACGCTATCACCACGGACGAGGTGCGTTCCATTCTCGAAAGCGGCGGAAAGCTCTATACACAGCTTAAAATCGACGAGATAAACAATCTGGGCGCGGCGAAGATTCGTCTCAGAAGCTTGGTTGCGGCTATGGCTGCGGATTGATTTGGACAATATAAACTTGTGAGGTAAATGATGTTAGCAATCGAAGAAAGACTGTTTAATGAATATAAACAAGTTGACAAATTATGCCGTGAAATTTTTTCAAGCCAAAGCGGAGTTACCCAATACATTACGGAAATGGAACGGATGGCTTCATATGGACGTTCTGTAATACCGTCGTGGAATGACGATTATTATACGTTAAAACGCGTGCGATGGCTTAGAAATAAAATGGCTCACGAGTCAGGTACAACGGAATGTAACGCGAATGATGCGGCATGGCTGGAGAATTTTCACCGACGTCTTTTGGCACGGCAGGACCCGCTTGCATTGCTTAACCAATTTAATTGTGAACGGTCGAATTATCCTCCAAAACAAGAAAGCAAGCCGATATATTCAGGACAAATGGTGTACAGAAACATTCATTTGCAGAAGAAAAAAGGTTCTTCAAATATGGTGGTCGTGGGACTACTAATCGTACTGGTTGCAGCACTCATCATACTTTTCGTTGCAGCATTTACAGTAATGGATATGATATAAAAATTATTTTACTAAGGAGTGCTTTTTATTTGTCCAACGCAAAATTTACCCCCGAAATGAAGCATACCCACACAATTCTTATCCCCGATATGCTGCCGATACATTTCGGTCTTATAATGGAAATTTTCCGCAATAACGGCTACAAAATGGAGCTGCTCACGTCCTCCGCCAGAAGCGTTGTGGACGAGGGCTTGAAGCACGTCCACAACGACACCTGCTACCCCGCTTTGCTTGTTATCGGACAGTTCATCGACGCGCTGAAAAGCGGAAAATACGACGTGAACAAGGTCGCCTTGCTTATCTCCCAGACGGGAGGTGGCTGCCGCGCTTCAAACTATATACACCTGCTGAGAAAGGCTCTGGACGAGGAGTTCCCTCAGATACCCGTGCTGTCCCTGAATTTCAGCGGACTTGAAAAGGACAGCGGCTTCAAGATAACCGCTGGAATGTTCCTGCAAATGCTTTACGCCGTTCTGTACGGAGATATCCTTATGAGCCTCTACAACACCTGCCGCGCCTACGAGGTACACAAGGGGGACAGCAAGGCTGTCCTTGATAAGTGGCGGGACAAGATATCGGAGCTGTTCCGCAAGGGCGGTTACCGAAAGACTAAAAAGCTTTACCGCGAAATTCTTGCGGACTTTTCCTCAGTCGAGCGGACAAAGGAAAAGAAAATACGCGTGGGTATAGTGGGTGAGATTTACGTAAAGTACTCTCCCCTCGCAAACAATCATCTGGAGGACTTTTTGATTTCCGAGGGCTGCGAGCCTGTTGTCCCCGCATTTCTGGATTTCTGTCTGTACTGCGCGGTTAACACCGTAAACGACGGGACTATCTACAATTTCAGCAACGGCACGACCAGAATTTTCGGAATTGCCTACAAGCTAATATACCATATGCAGAAGCAGATGATCGCCGTTATGAAAGAGCATGGCGAGTTTGACCCGCCCCACGATTTTGAGGACTTGCGTGCCTATGCGGACAAGTATATGCATCAGGGCGTGAAGATGGGAGAGGGGTGGCTTATCCCCGCGGAAATGGCGGCTCTTGCTCACGGCGGCGTGGAGAATATAATCTGCACTCAACCGTTCGGTTGTCTGCCGAACCATATTGTGGCAAAGGGAATGTCCCGCGTTATCAAGGAGGCTTTCCCGCAGGCGAATATCGTTGCGGTGGACTACGACCCGGGAGCTACACGGGTCAATCAGGAGAACCGTATCAAGCTAATGCTTGCAAATGCGAAAAAAGAGATATAACAAAAGGATAGAATTGCTTTTGCGGTAATTCTATCCTTTGTTTGTTAATAAGGGTGATAAATTTTGATTTAGCGCGCTACGCACAAATTAACAATCCTTTAGGCGGCGGAGCCGCCGACATCAGCTGATCGAGCTGAGCCCAGCTCGCAGAAGTCCAGAGGGCAGAGCCCTTTGGTCGCCGCCCGCAGGCGGCGAAACTCCCCTCCCCGCGCCCGCAGGCGCATATCGTTCAAAACGGTGAAAGGGGTGAGGAATGACGACAGTCATTCCGAGGGGGAGCGGACACGACCGCTCCCCCTTGTTG
>JAAVHL010000149.1 GCA_014799735.1 Ruminococcus sp.
CCACCGTCCGGACCGGCAGTACCAATTCGGTGCAGAATTACAATTCCACGGAATGGAACGTCGCCGGTTATGTTTCGCTAACGGCCCACGTGAGCGACAAGGTCGAGTTGCGCGGCGGACTGCGAACCGAGTACAACGACCGGAAAGCACGCAACAACGGAGAAAGGTACGCCGACCGGTCGGCGCTCGACTGGTTCCCCAGCTTCCTTTTGAGGTACGACGCATCCGAAAACATCGGGATCGGACTCTCCTACACCAAACGTCTGAACCGGCCGTCGCTTTCCGAACTCGACCCAACACTGGTCTCCTCCGATTCACTCATAACCCGCAAGGGGAATCCCGACCTCAGATCGGAAAAGTCGCACGTCTTCCAGCTGACACTGGGTCTATGGCAGGATTTCAACCTTCGTCTCGGCTACAACTACAACATCAACCCCACCTATTTCACCGTTTTCCGGGACGAAACGAATCCCTATATGTCCAACGTGCGTTTCGTCAACGAGCCGAAATCACAGTCGTTCGTCGTCAGCGCAAGCTACAACAAAGACGTCTGCCGGTGGTGGACCGCTTCCCTCTACGCCGGTTTCACCAGTTCGGAATATAAATACGTCGACACAGACGGAACCCGCCGCAACAATAACACGCCCTATTGGGTACTCTACACGACCAATACGTTTACCCTGCCCGGCAAACTGATTTGGGATGTCGGCTTCGACTGGACCAGCGCCGGCAGTCGGGGGACCTATTATTCCGGTTCCTACTGGAATTTCTACACTTCCCTGCGCCGGGATTTTCTGGACGGGGCCCTATCTTGTCGCATCACGGCCAACGACCTTTTCCACCGGTCGCAGGGGTATCAGCGCTCCGTCCTGCCAGGCGATAAATGGAGCCTATTCAATGCTGACGACCGCTACGTACGATTGAGTGTCATCTATAAGTTCGGCAAATCCAAACACCAATATCAATCCAAATCCGGCAGCAGCACCGAAATCAGCAGGATGCAATGACACGCCATCGTTTTCCTTTTGACCGGCAGCCCGATGCTATGGACTGCGGCTCATGCTGTTTGAAGATGATAGCGGCTTTTTACGGCCGCAATTATTCTTTGGATATGTTGCGTGGTGTTACGTTTGCCGGCATAACCGGGGTTTCGTTGCAGAATATCGCATCGGCTGCTGAAAAAATAGGATTCAAAACTGTCGGAGGATTGGTTACGTTCGATACACTGGCAACAACAGCCGTATTGCCCTGTATCATTCATTGGAATCAAAATCATTTCGTAGTCGTTTACAAAGTAAAAAAACATAAAAAGAGCACAACTATTCATGTAGCTGATCCTGGATGCGGGCTGGTAGAATATACAAAAGAAAAATTTCTGAATCACTGGCTCAGTACTTCTCGCAATCAAGAGGAAAAGGGCATTGCTCTTTTCATGGAGCCGACCGCACGTTTCTATGAACAGCAGGGCGATGAACAGAGGCCGAAAGGGCTGGGAAAGATTCGGTTTCTTTATCGATATTTTATTCGTTATAAACAATTCTTCGGGCAACTTTCTATCGGGTTGCTCGTCGGCTGCGGATTGCAGTTGCTGTTTCCGTTCTTGACACAATCGATCGTCGACGTCGGTATTTCCGGACGGGACATTCCATTCGTTTGGCTGATCCTAATGGCGCAGGCGATGCTTTTGCTGGGCCAAGCAAGCATCGATTTCATTCGCCGCCGGATTTTGTTGCACATCAGCACGCGAATCAATATTTCGTTGATTTCCGATTTCCTTATCAAATTGATGCGGTTGCCGATGAAGTTCTTCGACACGAAGCAGCTCGGCGATCTGCTGCAACGTATCGAGGATCATCGGCGTGTGCAAGATTTTCTTACAGCCCAAACTCTGAACGTTCTATTCTCGATATTTACGTTCGTGATTTTCGGCGCGGTGCTCTGTATTTACAATATCAAAATATTTTTGATCTTTTTGACCGGCAGTATCCTTTACGGAATCTGGACTCTGTTCTTTTTACGCAAACGTCGAATCTTAGACTACAAATATTTCGAGCAGCAGGCACGAGACAGAAATTCTACCTACCAACTCATTACCGGCATGCAGGAAATCAAGTTGCAAAACTATGAGTTGCAAAAACGTTGGGAGTGGGAAGACATTCAGGCCGACAAATTCGATGTGAACCTCCAGTCATTGTCGCTGACCCAAACGCAGGACGCCGGAAGCATCCTAATCAATGAGGGTAAAAATATACTGATTACGGCCATGACAGCGATCGCTGTGATCAACGGCAATATGACTTTAGGTATGATGCTGGCCGTACAATACATCATCGGGCAGCTGAACACTCCGGTCGAGCAACTGATGAATTTCGTCTACCAATGGCAGGATGTAAGCATCAGTCTGGATCGGATGAATGAAATTCACGAGCAAAAAGAGGAAGAAAATACCAATCGGACGGTTGCTTCTTTTCCGCGAAATGCAGAGAAAACAATCCGCATCGAAAACCTTTCATTCCAGTATAACGGCGGCAATTCGCCGATGGTGCTCAAACATATCGATCTTGCGATCCCCGAGGGAAAAACGACCGCCATTGTCGGAGCGAGCGGTAGCGGAAAGACGACGCTTGTCAAATTGTTGCTGGGCTATTACGAACCGACGCAGGGAGAAATTTCGGTTGCCGAACAATCTTTGCAGCATTTCAATCTCTCTTGGTGGCGAACACAATGCGGCGCCGTCATGCAAGACGGTTATATTTTCTCCGAATCGATCGCGAAAAACATCGCCACTTCCGACGATAAGATCGATCTGGAAAAGCTGCGTTACGCCGCGGAGGTTGCCAATATTCACGAATATATCGAGCGATTACCGCTGAAATACAACACTCAGATCGGGCAAGATGGACAGGGACTAAGTCAAGGACAAAGACAACGTATCCTGATCGCCCGGGCCGTCTATAAGAATCCGCAATTCATCTTTTTCGACGAAGCGACCAATGCGCTCGATGCCAACAACGAGCGGCGAATTATCGATAATCTGGAACGATTCTACGAAGGGAAGACCGTAATTATTGTCGCCCATCGCCTAAGTACTGTAAAAAATGCCGACAACATCGTCGTACTTCATAACGGCGAGATCGCAGAACAAGGAACGCACGCAGAACTTACAGCCCGACACGGCATGTATTACAATTTGGTAAAAAATCAACTCGAACTGGGGAATTGAATATGGACGAACGACCAAACATCGAACTACGAAGCGAAAAAGTGCGGAGCATTGTCGGCAAGATGCCTCCGTTCCTTCTTCGCATGGGCATTTCTATAATTGCTGGGGTCATACTTGTCGTTTTGAGCCTGCTGTACTATATCCCTTACCCGCAAACTATCACCGTTCCGGTGAGAATCAGCTTTTATAATGAAGATTCGACAACCTATGCCACATCGCATATTCCCGTGCAAGAAGCTCGTCCTATTCGAATTGAACAAAATGCAACGATAACCATTCAAAGTTTGCAAGGCAATTATAACATATATGGACAGGTGTATAAGCTGGCGGAAAATAACGGGTTTGTCGATATTGATATTCTCCTGACAGATACCGCATCCCATTCCGAGCATTTAAGCACCCTACCCACGGGTATAGCAACAATTTCTATTTCAAGAAAACCGATTTTAAAGAGAATTATTAAAAGATCATAAATGCGAAACGGCCCAAATATAGATTAGGTATGTGTCATAGATAATAACACATCGAATTCGCGTATGAAAAATCGTTCACCTTTCAAAGAATAAATCTCCGCCATTTCTATTGCTGCAACAAACAGAATTGGAATAGAGAGATTTATAACTAAAAGATGAATGATTATGGTACATCATATTACAGCTGAAACACTATCCCGCTGTATAACAGAGATTATTACAGCACACGACGAACAATTAGCGAAATTTACAGAACAACTGCATGATCTGTACGATACAAGTACGAACACCGTCGAATTGTTTCGTATTTTAAATCATACTCGCATTCGGTTATTGCATTGTCCTCCTGCTATCGCCAATCATATTGGGCATTTATTGAAAATTGCTATCGGCTATATCGATACCGAACTGGAATTACTTGCACGATATGGGAACCGAAATATCTCCCCCGAGACACGTTTCCGCTGGACTGGCAACCTCGTAGAGTTGGTCGAGATCATTTATGCACTCGACGAATTGCGCTGCATTAACGACGGCGAAGTGTCTATCAACGAGTTGTTCACGTTCTTCGGAAGATTGTTCGGTATGGATATGAAAGAGAGCCATTGTTACAATGCTTATGCGGATATGAAACGCCGCAAGAACGACAGCCGCACCTATTTTCTCGACAAGATGCGCGAGCGACTGAACCTGCGGATGCAGTGCGACGACGAGAAAGAGCGCGAACGACGCAAATAAATCAGTATGTTAACGGGAGAAATAACACTTATTTCTCCCGTTTTTTATTACTTTTGCTATAAAGTCATTCGCAATGGAAAAAGAGAACCGTATTTCATCATATAATGCGGATTTCATCCGCGAAATCAAGCAAATCGTAACCCTCGCCCGACAAAAGGCTTATACCGCAATCAATTCGGCAATGGTCGAAGCCTATTGGCAATTGGGCAAGCGCATCGTGGAGCAGGAACAACAGGGAAAAGATCGTGCCGATTACGGTTCGCAATTGTTGAAATCGCTCTCGAAAGAGCTTACGGCAGAGTTCGGCAAAGGATTTTCCGTCGGCTCGTTATACTATTATCGTCAATTCTATCAAACCTTTCCCGAAATATTCGCTACACCGTGGCGAATTTTGACATGGTCGCACTACAAACGTCTGCTTCAAGTTACGAATGTCGATGCCCGTACATGGTATCTGAAAGAGGCTGCCGAGCAAATGTGGAGCTACCGCACACTCGACCGCAATATCGGCTCGCAGTATTACGAGCGGTTGCTGCTCTCGCAACGCAAGGAGACGGTCAAGTCCGAAATGGAGGCTCTGACCACTCCGTTCGAACACGATCGCATGGAGTTCATTAAGAACCCGACCGTCGCCGAGTTCATCGGTCTTGCGCCCAACAGCGATTTCTCGGAATCGGATTTGGAAAAAGCCATCATCGGTAACCTGCAAAAATTCCTGCTCGAATTGGGCAAGGGTTTCTCGTTCGTCGCGCGGCAGAAATTAGTCCGCACCGAAAAGAAAGACTACTTCATCGACCTTGTATTCTACAACTACATCCTTAAATCGTTCGTACTGATCGACCTCAAAACGACGACCATTACGCACCAAGATGTCGGGCAGATGGATATGTACGTTCGGATGTACGATGA
>JAAVHL010000064.1 GCA_014799735.1 Ruminococcus sp.
CTTCCATATAATTTTCCCGCCAGTGCAAATTCTTCAAAGTGTTTTTACAAAAAAACATTGTGTCCCTTGATATATAGCTGCAATAGTTATCCTCACTCGGTTCGGGCGTACTGTATACCTCGGTGACGTTTCCTTCTTTATCAGCAAGACGCAGAGCCGCGTAATGAGGAGTGGGGTCGTACCAACGGCTGCAAAAAAACACTCCGCATATATATTTACCTGTGTTCAGCGAAAATCCTTCCGAATAGACTTCATCTCCGAAATCAATTTTACTAAGCTCCGTACCTTTCCCAAGGCAGTAACGTCCTTGTTTAGCGAAAACATACCCGTCGGGGAGAACGTCCGCCCAATAAGCATCATCAAAAAGTTCTGCGGTAATTCTTGTATGGTCGTCGCTTCTCTCGCAGTAATAATAGTAATATTGTCCGTCTTTTTTCAAAGCTATCCCGAAGAAATTTCCCTCTTCGCTCGGCTCGGAGCTACAGCCGTAATAGTTTTCAAGATCAAGACCGCATTCCACGTCCTTCCACACAAACTCTCCCGTTTTGCGCCATTTGGATATTTCATCGCTTCCGATGTAAACAATTTTAAACGCTGTTCCATTTTCGTCATAGCAGAGATAATATCCCCCGCCCATGGTTTCAAGAGACTTCACGTCCGGAATTTCACTTAACGGCGCGGAAATAAGAGCGTACTCCTCCCCTTCCTCCGCATTTGTGAAAATCGTAACCAAATTAAGCGCAATCAATGCCGAAGCAATAAAAGCCGCAATCTTCCTAATTTTCATAGTCACCGCCTAAAAATTTCCACATCCTTGACAAACAACCTTAATTACTCCTGCCGCTGTACGCCTTTTCGTAAGCCTTTATGATGTCCTGAACAAGCTTGTGCCGCACAACATCCTTTTCGGTAAATCTTGTTATGTTTATATCTTCAATATTTCTCAGTACATGCATTGCGTCGATAAGTCCCGATTTTCTGCTGTCGGGCAGGTCTATCTGGGTAACGTCTCCCGTGATGACCATTTTGCTGTTGAAGCCCAGTCGGGTCAGGAACATTTTTATCTGCTCGCGGGTGGTATTCTGCGCCTCGTCGAGAATAATGAACGAATCGTCGAGAGTGCGTCCTCTCATATAGGCAAGGGGCGCGACCTCTATAGTTCCCCGCTCCATGTGCTTTGCAAAGGTCTCCGCGCCGAACATATCGAAAAGCGCGTCGTACAGCGGACGCAGATATGGGTCTACCTTATTCTGCAAGTCACCGGGCAGAAATCCCAGCTTTTCCCCCGCTTCAACTGCGGGACGGGTAAGGATTATCTTCGTTACCTCATGCGCCCTGAAAGCCTTTACAGCCATAGCGACCGCAAGATAGGTCTTTCCCGTACCTGCGGGACCTACACCCATTACCACTGTATTTTTGGCGATAGCGTCCACATATTTTTTCTGACCGAGAGTTTTAGCCTTGACAACCTTTCCGCTTGTGGTAACGCATATACCGCCGTCCGCAAGCTGCGTGACCTGCTGGGCTATGCCCTCGTCAACCATTGAATTGACGTACCTTATGTTCTGTTCCGTAATTTTCTCACCGCTTTTTATCAGTCTGAGAAGAGCCTCCACCGCTGTTTTTGCCTTTGCAACGTCGGCTTCTCCGCCGCTTATCCTTATATCGTTTCCCCTGTTCAGGACTGCTACGTTGTACTGTCTCTGAAGCAGATTGATATTTTCATCATAGTTTCCGAAAAGCTCTATCGCGTGCTCAATATTTTCCAGATTTATTATAACTTCCGCCATTTGTACACCTCTGCAAGTAAATTTCTGTATATATAATTGTATTATACCACATATTTTCAAAGAATAAAAGGGGGTAAGCGCCATTTTGTGCGACTTTTCTTCAATATGCACAAAATATTGATGATTTAACGTTCATTTTGCCATTATTTCCTGAGTAACGCCTATATCGCTTTCGAGGGTGTATTTCACAACAGCCTTGGCTTCTTTGCCGTCCTCGGAGAAGAAAACCTCCTTGTCCACCACGGTTATGTCTCCGCCGTTAAGAAAATTGCGCTCATACTGCTTTATCTTGTCCTCCAGTATGACTTTCGCCTGCTCGGAGCTGTAGGTGACGGGACGTATCTCATAGGGCTTGTATTCGGCTTTAACTATCCCGACCGGGAAGCGGATACCGAAAAGCTCCGCATAGTCGGTGGTCTCGTCGTATTCGCAATTGCCGAATTTATTTCTGCCGATATAGAGGGGTATCTCCGCTCCGAAAAAATAAAGCTTTTTCCGCAGTATTTTTTCGCCGTAGTCGAAACGCTCGTCCTCAAAGGACTGCTTAAAAACCGCCTTTTCGGTGTATCTGCCTATTATCTCCCCCATCGAGTGGGCAAAGTATACCCCGCCCTTGCCGTCCTCCACAGTGCCGCTTATAAGCAGGTCTCCCTTTTTGACACCGTCGTGGAGCATACGGACGAGCATTCCCATATGCACGTTGTTTACGGCAACTATCTGGGCGTCCCGCGAAGATATGATGTTGCAGGGTACGGAGGTCGGCACGATCTCGGGAGACGCTTCTATCTCGCTGACCTCCGCCTGAATTATGCACCCTTTCGACCGCAGACCTATCCACGCGATATTGTCCGAAGAGGACACGATACGGCTTTCCGCTTCACGCAGGTCAACCGACGGTATGAACGCGCCTATATGTATCCCCTGATCCGCAAGGAGCGAAGTTATCTGTTTGTCCGAAAGATTTTCGTTGCCGTACACCTCAACGACCATCACCACGTTGGACAGATATACTACCAAAGCAAACGCCAGCGCAAAGCCTATAAGCATACCGAATCTGCGGCGGTACTTCCTCACGGTAAAGACAGCGCCCCTCTTTGACCGCACGCTGAACTGCGCTCCCAGCTTTTCCGCGGCTTTTTTCACCTCATCGAAATCCGAGTGGTAAATGTCGCCGTATATTCTGCCGTTTCTCACCCTCATATCGGATACGGGCGCGGAGCTTTCTTTAAGCGCATTGACGAAAGCTTCAGTTTCGGGCGCGACCGCCTCAAAGGTAATTATTCCGCGTATATTGTCAAACACAGCATTCAGCCTCCCTGCACTATTATTTTTCGGTCTGTTCAAATTCAACGGAGGAAAAGCTTCCGTTTATGACGATACCGTCCGTGTTGTAATCGGATATGCTCAGACCGCTTCCCCATATGCTGACGGTAAGCGTCGCAGTCCTTATTCTGACGCACACGTCGTTGTACTCCAGTATCCTGCGGCAGTTTTCGATCTCCATACGAGTGTTGTCGGTCATCGCCATATATGTGTTAAGGTATACTTTGTCCCTGACAAATTTCGAGACGAGCCTGCCGTATCTGCTTTTCAGTCTTTCGTTCATCAAATCCTAATCTGCAATTAAAACTGTATACAAAAAATCTGCGCAAAACCACACAAAAAAAAGTTAAAACTTTTCAAGCTTTTGCTTGATTTTTTGTACAGTTTTTAATTGCATATTAGTATGCCACCGCCTTTCAAAGAAATCTCTTAAATAAATTATATTGCCGCTTTTTTTTTCATATACTTTATCGGGACAAAAACCCGCGGGCTGCGGAAAAAAATTTTACAATTGTTACGGAGAAAAGCATTATGGTTTCAAAGGCAAAGAATACCGCCGCGGGCGCGCTGACGCTGCTTTATATGGCTCTGCTAATCGTTTATGTAAAGGACGTTGGAAATGCGGCGCTGAACTCGGTCAGGGTATGCTTCGAGGTCATCATACCGTCGCTGTACGCGTTCATGGCGGCCTCGGGATTTGTGGTATCCTCAAATCTTTACGCCGTCCTCGGCAAGCCGTTCGGGTTTGTTTCGAGGTACATATTCCGCATACCCGCCGAATATTTTTCCATATTCCTTATCGGAAGCATAGGCGGATATCCCGTGAGCGCAAGGCTTCTGTCGGAGCTTTGCGGCGAGGGCAAGATCGACCGCCGCACCGCCGAGCAGATGCTGCCGTACTGCTATCTTGCGGGCCCCGCTTTCATCTGCGGAACGGCGGGCGTACATCTTTTTTCAAGCGTAAAGGTCGGAATGATAATATTTGCGTCAATCGTCAGCGCAAACCTGCTGATCGCCATAATAATCGGCTTCGGACGTCCTGTGCCGCCTCCTAAAAAGATAACTGCAAAGCTTGATCTGTCCTCGGAAAAGCTTATAGGTTCGATTTACGGCGGTGCACAGGGTATGTTTTCCATATGCGCGATAATCGTCTTTTTTTCCACGATTATCTGCATTCTGGAAAAAACAGGCATAATAGGCAGGGTGTCCCATACTTTGGCAGACCTTACGGGCATGAGGTACAGCGACATTTCCGCCTCGGTAAAGGCTATACTTGAAATAAGCAATATTTCCTCCCTAACCTGCGGAGACAGAAGTCTTATTCCGCTGACCGCTTCCCTGCTATCTTTCGGAGGTCTCTGTGTTCTTTTACAGGTCAAGGGAATGCTTCACGGAAGATTGTCTGCAAAACGTTTTTACTTTTTTAGAATTTTCGCAACATTTATTTCATATTTATTGTGTAAACTTTATGTAGATATATTTATGCAGGATCAAATCCCTGTAATCGCTCCTGCGGGAACAGCAGTTCGTCAAAATTCACCAATTCCTACGCTTTTTTTGTTAATTATGACAATTTTATTATTATCAAATATTTCTATAGAAAAAAAGAAAAAAGTATGATATAATAGTGATAAAGATATAAATAAATTTTTTCTGAAAGAAAGGAATGTTACTTATGGCAAAAAAGAAATACTTCGGCGCGGATATCCCCCCTCAGTGTCAGTACTGCAATTTCGGTACCCGTGCAAAGGACGGCGGAAAGGTTCTCTGTGAAAAGAGAGGTCTTGTAAACGGAGATTCCTCATGTTCAAAATACATATACTCCCCTTTGAAGCGTATTCCCGTTAAGCAGCTTCATATTCCAGGAAATTTTGACGACGAGTGATCTATTGTTATAGGCATAGGAAATGCTCCCCTTTTGTCGGACAATGCGGTATTATAATAACCGCAAAGGTTCTGACTGAAGGGGAGCATTTCCTATATCGGCTCATGCCGTCGGTATGGCTAAAGCCGTGACCCGCTGCGCTTTGGAGTTTTTTCCGCCGAACAGCCGGCAGCGTTTTGCTCATTGTCAAAACTCCTTGACAGATATCCAAAAATATGTTATAATGATAATAATTTATTACAAAAATACATAGCTTATATTTGCGGAAAAGTAAATTCTACAGAAAAATACCGATAAAAGGTGTCCACGGCGGTACGCAAAAAATAAAAAAAATATCTCTAAATAAAAAAGAGATATTTTTATTTATAATGAAATAAGAGTGATTGATTTGAATATTATACTTGTCCTGAGGTCTGAAATTACCTGCGCGGTCATTTTGATACTGCTGCTCGGATATAATATGATTTATGGCTGCAAGTCGGAAAAAATATTCCTGAGAATTTGTTTGTTTGCGCTTGCCCATGTCATTTTTGACGGCATAACCGTGTTTACCGTAAATAATCAGGAATTGGTCGGCAATACGGTAAATAATATTATGCATATTCTGATGTACTTATCTGCCATATTGTTTGACTGCGAAATATTTTGCTATATTTTAAAAAATTTTGTTTCAAAAGCCAAATTGCGCAAATATCTGAATTTAACCAGATTGCCTGTTTTTATTTATATAATAGCAATGCCTTTTCTTAAGATACAATATTTTGACGGAAACGGAACCAAATACAGTACGGGAAGCTGTGTGTTAGCAGGATTTGCGCTTATAGCATTATATACTGTTTTCGGAACTATACTGCTGATAATTAATATACGAAAGGTAGACAAAAGCGTTATTATAGGACTTCTCCCCTGCAATATATTTGTTATCATATGTATGTGCATTCAGCTTGCCGTTGTGGAATTTCTTTTTACCGGAGCGGCTGTAACTATTATTACTATGGGTCTTTTCTTTGCAATAGAAAATCCTGCGGCTCACTATATGAAACGGGCATACATTGACATAGACACGGGAATAAAAAATAAAAACTGCTACAATGAAGATATGAAGCGGCTCAATGAAAAATTTTTTGCTGCGGAAAAAAATAACGGCTCTTTCATATGCGCAGTTTGCGATATAAACGGGCTTAAGACAGTAAACGATAATTTCGGACATATCGCTGGAGATGAACTGATACGGGCTGCGGCGGACGTGCTGTCAAAAAATCTTAAATCGGCATACAATGTTTACCGTATCGGCGGAGATGAGTTCGTTGCTGTATTCATCGGTCATAATAAAGATAAAGTGGAAAAGGAAATTGCAGACGTAAGAAACGGCTGCGGCAAATATACCTATCTGAAGCACCCACTAAGCATTGCGATAGGAACGGCAGAGGCAAACGACGATAAATTTGAGGGCGTCCTTGATGTTGTTTCGCTGGCGGATAAGCGTATGTATGATGATAAGGTAAGGATAAAACAGGCTGATCCTGCGATCAGTGTAAGATGATTAAAAATATAAAAGACTAAAATACTTCTGTTCAACATAACGATCCCCGGCTGTTAAAAAACAGTCGGGGATCTTTTCATTAAAAAATAAGCACCTCACGATAAAAGCTTTCGTTGTCAATACCTAAATCTTCGCTAAAATACGCCTTATCCAGAGCGCAGATATCGCCGAAGCTCAGCTTGTGCAGCTGACGCTTTTCCAGCATATCGCCGAATGCAGAGGAATAAACGCTGACAGAATATTTCTGCGCTTTCCGCATAAGACGAACGGCTTCATCTGCGCTTATATCCGAATTAAGGTCAAGAATGATCTCCTCCGCTTCCCTATTGTACGGGACGATAATGCTCCGCGTATTTTCGTCAATAACCTTAAAAAATTTTCCTGCCGAAGCAAATGCCTGACCTCTGTAAAGGAGATCGCTTTTACACTTACAGCTGCGTTCCTTATTTGTTGACAGCAGCATCAGCAGCGAGGAAGCCATGCCTAAATCCATGACATTGTAATCAAGATAATTTTCGTATTCACTGTAAAGCTTTCTGAAATACAGCATCACCGCGTCGTTTGAAAACAGGTCGTATCCGCCGTTTTCCGCAAGCTGAATAAAAATATCCTGTCCAGTTTTTATCTGTCCGAGACCGCTTCCAAGCTGCTCGTCGCCGATGTTTATCACATACACGGTACGTATGCCTTCCTTTCCGTGACGGTTGCACCTTCCCGCCGCCTGAGCGATATTGTCAAGTCCCGCCGCGGAACGTATCACGCAGCTGAACGATATATCGACTCCCGCTTCGATAAGCTGCGTGGAAATGCAGATAACAGGCTTGTTTTCAGAAAGAAGCTTCCGTGCAAGCTCAAGCTTGTCCTTTCTGTGCGCGGGACACATAAGAGTGCTGAGATGAATTATTTCAGCATTATTTTTGTCGCTTTCACACCTTTTTTTAAGCTGTCTGAAAAGTTCGCAGGCAGCCTTTTTCGTGTTCAGGATCATCAGCAGGTTTCCGTTTTCAAGATATTTTTCATAAGCGTAATCCGCCGCCTGTTCAAAGGAATACTGCTCTGTCCTTATGTCCGAAATAAGCTCCGTCCGCTTGAAATTGCGGAAATCCTCGGAAAAATCCCCCGTCATGCTTTCCTCCTTGTCAAGCAGCAGAGGATGCTCCAGCGTC
>JAAVHL010000065.1 GCA_014799735.1 Ruminococcus sp.
AGGAGGGGATTTCGCGCTCTGCGGAGCGCGACCAAAGGGCTCCGCCCTCTGGACTTCTGCGAGCTGGGCTCAGCTCGACCAGCTTTAGTCGGCGGCTTCGCCGCCTAAAGAGTTGTTACATAGTGCGTTAAATTAAAATTTGTCCGCCAAACGACGTCCGTGAAAATTTTACAAAAACTATTGCTTTTTTTGTGAAAATACTGTATAATAAGCTTATATGAAAATATCGGGAATTTTCCCCAAAACAGGAAATTTCCCTCGAAAGGAATGTTTTTATTATGTCAAGACTCGTTTCCGCAAAGGATATGCTGAACAAGGCCCGCGAAGGCAAGTACGCTGTAGGTCAGTTCAACATCAACAATCTGGAATGGACTAAGGCTATCCTCCTTACCGCTCAGGAGCTGAAGTCTCCCGTTATTCTCGGCGTTTCCGAGGGCGCGGGCAAGTATATGTGCGGCTACAAGACCGTTGTAGGCATGGTTGAGGGTATGCTCGAGGAGCTTAACATCACCGTTCCTGTTGCTCTCCACCTGGATCACGGTACATTTGAGGGCGCAAAGGCTTGTATCAACGCGGGCTTCTCCTCTATCATGTTCGACGGTTCTCACTACCCTATCGAAGAAAATATCGCTAAGACCACTGCTCTGGTAAACACCTGCGACGTTCTGGGAATTTCCCTTGAAGCTGAGGTGGGCTCTATCGGAGGCGAAGAGGACGGCGTTATCGGCGCAGGCGAGTGCGCTGACCCCAACGAGTGCAAGCAGATCGCAGACCTTGGCGTTACAATGCTTGCGGCAGGTATCGGAAACATTCACGGCAAGTACCCCGAAAACTGGGCTGGTCTTTCCTTTGATACCCTTGCTGCCGTTAAGGAAAAGGTTGGCGATATGCCTCTCGTACTCCACGGCGGTACAGGTATCCCCGAGGATATGATCAAGAAAGCTATCTCCCTCGGCGTTGCTAAGATCAACGTTAATACCGAGTGCCAGCTTGCTTTCCAGGCTGCTACAAGAAAGTACGTTGAAGAGGGCAAGGATCAGCAGGGCAAGGGCTTCGACCCCAGAAAGCTTCTCGCTCCCGGCTTTGACGCTATCAAGGCTACCGTTAAGGAGAAAATGGAGCTGTTCGGTTCTGTCGGCAAGGCTTGATTTTCGGATAAAATCAACAGGTAAAACGCGTCCCCCATATCTTTTGGTATGGGGGACGTTTTTGCTGTCCTGTATCCAAATTCATGCAAATAAAAAGAGGATAAAAACGCTTACGTTTCTATCCTCTTGAATTTTATTGTCAGACTGTATTGTCAGACTGTACTGTCAGACTGTCGTTACTGATTTACGGTGGACTCGTACTGATACTTGTCGATCTTTGCGGTTACCTGTTTGTTGAACAGGCTGTCAAGATCCTCATAGCCCTTGTAGTAATATTTGCCTGTGGAGAATGCCTCGCCGGAGATCGAGCCGAAGAAGCTGCTGCCCTCGGGTACGGTAATGCTGTTCAGATCAAAGGAGCAAGTGCCGTCGTCCAGCAGGATAATGTTGGTGTAGTAGGAGTAATAGTAGTAATCGAAAGTACCGCCTTCCTCATGCTCGGCTGTGATCTTGTAAATGAAATAAATATAATTGTATGTATTTGTGGAAATAGAAGCGTCCTTCGGAGTAAGGAAGTAATTTCCTATAAGCTCAACGCCCTTGAGGGACTCGCTGTCAGTCCAGTTCTTGGCAACATTGGCTTTGAAAACGTCCTGTGCGTGACTGTCCATTTTTGTCATGGAGTCCGCAGGAATAAAGTCCATTCTTGTGGCATAGCTTGCAAGACCGCTTACGGTGTACTCAAACTCGGTCTCGGAGGGTAAATAGCCCTTGCTCATGCAGTATTCCTTAAGGTCGCTTCCCGCCTCCGCGGTGATGATGACCTTGTCGCCGTTGCTGAGACCGTCAGCCTTGTCGGAGCGGTAGCTTATTCCCGATATGGGATTTTCGCCGTTCCTGTTTATGCTGAGCTTTCCGTAGGGAGCAAAGCCCTCGCAGGTAACTGTTATGTAATCGAACGGGTTAAATGCCTTTGCCTCTTCAAGATCGCTTACTTCGTAAGACACGTCGGAGAAATTCAGCTTTACGGAATATTTTTCCTTGAACTTTTTAGTGTCAATGTCGTCCCACTTAAAGGTGATCTTGTCACCATTTGAAAGCTCCGAGGTTTTGTCGAGCTCGCCGTCAAGCTTGTCGTAAAGTTCATCGTAAACCATAAGAAGCGAACCGAAGGAAGCGTCCTCCAGACCGAGAGCCTCGGCGTTATCCTTAACAAATTGTTCTACATCAACGGAAAAGCTTGCCTTGCCCGCTGTGTCGATACCCTTGCACTCAATAGTGAGGTAGTCGTTCAGATCGACAGACTTTGCTCCGCAGCTTGAAAGGCAGAGAGCCAGCGGCAGAAGCAGCGCGGCTTTGATAACGGCCGTTCCGATTTTGGTGTTTTTCATAAATATCTCCCCCAAATAATAGTATCTCGTTTTTCCAAAAAACATATTTATTATACCACCGCAGGCGGCTTACGTCAACAAATTTCCGCACGGTCTGCCATATTTTTTATTTAATCGACAAAAAGCGGTAAATTCCTCGCGTATTTTAAGGTAATACCGCACAAACGCGCAAAGCAGAAACGGACAGGCTTCTCCCGCGGCAAACAGAGGGATTTTTCAGACCATACGGCTGTCGGATTTTGAGAAATATAATAAAACGATCTGCCGACAAAGGCAAGCTCTGTCGGCAGTCTTTTTGCAGTTAAGTATAAAATTTTCCTGCCAATATGCTATAGGCATTAGATTTTTTCGGCAAGAGCAGCCGCCTGTTTGCAACCGTCTGTCTTTTCAATATCTCCGGCTTTCAGAACGCCGGGTATAAGAACTTCGCCCACCATTTTCCATTTGTTAAGCGCTGCGGTGCGTTCAATCGGAACGCGCACTCCGTCCATAACGGACATATCCTCTTCCTCGCAGCAGGTTATAAGAGCGCACTCTTTCCCCGAAATATCCTTTCCTCCCACAACCAGCGAGAATATGCGGTCGATAACGTTCTTTATCTGCGCGGGAATTGAGTACCAATAAACAGGCATGGTGAATACGATAACGTCCGCTTCCAGAATTTCGGGAGCCAGGGTGTTGAACTCATCATCAAAGGAACAGGCTTTTCCCGTGGAGTAACAGGTCTCGCAGGCGCGGCAGCCGTTCAGCTTTTTCATTGCGGCGTCAAATCTTGTGACAGTGTGACCTTTTTCCTCGGCCGCCTTAATAAATGCGTCCGTCATTGCAAAGCTGTTTCCGTTTTTGCGGGGACTGCCTGTGATAACAACGATTTTCTTGCTCATGATAGTTTCCTCCGTAAATCAAATTTGCGGGATTGACTTTTATCCCGTCTTATATTATAATTATATCGTAAATAAAACTAAAATCAAGTACGCACATTTAAGTAATATACTATTACTAAAGTTATATACTTACCTAAAGGAGAGCTAAAATTATGAGCTTGGAATGTATAAAGGACGCAAAGCTTGAGGAGACAGGGTTTAATTACACAATGTCCCTGATACAGGGAAAATACAAGATGTTTATTCTGTATGCGCTTATGGGCTACGGTACGGTGCGTTTCAACGAGATGAAAAAATACATAGGCGGGATATCCTACAAAACGCTGAGCGTTACCCTTAAAGAACTGGAGGCGGACGGTCTGGTTCACCGCGAGGAATATCCGCAGATACCGCCGAAGGTTGAGTACAGTCTGACCGAGCGCGGCAAATCTCTTATTCCCATTCTGGATATGATGTGCGACTGGGGAGCGCAGCACAGGCAAAAATAAAAATACGAAAATATAAATTTGTTTCGGAAAATTACAAAGCTTAAAAGAAATAAAGACGGTATCTTTTCGGTACCGACTTTTCGTTTTACTAATTACTGACAAAAAGACGAAAAAAGGCTCAACCTTTCGCAACTATTGGTTGCAATTAAAAAAATTTAAAATGCAACCAAAAATCGCTTGCATTATAATAATATATGTGATATAATATTGTCATAAGAAACACAGATACTAAGAAAGGATGATACTATGAATATCGAGATCGCAAACCGACTTCGGCAGATGAGAAATAAAAACAATCTTTCGCAGGAAGAGCTTGCCGCAAAAATGGGCGTATCGCGTCAGGCCGTATCAAAGTGGGAGCGCGCGGAGGCCTCCCCCGACACGGAAAACCTTATCCTGCTTGCAAAGCTGTACGGGGTTTCCATTGACGAGCTTCTTAACACAGACAGCTCTCCCAAATCGGCAAATTCGGGGGTATCCCTTAAAAAGGACGATTACGGCTACCGCGGCGAACCCGTAAGAGAAGCCGTTCCCGAAAACTACACCGAAAAGGAGATTTACCCGAACGCTTCCGCACATGAAAGCACTTCAATTCCGCAGGGCTCTCCGTTCGGAGCCGATCTTGGCGAGGAGGAGAAAAAAGCTTCGGGCGGCTTCGGCGACACCGTAGAGAAAGCGGGTCTCGCTATCGGAGATATACTTAATTCAGCGGGCAAAAAGATCGAGGACGGCGTCCGCAAGGCGGCCTCGGCAAACGGCAAGGACTGGGAGACAAACGTAGAAAATTTCTGCGAGGGACTTAACAAGGGTCTTGACAAAATGTGCAGCGGCATTGACAAGGGCTTAGACAAGCTGGAAAAGAAGATCGGCGAAAAGGACAGCAAATACGATTACAATTACAGCTATAACTACAGCAGTCAAAGCACAAACCAGAACAGCGGCCGTACCAAAAAGTCCAAAAAAGCTCCCAAAAGCCGCAGACCCATGACGCTGCTTGATAAAACGCTGCCGATCTTTATTACGGGATTTTTCTTCCTCACGTGTATGATCGGTCTTGCACACCCCGGCTGGACGGTGTTCCTGCTTCTCCCTCTGTACTACACAGGCAAGGAAGCTGTAAGAAAGCGCAATCCCATGATCTTCTGCTATCCTGTTTTATGCGCGTTTGTGTACTTTACCATAGGCGGCTTTCTTGAACATACTTTCAGATATTGGTCGGATAACTGGTATGAGCTTATGTGGCTGCTTTTCCTGACGATACCGCTCTACTACACGCTGTACCCTGCCATCAAAAAGCGCAATCCGCTGATATTCTGCTACCCTGTTCTGTGCGTAATAGTTTATATCGGCATGGGAATTCTTCTCAGTATGTTCTGGTGGTGGCTAAGCGATCGTTGGTTCGCGTTCATGTGGGCGCCTATCGGACTGACCATACCGCTCTACTACATTGTGATATCTCACTACCGCAGTCAGAAAAAAACCTCGGCGGGAAGCCATAATACCGTAAGAAACTGAACAACAATTATATTGCCGATCTCAAATTTCCTACACTTTGTACGGAGATTTGAGATCGGTTTTTTACTGCTTTTTTACACTTTCCACAGCAATAGAATTTCCGTTGGAAAAAAATAAAATCCCCTTTTGCCGGACGTTATTGTCCGACAAAAGGGGAACATTTCAGATAACTGTTTTAACGCTTATCTTATTCGGTCTCAGCCGTTTTCACCGCGTCTTTTTTTGTTAGCAATCATCAGAGCCATGAACGAAGCCATTGCCGCAGCTGCAGCTCCCATAGGAACAGTCATATCAACGCCTGTCTTGGGGTTAACGGAGTAGGAATCAGCGTCGCCGAACGGATCGTCCGCAAGAGGAACGGGAGCGTCATCAAAGGTCTCAAAGCTGTCCGCTTCGGAAGTCTCCTCGAAAGGAGTTTCAGCGCGAGGAACCTCGGGCTCGTCGAACATCTCAAAGTCAATGATGGGTGTAACAGGGGAAGTAACGGGGAAGTCCGGGGTTTCGGGCACAGGCGGTCTCGGCGGTACGTTAGGAGTACCGGGAGGTGTTGTAGGGGGCTCGCCAGGATCGCCGGGCTCATCGGGCTCTTCAGGATCAGGATCTTCAGGCTCGTTGGGATCTTCAGGATCAGGATCTTCAGGCTCATCGGGCTCATCAGGATCAGGATCTTCAGGCTCGTCGGGATCTTCAGGGTCAGGATCCTCAGGCTCATCGGGATCTTCAGGATCGGGATCTTCAGGCTCATCGGGCTCATCAGGATCGGGATCTTCAGGCTCATCGGGCTCTTCAGGATCGGGATCTTCAGGCTCATCGGGCTCTTCAGGATCGGGATCTTCAGGCTCATCGGG
>JAAVHL010000066.1 GCA_014799735.1 Ruminococcus sp.
TGAATCAATCAGTCTGCGGAGAAATGAGGCATTTGGAAATGAAAAACATTCCTATTGGTCAGTATATGGTCAACGAGGGCATTATTACAGAGGAACAGCTCCAGAACGTCCTTGACAAGAAAAAGGAGGAAAATATTTCGGGTAAATATTTCGGCGACTATGTTATTGAGCTGGGATATGTTACCGACATCGAGTTCGGTAAGGTGCTTGCAAAAAAGCTTACCGTGCCGTTTATAGACCTTAACGATCCCGAAGAACAGGCCAAAGTCAATGTTGAGGCAGTAAAGAAGATACCCGAGGCTCTTGCCAAAAAGCATACTATCATTGCTGTCAAGATCACGGGCAAAAGACTTACCGTTGCCACTCATGACCCCGTAAACTTCTACATCTTCGAGGATATCAAGGTTACAACGGGTATGGACGTTGTCCCCGTGCTTTCCACAAAGGCCGGCATCACCAAGGCTATAGGAAAGTATTATTCGTCGCAGAATACGTCCTCGCTGCTCGAAAGCGTTGAAAACCAGTTCGACAACAGCGACGCGTTCGGTATCGACGAGGAATCCGCGGAGCGTATCGACAGCGCGCCTATCGTTAAGCTGGCAACCACAATCGTTGAAAACTCCTTCCGCGCGGACGCGACGGATATTCATATCGAGCCGTTCAAGACCTTTACACGTATCCGTATCCGTGTTAACGGCGACCTTATTGAGCTGATGAATATTTCCAACGTTGTACATAACTCGCTTGTCACGCGTCTGAAAATCATCAGCGGCATGAATATCGCCGAAAAGCGTATCCCTCAGGACGGCCGTTTCACTCAGGTGGTTGACGGAACCACGCTGGACGTCCGTGTTTCCAACCTGCCGACGGTAAACGGCGAAAAGGTCGTTATCCGTATCCTGTCAACCGGCGACGTGGGTGTAAGAAAGATCACCGACCTTGGTATGACAGCCTATAACTACGAAAGATTTGCTTCTATACTTAAAGTTCCTCAGGGCGTTGTGCTTGTTACGGGACCTACCGGTTCAGGTAAGACCACAACTCTGTACGCCGCTCTGGGCGAGATCGCAAAGCCCCACGTTAACGTTATCACCGTTGAGGACCCTGTGGAAAAGAACATCGAGGGCATTAACCAGTGTCAGGTAAACGCTAAGGCGGGTATGACATTCGCCGCTGCGCTCCGTTCTATCCTCCGTCAGGACCCCGATATCGTTATGATCGGTGAGATGCGTGACCAGGAAACCGCGGATATCGCTATCCGTGCCGCTATCACGGGACACCTTGTGCTGTCCACACTGCATACCAACGACGCTCCCTCGACGATAACCCGTCTTGTGGATATGGGCGTTGCGCCGTACATGGTAGCGACATCTCTTATCGGTATCGTTGCCCAGCGTCTTGTTAAGAAGATATGCATGGAATGCCGTACTCCCAGACTTTCCACCGACGAGGAGGACAGCCTGATGGGTATTGACGGTCATATCACCGTTTATGACGCCTGCGGCTGTCCCAAGTGCAACAACACAGGCTACACGGGACGTACCGCTATTCACGAGATATTGCTCTGTACTCCCGAAATGAGCTCTCTTATCGCCAACGACGGTAAGGTAGACGCTATATCAGCGCTCTGTAAACAGCAGGGTACGAAGCTCCTCCGTGACAACGTTTCTGAGCTTGTTCAGGAGGGCAAAACAACTATGGATGAACTCGTAAGAGTTACATACGCCGTTTAACGGCAAACCCCACCGCATATGTACGCATCGCTGCACGCAAGCGTTTTGGACGCAAATGTGTATGCTATGTCTGCAAATAAATACCGAAAGGAAGCGTACTAATGGATATCGAAAAAAAACCGCAGGAAAAAGTCGTTATCAGCATTGACAAAATTCTCGACGAGGCAAGAGTTCTGGGCTGTTCGGACGTTCACTTCACAACCAAGATCTCGCCTGTAGTAAGACTTCACGGCTCGCTTCGGAAGCTCAGCTCCTACCCCGAAATGACCGAAGCCGCTATCATGAAGATATGCGAGCAGATGACGAGCGGACGTAATCTGGAAAACATCAAAAACAAGGTTGACGCCGACTTTTCCTATGTAACAAGGCGCGGCTACCGTCACAGAGTTAACGTTTATCATCAGCGCGGAAACACCGCTATCGCTATCCGTCTGCTGAGAAACGATATTCCTACCTTTGACGACCTTGATCTTCCTCCTATTCTTGGCGAGTTTGCGCTCCGTCCGAGAGGACTTATACTTGTAACCGGTCCTACAGGTTCCGGTAAATCTACCACGCTCGCGGCTATGATCGACTACGTCAACATCAACCGCTCCGCGCACATCATCACGATCGAGGACCCTATCGAGTACGTTCACGAGCATAAACGCTGTATGCTTAATCAGAGAGAGGTCGGAGACGACGTTGAGTCCTTCGCCATGTCCCTGAGAGCTGCCCTCCGTGAGGACCCCGACGTTATCCTCGTGGGAGAGATGCGTGACTTCGAGACCATCAACGCGGCCGTAACCGCCGCCGAAACGGGACACCTTGTTATGTCCACACTTCATACCACCTGTGCGTCCGATACCATCAACCGTATCATCGACGTTTTCCCCGCGCACCAGCAGTCCCAGATCCGTACTCAGCTTGCTACCGTTCTGGTGGGAATTATCGCTCAGACCCTTATCCCCAAGGCTGACGGCACGGGACGTATCGCCGCGCTTGAGATACTCAACGCTACCGACGCTATCAAGGCTATGATACGCGACAATAAGGTACACCTTATTCAGACGGCTATCCAGACCGGTAAAAAAGAGGGTATGGTTTGTCTCGATCAGGAGCTTGCCCGTCTCGTTAAGGAGGGTGTGATCACCGAAATGCACGCCCGTGAAAAGTCCCTTGACATCAACGAGCTGGAGCGTTACCTCAAGAATTCTCCACGGTGATTTTACCAAAATACACAGCCGAATGTTGATAATGATTATGCGACATTAACAATTTTCGCCGTTTTGTACATATTTTGGTTAAAAAATTGTCTTATTGCACAAATTCACAAAATCAGAGGAAAAAATATCATTTTTCTATTGACAAATCGGCCGCAGTAATATATAATAATTACAGTAAGGAACAACCATATCGGCTGATACTTATGGGAGGTGAGTCCAACGGACAGTATAAAATGTGCAAAAAAGATCCGAGGCTTTACCCTGATCGAGCTGATAGTTGTTATGGCTATTATCGCTGTTTTGGCGGGTATAATGTCATTGGCTATCGGCGGATTCCAGCGCGATGCCAAAATGGAAGCCTACAATAACAAGGCGCATATGGCTTATACAGGATTTCAAAATACCCTTATTCAGTGCGAAATAAATCAGGATAATAAGATATTTGATGTAAATGCAGATACGGCGACGCCTGATCCGTCCTACAAAAATGTTACTTATTCCATTGTCAGATTTACAATGGCAAACGGTGACATAAGCGGCGACATTTATATCACGTCTGTTTATGATAACAGCAGTTCCAAGGTCAAGGGCGGCTCCGCACCGGTCGGATCGGAAATCTACAAGAATATGAGAAAGACTATACTGTCTTTCCTTGATAATTCTTTTGAGGGAACGGTCGTTGCCTACATTGATGTTGAGAATTACGTTGTTGATTCGGCTGTTTATTATGAAAACGAAAGCTACTTTACCTCAAATATGAATTCGAACGGTATCATGGCTAAAACCGCTGTTGTCGGAATGAAAGCCTATACATTGGATTCCAATGCATCAGGTAGTGACTATAAGGTATGCCAGATGCTGTACGATCTGCAGATGCAGAAAACCGCTATCAAGAATCATGGAGTATATTTCGGTTCTTATCCTAAGGCGTATGAACTGTCTATAACGGAAGATTCCGGCGGGGCAGTTACTTAATTTCGGAAAAGCGCTTCGTTTGAGCGACGCTTTTTAATAAAAAATATTTTAAATTTTAAGAAGGAGGAATTTCCAATGAGAAATTCAAAGGTTAAGGGCTTCACACTTATTGAGCTCATCGTTGTTATCGCAATCATCGGTGTTCTTGCTGCTATCCTCGTACCCTCTATGCTCGGTTACGTAAGAAACGCAAGAATCTCCAGCGCAAATGCTAACGCTAAGCAGATTCACACTGCTGTATCTTCCGCACTGACACAGCTTGGTATTTCCAACTATTTCAGCAGCACTTCAACTGACGGTACAGTTGAGATTTCTCCTGCTGAAGAGCGTAGCGGTGAAAAAGTAGTCCCTGCTGTAGTTTCCGGTACTTCCAAAGACGGAGATCTGACTGATAAGATGGATCTTGTTTCCTATCTTGGTGAAAACTTTACAGGTAATGCTATTGCTATCTTCAATCCTGCTACTTACTCTGTATATGCAGCAGCATGGGCTTCTAACGATACTGTTCTTGCTGAGGCAGGCTCAACCAGAGATGATCTGGTTAACAAGACCGAGCAGGAGCAGAAGGCTGACGCTAAGGCTGGTAGCATCTACGGTATCTTCCCTGCTCCTAAGCTCAGCTAATTTGACTTTAGCTCTATAACATTTGAATGAAAAGCGTCGGTTTATCCGACGCTTTTTCTGTAAAGGAATATATATGAAAAATAATGCTGATAAGAAAACTATAGTTATAGTTTCGTTAGTTTTTGTTGCAATTCTGGCGATGATGCTGCTGTTGATCCCTGCACAGCGTGAAAATGAATTTCGCCAAAAATGGGGTAAGCTTGCAGAGCTTGCCGAGACTAATGAATATGCAAAATTTATTACCGAAAACGAGGAGCTCTATCCTCCGGAAATTTTGAATTTCTTTTACAATGATCCTGACGATTTGGAGTTCGTTTGGGGTTATCCTTTCCACAAGGACGACTACTTATCAATGACCTTTACCGATGAGGAGCTTCACAGTGAAAAAGTTCCCGCGCTCTATATGTTCGACAATAGGTGGCGTTATCAGCCGATTGGTGATTTTTATATAGAACATCATGGCTGTGCCGCAGTTTCACTTACCATGGCATATTTGTGGCTTACGGGCAAAGATGATATTGATCCGAGGAAAGTTGCTGAAATTGCCGAAAATCTTGACGCGGTTGGAATTTTAGGTGGTATTGAGGATAAAAAAATTCCCCTGATCTGCAATGAAATGGGGCTTAATTCTAAGGAGTACTCCTATTGCTCCGGTATAGAAAAAACTTCTCATGCAGATATTCAAACAGTAAAGGACGTAATCGACAACGGTCATGTGCTGCTCGCCGGTATGTCAGGAGAGCGATTCGGTGTGCATATGCTTATTATCGTTGGATATGATGACGGTGACAGCTTCACCATAAACGATCCTGACAGCTTTGAAAATTCAGAGAGAAAATGGTCCTTTGAAGAGCTTGAATCGGAAATGATGTTTTTGTATGATATTAGCAAAAAATAAACAGAAAGTTAATAAAATATATGCAAATTGTCCTGCGATATAAAGTATAATTATTAGTGAGAAAATAATACAATAATTGTATTTGGGGGTGTTGCTATGAAAAAAGAACTGAAGGGTTTTACACTTATAGAATTAATAGTTGTTATCGCTATCATCGGTGTTCTTGCGGCAATTCTTGTTCCGAGCCTCATGGGCTATGTAAGGCATTCAAGAGCCACAAGGCTGAATTCCAATGCCAGAAGTATTTACAGTGCAGCTCAACTTGCTATAACTGATACAAATGTTGCAATGGGAAACGTTATTCCGAATGGTGTCTATACGGGGGCAAATGATGGAATAGGGCATCCGGACGGCGGCGGAAATGACTGCAATTTGATCAATTACCTTGGAGAGGATTTTGGCGGATATTTTTTGTTCGTGGCAAATTCCGAGGGCAGCGGCTGTACATACGCCCTTTGGAGCGAGCAGCCTATTTCGGCTTCGGCAGCACAACAGTTGACCATGGACGAAGTAAAGGCTTCCGTCAGCACGTTAAACCCGATAGGCTGTCACCCTGTGAAAGCAGTGTCATAAACAAAAAGCGGGCTGTGATTGCAGCCTGCTTTTTTATACGTTTTTGATTTGACCGACCTTACAGCATAGACGCTCTCAGTTCATCGCCGCTCTTTGGAGAAAGATACGCGGGAGCAATGTCAAACACGGTTTTCGCGCCTGTCGCACCCTCCTTATGAAGACGGTAAGCGGCTCTGGCGTAAGCAACAAGAATACTCGACGTAAATTCGGGATTTGAACCAAGCTTGAGACTGTATTCCACAATATGGGAGGTCTCGCCGTTCAAGCCCGTTTTTCCGCTTCTGATAACAAAACCGCCATGAGGGATACCGCTGTGGTCGCGGTCAAGCTCCTCCTGTGAAATAAAATGGACGGTAGTGTCGTAGTCAGCAAAATAGTTGGGCATATTTTTGATCTCCGACTCGATCCTTGCAGTATCCGCACCCTCTTTTGCAACGACAAAGCATTCCCTTGTGTGCTTCTGGCGGGTGGAAAGCTCGGGGTCTGAACCGTTTCTTACTGCGTCAACGGCCTCCTGAACGGGAATGGTGTACTGCTTTGCGTCGGCAACACCCTCAATGCGCCTGACAGCGTCGGAATGTCCCTGAGAAACGCCCTTTCCCCAAAAAGTGTAGTCCTTGCCGTCGGGGAGAATGCAGCTTCCGTAAAGCCTTGAAACCGAGAACATTCCCGGATCCCAGCCCACGGATATAATGCTGACGTTTCCGCCCTTTTTCGCGGATTCGTCAACCGCCGCAAAATATTGGGGAATTTTGGCATGAGTATCAAAACTGTCCACAGTGCAGAACAGCTCCACCAGCTTAGGCCCCTGAACGGGCAGGTCGGAAGCGCTTCCCCCGCAGAGTATAAGCACATCGGCACAGTCACGGTGGTTCTGAATGTCGTCAAGTGAATAAACGGGAACGCCTTCCGTCAGAATTTTAAGCGAGGACGGGTCGCGGCGGG
The DNA here is from genome assembly GCA_014799735.1 of Ruminococcus sp. GTDB lineage: Bacteria > Bacillota > Clostridia > Oscillospirales > Ruminococcaceae > RGIG8773. The sequence goes on from JAAVHL010000066.1 coordinate 6,954, forward strand.
TGAACACACAGGCAAGCTCCGTGTCGGGATTCTGTCTTATTGCCAGCTCCGTACCCCTGCCAAGGTTGCCGTAGCCAACGATTCCAATGCGTATCTTGTTCATTTTTATCATTTCCTTTCAAGTTTTTATGGGTCGGTATGACCGCCTAAGTACAATAAAATTATAACATATTTTGCAGGAAATGAAAAGCTTTTTTGCAAAATTTACATAAAAAATACGCCGTACAAAAATGCACGGCGTATCGTTTTGCTTATGTACTACGTTCAGTCTCAAACTCTGCTGTTGAACATCATAGCGGAAAGCTGGTTGTAGTAATCATTTTTTGTTCCCTTGGAATTGTAAGTGGTTGCGCTGCTGAGGGCTGCTGTACGCTGTATGTACGATGCCTTGTCAGCAATGCGGTTCGTGAGGGAATAATTACCCGAAAACAGGGATTTCATAGTTGCGGGAGAAGCAGCCTTGAGCTTATCCTCGTCAATGCTGAGACGGTTGTCGCTGCCGATAGAAATGCCTATACGATCAAGCGTACGAGAATACGCCTTGGTGGAATTTACCATCTGTACTCCCTTTTCAAGAGCCTTGGTGTTCTCACTGTCAGCAAGAGTGTCCAGAGTGCTGTTGTAGCTGTCCACGAAATTCTTTACAGCGGAAAGGGACTTATCGGCATCGTTGTAGAGATCATTTCCGCCCGTTGCAAGAGCTCCGGCGGCTTCATTCAGCTTCTTTGCAGTAACGGAAAGCTTTTCGTCATTTGCAGCAGAAGTATCTTCTGTATCGGTAGTATCGGCAACAGCGCCGCCCGAAAAATACTCTCTGAAGCCCTCAAGCAATTCCTTCTGGTAGCTTCTGGAGCGCACCAGATCGGCCTTCTTGGCAAGAGTATACAGGTCGCTTGTGTCAGTCTTGAACGCATTCGAGAGCATACTCGAAAGGTCACTGCTCTGCTGCTTGTTTCTGCTTGCAAGAAGAGTGCTGTAATATGAATTTGAGGTATACGCGTTGATTCCGTACAAAGACATAAAATCGCATCCTTTCATTATTTATTATCAAGCCTTGATTTAGCTGTTGAAAGCATGAGCTTGATACGGTTTTCCTGATTGACCTTTGTTGCTCCGGGATCGTAGTCGATGGCAACAATGTTTGCTTCGGGGTGAACCTGCCTGATCTTTCTTATCATGCCCTTTCCCACAATATGGTTCGGCAGACAGCCGAAGGGCTGCGCGCAGACGATATTGTTCACGCCGCTGTCCACAAGCTCCACCATTTCGGCGGTAAGCAGCCAGCCTTCGCCCATTTTATTGGCGGGCGAAACATAGGGCAGTACATTTTTCTTTGTCTCCTCAAAGCGTGCGGGAGGCTTGAACCGAGTTTCGGATACAGCCTTGATAATGGTATCCTGCATTTTTCGCAGGAACATTTTCAGCGCGCCCGAGCCGATAAATTTTTTGTACCTGACATGATAGAGCTGAGTATCGACGATGTGGTGGTCGCACATGAACAGGATAAAGTCCAGCAGACCGGGAATGACCACTTCGGCGTCCTCGCTTCTGAGAAATTCCTCAAGGCAGTTGTTGCCGAGGGGAGCGTATTTAATATATATTTCACCGACAACGCCCACCTTGACCTTTGGGGACATGGTATAAGGCACATCGGAAAAATCCCTTAGAATTTCGCGTGCGGTACTTCCGAACGCGGGAATGGAAAAGCCTCTTTTCATTATGCGGTCTATCCAGCCGTCAATGAGAGCGTCGGTATCGCCGCGGTTGTTCTCATAGGGACGAACCTGATTGCCTATCCACATAAGCAGGTCGCCGTAGCATATGGCGATTATCAATTCGTAGAGAAGCTTTACAGAAAGTTTAAAACCGGGGTTTTTCTCCATATTGGAAAGGTTCAGCGAAATAACGGGGATCTGCTCCATGCCGTTATTTTTGAGAGCCTTGCGGAGAAGATTAATATAGTTGGAAGCGCGGCAGCCGCCGCCTGTCTGGGTTATCATCAGCGCGGTCTTGTTAAGGTCGTACTCACCCGATTTGAGGGCGTCCATCATCTGACCGATGACAAGCAGAGCGGGGTAGCAGGTGTCGTTATGGACGTTCCGCAGACCCTCGTCCACGATTTTTCTGCCCGTGCTTGTGAGCAGCTTGACCTTGTAGCCGTGGTTGTTGAAGATCTTTTCCAGAAAGGTAAAGTGTACGGGCAGCATCTGCGGAATGAGGATAGTGTAGTCTTTCCGCATTTCTTCCGTAAAAAGCAGTCTGCCTTTTTCGTTGTAAACCAATTCAGCCATAAAAGGCAAGCTCCTTAATAAATTATTCTCCGACTATATTATATCACAGCCGTGCAAAAATTTCAAGTGTTTTTTTCAATTTTCTGCACAAAAAATTTCCTGCACTTCCACAGCTTTTCACTTATATATCGGCAGGAAATTCAAAAACTTTAGCGTGAAATTTTCTGCAAAATAAAAAACGAACATCGAGCAATGTCCGTTTTTTTAATAAAAAATATTTTAAGAGAGAGAGTCAAGGGTTAACAAACCTTGATGCTGATTTAATTATACAGTAATTTTAGAGCTTTGACAATTAATAAATTTCAGATAATTTCATACAAAAATTATATATTGAGTGCAATTTTCAGACAAATGTAAAATTTTTGTGAATGTCAAAAACCCAGTTCCTCGTTGACAAGAATTACCTTTATCCTGCCCCTTATGCGCTGGAAAGCCGATACCACAAAGGAACAGCATATCCGCGCGTCGCTTTTGCAGCCGTCGGTCATGCCCGCACAGCTGCCTGAAGCGAGGGACATACACTGACCCTTGCTCTTGCAGTAGGTTTCGCAGCCGAGCCTTGCGGCGTTCATAGGCGCGGCGAGACGCTTTACCCGTGTAACAGCGTCCTCCAGCGTGGGGACGACCTTGTTTCTGCCAGCCACAACGATAACGGATTTAGGGCCGAAGCATATCGCCGCAACACGGTTGCTGTTCCCGTCAACGTTGTAAAGCTCGCCGTTTTCGGTAACGGCGTTCGCGCTTGTAAGGTAGCTGTCCGCGAAAAATGCGCGGCGGTATATCTCCTCGGCTTCCTCGGGACTTTTCCCCGTCCTGTCGAGAAAATCATAAGCGCCCGACCGAAGCAGCTCCGCAACGCCCGTCTCGGCAAGTGTCATGGAGCCGCCGCAGGAAACCGTTTCGCCCTCCGAGAGAAGCTCCTTCACAATCGGCAGCACGTCCTCCTTGGTATCGGCGATAAAGCATTTCATGTTGTTTGCCTCAAGACTTCTTGCGGTGCGTTCGAGTATTGTTCTGTAAACATCTTTAACGTGATCAGGCATATGTATTCCTCCCTGTATGACCCTATGCTGCAGTAAATTATTAAATTGACTTCGTGATATGTTTAACAAATGTATAAGTATTATTCATTATTATATCACATATTTTTAAGAAAATAAACAGTAAAAATAATTTTTGTAGGATATTCCGAATTTTGTGTGAAAAATTTGTTACGATAAATAGAGCTTTTTCAGAAGCATTTTTCCCGAAACCGTCCTGAAAATCCTGTCGCAGACTTGTTTTACGGCTTCGGCGGACATATTGTCCTCAAAGATGTTTACGAGGAAATCGGCTTCAACCAAAATCTGCCAGTCATCGGAATCTATTCCCGCGTAGGTGTGATGATGTGCAATAAGGAAGCAGACGCGTTCGGTAAGCTCCTCGTCCGCGCCGAGACCGCCGAGTATCTCCCTTGCGACGGGAACTCCCTCAACCTGCTGAAGCTCTCCCTCGCAGGAGCCGTATTTCCGTTCGCACTCACGTATGCCGATATCGTGCAGGACAGCCGCCGCCCCCAGTATCTCCATTTCCCGCGGGGACAGACCCTCGCTCTCTCCGATAGTTTGGGCAAAGGCATAAACCTTCATAAAGTGCTGTATACGCTTAGGGTCGCCGCAGTCGTAAGAGACGGCGGCAGTTATAAGCTCGTGAAGCTTCATAATGACAGTCCTTTCATAAAATAAATTTTGTATTGAATCGCCGCCGTCGATAGCACCAATCCGTCCGTTTATCATAAAATGAAATAAACAGAAACGGAGTGATTTTTATGAATTGTTTAAAATGCTTTCTCGGCGGCAGCTCCCCGAAAGGCTTCCGCACCCATTTCGGTGAGACCATCGCCGATACCGGATACTATACCTACATAATCAAGGGCGGGCCGGGAACGGGCAAATCCACGCTGATGAAACGGCTTGCCGAAGCCTTTCCCGACGATGAAAAGGAGCTTTATCAATGCTCCAGCGACCCCGATTCCCTTGACGCGGTGGTTTTCAAGGAAAAGCGCGTGATTTTCGTGGACGGAACAGCTCCCCACGTTTTCGACCCCGAATACCCCGGCGCGGCGCAGCAGATACTGGATCTGGGCGTGTGCTGGGACGCGTCCTTCCTCAAAGAAAATAAGGAGGAAATTATTTCCGTCACCTCGGAGTATCTGAGACACCATGCAAGCTGCCGACGGTTCATCACCGCCCTTGCCGCGGTAACCGAGGATACCTGTCAAGTGGGACGCACCGCTCTCAACGAGGAAAAGCTTGATGGCTTCACCGAAAGGCTTGCGGCAAAGCTTATGCCCAGAAAAAAGGGCGCGGGCGAGGGCAAGATCGAGTTCCGCCAGCTGTCAGCCCTTACGCCCAAGGGATACCTGACAAACGTCCCCGAGGACTACGCGGTATATCTGCTCTGCGACAACTGCTTCGCGGGCTCGGATATTTTCCTGAGACGCTTTGCGGACATTGCTTCAAGCCGCGGCTACGGCGTGAGTGTAAGCGTCTGCACCCTGCGTAACGAGGAAAGCTTCGAGCATATCCTCATACCCGAGCTGAAAACCGCGTTCCTGACGGCAAGCCCCCTCAACGCCCTGTCGGTGGAGACCAAGCAGCCCATAAATTTCCGCCGCTTTTACGACAAGGGCACGCTTATTGCAAAAAAAGCGCGGCTTAAATTCAACGAGGCTGCGCTGAAAAATCTCCGCGATGAGGCGGTTAAGTCCCTTGTGAACGCAAAGGCGGAGCACGACCGTCTGGAGGAGTACTATATTGAAGCTGTGGACTTCGACAGCGTACAGCGCATACAGTACGATATGATCTCGAAGATCAAGGGTATGGGGTAACACAGCGCATACTGTACCCGTCCGCGCCTGTCCCTGAGGGACGGCGGGCGGGGCAGTCCCCCGAAAACAAAAAAGATGATACGTGTTTTTACGCATCATCGTGTAACTTCAAGCTATTCGCCGATAGAAGAACCGCCCCCTATGCAGACTCGGGGACGGCTTTCTAAATGGAGCTATCTATCGGATTTGAACCGACGACCTCATCCTTACCAAGGATGTGCTCTACCAACTGAGCTAAGATAGCACTCGGACTGCATTGATTATTATATCCCATATTTCGTGTTTTGTCAAGAGTTTTTTCAAAAAAATTTTTGCAGGCCGAATAAACCGTCCTTACGCGTCCAATAATCAGTACGCAGGAACATGGAAACCACGGTGAAAGGACGGATAATACTTATGGAAAATAAAAGAAAAATATGGAAACCTACTGCTGCCGCCGCAGAGCTTGCCGCTCTTGTGGGAATGGCGGTATCTGTTTTCTGTGCGGGCTTCTGCGGCTTTGCTGAGGACTATGATCACATAACCCAAACCGTTTTCAGACTGCATATACTTGCCAATTCCGATTCGGAGTACGACCAGAGCCTGAAGCTTGCGGTCAGGGACGCAGTGCTGAAGGAAAATTCCGCGATTTTTGAGGACTGCAAATCCGCCGAGGAAGCCGCCGCCGCCGCCGAAAAAAGCATGGACGACATAAAGCGAACCGCCGAAAGAGTCCTTGCGGAGAACGGAGTTGGATACGGCGCGGAGTGCAGCGTGGAAAAGATTGCGTTCGACAGCCGCGTTTACGGCGATATCACCATGCCCGCGGGAGAATATCTGTCCCTGAGGATAACTCTCGGCGAGGCCTCGGGAAAAAACTGGTGGTGCGTGATGTTCCCGCCGCTGTGCCTGCCCGCAGTATCGGGCGAGACGGCTGAGGAGGCGTTCTCGCCGGAGGAACTGGAGCTTCTGGAAAACCCCGAAAGCTACGAATGCAGATTTTATCTTCTGGAGCTGCTGAACAGGCTTAAAGAACGTCCCGAATAATTCACGAAATGTTAAAAAATGACCGCCGGTCGACTGCCGTTTATTCATTTAATTTCGGAAAATTAATAAAATTATTATAATTCACTAAAAAAATAAAGCATTTTTTGTGTACTAATTTTCTGAAATATACTTGTGAAAAACCAAAATATATGGTATAATTTCAGTATATTCAGACGAGTGTCTGAACTCAGAACTGATATTGGAGGTATTCACAATGGATGGAACCGGTTTTCTCAAGACGGTAAGAGTCGGAGGCTTTGATAAAAAGGACGTTCTTGCTTATGTCGATGAACTGAACTCTAAAATTTATGCGCTCGAAGCCGAGCTGGACGAAAAGAAGGCTCTTCTCGAAAGTTCGGGCGGCGGCGGAGAAAGCAGCGAAAAGTACGAGGAGCTTCTCGCGGCGGATAAGTCCAAGATCACTGAACTCCAGACAAATAACGACTCCCTCAAGCTCCAGATGAAGTCTATGGAAGACGAGCTTGCGGAAAAGGACAGGGAAATAGAAGAGTGCAAGGCACAGATCGCCGAGCTGGAGGATCAGCTCCAGGAGGCTAAGAATAAGGCTGCTACCGCTCCCGCGGCAGGCGGCGACAGCAGCGCTCTCGACCTGAGCAACGTATTTATCGAGGCTCAGAAGACCGCTACCACCATCGTTACGCAGGCTAAGGAAAATGCCCGCAAGATGGACGAGGACGCAAAGAAGCTTGCTAATCAGGTCGTTGACGACGCTAACGGCAAGGCTTCCACTATCGTTAAAAACGCCGACGAAAGGGCTTCTAAAATACTTTCCGACGCTGAGGACAGAAGCACCGAAATGCGTGCGGCTGCCGATAAGATCAGACAGGAAGTTGAGGAAGAGATCGCTGAGATCGACGAGAACGTTATCAAGCTCAAGGAAGTTCTTGAAATGTTCTCCGACGAGAGCCTGTCAAGACTTAAGGAAGCCAAGAACCAGATCGACAGCACTCAGAGTGCTATCAGAAAGGGTAAGTCGCTTGCTGCGGCTAAGCCTGCTCCCGCTCCCGCACCCAAGGCTGCGGCTCCCGAGCCCGAGCCTGAGCCAATTCCCGAGCCTGAGCCTGAAGCTGTGGCTGAGCCTGCTCCCGAGCCCGAGCCTGCACCTGTGCAGAGCGCTCCGAAGCCCGCTAAGCCCGCAAAACCTGCGTTTACAGGCTTTGACATGAGCGAGCTTGAAAGCCTTACAAAGGCGGCTGAGGCCGAAGCAGAGCTTGACGCTAACAACATCTCCCTTTCGGATATGTAATACATATGGCTGAGATTTACGATATAAACGTCTCCGAGCTGCGGAGCTTCTGCCCGAAGCTCCGCGCGGGGGACAAGGTTCTGCTGTCGGGGTGCGTCTATACCGCCCGCGACGCTGCTCACAAGCGGTTTGAGGCTATGCTTGACAGGGGAGAGGAGCTTCCCGTGGAGCTTAGGGACGCGGTCATCTATTACGCGGGTCCCACGCCTGCTCCCGAGGGAAAACCTATCGGTTCGTGCGGTCCGACAACTTCGGGACGAATGGACAAATTTGCTCCGAGGCTTCTTGATCTGGGCCTTTGCGGAATGGTCGGCAAGGGCGAACGCAGCGGTGACGTCCGTGAAGCTGTCGTGCGAAACGGCGCGGTGTACTTCTGCGCGATAGGCGGCGCGGGAGCGCTTGCGGCAAGCTGTGTGAAAAGCTGCGAGGTCGTTGCTTTCGATGATTTGGGCTGCGAATCAGTGAAAAAACTGCTCATTGAAAAGTTCCCCGTAACGGTGGCGAACGACTGCTGCGGCGGAGATATTTTCAGTGAGGGCAGAGCGAAGTATGCTCTGTAATTTCATAAACTGCATCAGATTTTTTGCGGGTATTTTTAAGGCAGACTGTCCGTAAATTGAGTGGTGGTCTGTCTTTGTCGTTTTTGGAAATAAAATATGTTAAAATTACCAAATACATTTGACAATTATTGATTTTACTTACAAAGAATACAAAATATGGTGGAAATTTGATGAAATCCCTTGACAAAAGCCGTAAATAAATGGTAAAATAACATGAGCGTTAATTATGCTGTCATATGTGCAGCTTGATTCAGGGTATGTCCGTTGAGATTGGTGGGAAAGCTATGAGCCGCGCGGGTTCTGATTTTAACAGTTCGGATTTCTGCGAACTCGATTCGCTGGACGATAACGGGCTGATTGATTTCTCCCGCCGCAATGCAAGCTCGTCCCTCGGCAAACGTGCCGTTTCAACGCTTATACTGAGGTATATCCCGCTGGTAAGAAAAAGAGCGAACGGCTATGCAAGAGATTATGCGGAGCCTGAGGATCTCGCTCAGGAGGGCTTTTTGTCCTTTCTTAACGCGGTGGATTCTTTCGATCCGAACCGCGGCGCAAAGTTCTCGTCGTTTGCGGACGTGTGCGTTACAAACGGTATAAAAAACGCTGCGCTGAGGCTGAAAAAAAACGCGGGCGAAAGCCTTGGGTCGGAATTGGAGGAAAGCAGTGAAACTATTTCCTCTCCCGAAAATATTTGGTTTGAAAAGGAAAAAATGCTCGGCGTTTACGGCGAGATAGAATCCCTTTTAACCAAGCGCGAATGGGATATTTTCAGATTGTATCTGGTCGGTCTGTCCTACAGGGAGATCGCGGAAAGACTTGATATCCCGGTGAAATCTGTCAATAATGCTGTGTTTCGTGTGAGAAAAAAGCTCAGAGCGCTGTTTTCTCCCGATAATGCGGACATTTAATATATGACCAGGTAGCTTAATGTCAAGAGCGTTGTTTTTTTAAAGGCGGTTGTTTTTTCAAAGGCAAAGGTGGCGGTGCGAATCCGTTCTCAGGTCCAAATTATTTTAAGCGAGGGAAAGCAAAATGTACGAAGACAAGACATTGGTTTGTAAGGAATGCGGCAACGAGTTCACTTTTACAGCCGGCGAGCAGGAGTTCTACGCTGAAAAGGGCTTTGTAAATGAGCCCCAGAGATGCAAGAGCTGCCGCGATGCAAGAAAGAACAGCGCTAAGGCTGAAAGAGAAATGTTCGAGGCTACATGCGCTTCATGCGGTGGTCCTGCAAGAGTTCCTTTCAAGCCCAGAGAAGACCGTCCTGTATATTGCAGCGACTGTTTTGCCAAGATGAGAGAGGAATAATTCTCATCGGCTCCGTCTGATTTTCCTGAGCGTATAAGCTCGGACACAAGCGGTTTGCGGGTGTTCGTTTTTAACCGCTGCTTTTAGGAAACGTCGGTCTAAGCGGAATTTACGGAATAAACCGTAGATTTCGCTTTTTTTGTTTTTTTATTTAAACGTTTAAGCTACCAAAGAAAATTTACCTTGTACGGTTGCTTTTTTCTGTGGGTATGGTATAATTTAATATAGATTACTTTTGCGCTTATGCAGGCAAGAACCCGCCGTCCTTTCGGCGGAAAGCCGCATAGGAAACCGTTAAATACCGAGCCTGCCGAAGCCGCGGGCTGTGATTTCCGTGCCTCGGACAGTTTTGTCCGTCGGGAAACAGCGGTCGGTATCAGAAGAGGTCAAGGAGATGATTTGCCGTGGATAAAGCGAGAATATTCAGAACGCTGCTGTGCGTCGGTTTGTGTATATTGATAGTTATTGCGGCAGGCGGATACTATATAACCTCTGTCCGCTCGTCGATGTGGGATCAGTTTATTACGGACATTCTGGAGATAACCTCACAGGGCAGCCACGCTTTCGGCGTTTATGCGTCGAGAGACACCGATATGCTCGATAGCCTCAGCGATATACTGGTGCGGGAGTCCTCGGACAATGCGGACAATATTTCGGGTATGCTTGCAGTACTGAGCGAGTCCGAAAATGATTATTATGTTATTGATCTGAGCGACGGAATAGTGTTTACAAACAGGAATGCGGAATACAGCACCTATGAAAGCGACGCTTTGAAGGCATATTCCGAGCTGGAGGGCAAGGGTATCTGCGAACCCGCGATAAGCGCTTTTTCGGGACGTAACGTGCTGTCCCTTTATGAGACATTTGAGTTTGCCGACGGCGACGAGGGTATCATTATAAAAGAGCTTATCCTGTCCTCCGTTTCAAACGAGTTTTCGATCACATTTTTTAACGGCATTGGCTTTTCCCACATCATCAACAGAGAGGGAAAGATAATCGTGCGCTCAAATCACAAGAACAGCAGCCGTACCTTTGAGAACGTTTTCGAGCTTATCGCTCCCGAAAATACGGACAGCGAGGTTGTGCAGGAGTTTAAGAATGCTCTTGTGACGAATGAAAGCGGTGTGGCAAGGTTCATGTATCGGGGTGAGGAATACGTGTGTACCTATGTGCCTGTGGCGGAGGTTGACGGCTGGTACTTTATTTCCGTCATTCCCAACTCGGTAATTATGGAGGACGCGGGAAGAGTTGTAAAAAGCTCCCAGATGGTGCTGTTTGTCATCACTGTCGGCATAGTCGCGTTTGCCGCGTTTATGCTCATAATCCGTCAGAACTACAGGAGTATTCTGGAAAAGGAGCAGGAGATAAAATACCGTGAACAGCTTTTCGGTATACTTTCCAACAACACGGACAACGTGTTTCTTATGTCCGCTACGGACGGCAATAACGTTGAGTATGTCAGCCCGAACATCGAGAGGGTAATGGGTATTCCCGCAAAGGATGTCAAAAAGGATCTCTTTGCCATAAACAGGACGCTTTGCTACGACGGGCACGAGATCGGCACGGCGCTTATGCGGAAGATAGCTCCCGGAAAGCCTGTTTCCTTTGAAAATGAGCGTATCCACGGTGTAACTGGAGAGCGCAGGTGGTTTTCCGAGATCATATATTACGCCGAGGTGGACAACACGGGGAAGCTTATTGCGGTGATTTCCGACAGGACTGAGGAGAACAACAGCAAGCTTGCCCTTGAGGACGCGCTGAATATCGCAACGTCCGCAAACGAGGCTAAAAGCACGTTCCTCAGCAATATGAGCCACGATATCCGCACGCCTATGAATGCCATAGTCGGCTTGTCAACGCTGCTCCAGAGGGACAGCGACAAGCCCGAAAAGGTGCGGGAGCATACAAGAAAAATAGTTGCGTCCAGTCAGCATATGCTGGGACTTATCAACGATATTCTTGACATGAGCAAGATCGAAAGCGGAAAGGCTACGCTGAACATTTCTGAGATAAACCTTGCCGAGATCGTGGAGGAGCTTGCTACAATTATCAGACCGCAGGCAAAGGCAAAGAACCAGACCTTTGACATTTCCGTCAGGAACATTCAGCAGGAGCATCTGCTGGGGGACAAGCTGAGGATAGAGCAGATCATGATAAATCTGCTGTCAAATGCGGTGAAGTACACCCACGAAAACGGCAGGATCGAAATGATCATAGAGCAGATACACGGCGGCGCAGGCAATTACGCCCATATGAGATTTACCGTCCGCGACAACGGCATGGGTATGTCCGAGGAGTATTTGCAGATAGTGTTCAAGCCGTTTACCCGCGAGACGAACAGTACCACGAATAAGATACAGGGTACGGGTCTGGGCATGGCTATCACGAAAAATCTGGTCGATCTTATGGGCGGAACTATCGCTGTCAGCAGTGTTCAGGGTGAGGGCAGCGTATTTACGGTTGATCTTGAGCTGCGTATGCAGGAAAAGGATATTGACAGAAGCTTCTGGAAAAAACACGGGGTCACCCGCGTGCTTATTGCGGACGGCGATGAGGCTGTCTGTACAAATATTGCGGGAGCAATGGAGGAAACCGGAGCGGCGGTTCAGTTTGCGCTGAACGGATCAAGCGCGGCGGAAATGGCGCGGGAGGCTCTGGACAGGGGAGCAGGCTACAACTTTATCCTGCTTGACAGCGAGCTGCCCGACATCAGCGGCATTGAGACCGCCCGCTGCATAAGGGATACCGCGGGTGACGGCGTTACAATAATGCTGCTCACCGCCCGCGATCTGAACGATATCGAGGACGAGGCTGCCGCGGCGGGTATAAACGGTTTTCTTATGAAGCCGTTTTTCCTCACGAATTTCAGGACGGCCGTGGAAAAGCTTCGCATGGACGGCGGTATCGGAGACGACAAAAATACGCATTCGCTGGAAAACAAAAAGGTGCTTATCGCCGAGGACAACGAGATAAATTCCGAAATACTTCTGGAGCTTCTGGGTGAGATACCGGGACTTGTCTGCGTTGTCACCGAAAACGGCAAGGAGGCTTATGACAGCTATATGAGCTCCGCGGAGGGCGAGTACGACATAATCCTTATGGACGTGCAGATGCCCGTCATGAACGGCTACGAGGCGACAACGGCTATCCGCGCTTCGGGACGTTCCGACGCAAAGACCGTACCCATAGTCGCCATGACCGCAAACGCCTTTGCCGAGGACGTTAAGGCGGCTCTCGATTCGGGCATGAACGCTCATGTTTCAAAGCCTGTGGATATGGACAGGATAATCGAGGTGCTGAAAGAATTTACAAGCGGGAAATAACATAAAAAAGCGGCGGAGCTTTAAACTCCGCCGTTTTTAGTTATACGTTTCATTGAGACGCTTCAAGATAGAAGTCATAGATAGGCGCGATAGCCTTGAAGTCCTCGGCAAGCTTTCCGATAAGCCTGTCGCTGAACAGCAGGTCGAAATCCTTGCTTTCGCAGGACAAGCCGATATTCTTTCGGTTGAGCCAGTCCTGCTTTTTGGCGGGCTGTTCGGGGTACTTGTTCCTCTTGTAAAGGTCGCCGTAGAGCGTAAAGACGTCCTGCTTTTCGTAGGCTCGAAGAGCCCTTTTGAAGCTTTTGCTGTCATCAAGGATAAGCTGTCTGTATTTCTCCATGACCTCAGAGGGAGCGCTGTAGAAGCCGCAGCCGTAGTCGAAGCCGCCCTGTGATATGCTGAAATAAAATCCCAGCAGCGAACCGTTCTCTCCGCGGGGACGGGCAAAGGTGTACCACACATAATCGCGGAAAATTGATTTTCCCCTTGCATAGCGGGCGTCGCGGTACAGTCGGGATATCTTTTTCGGATCGCATATAAAGCTGTTGTCGATACCGCGCATTGTTTCCGCAAGACCGTTTACAACCTCGGCAAATGGCTCGATGACGTATTTTTTGTAGTCCTCCTTATGGTCGTTGAACCACGTTTTGCTGTCGTTGATGTAATTTTCAAAGATAAAGTCAAGGGATTTGGCTGAAAATGGCATTTTTTACACTCCTTAATCCTATGCGTTCAGCATTTCCAGAATATGCCGCATGGTCTCCTCCGCCTTTTCGTAGGCGAAATTATCCGTAAAGCGGCGGCTTTTTTCCAGCTCTGAGGTTACGGCCGTGCTGTAGCTGTATTCCAAAAGCCCGTCAAGTATTTCCATTGCACCGTGGGAATCCAGCTCGTCGATAGCTTCAAGAGCTTTCTCCAGCTCGGCTTTCAGGGCGTCCGCCTTAATGGGAGGCTTGTTTGTGTTGTCGGACTCTTCCGTTTCAACAAAGGGCTTTATATTTTCCGTGATCTCCGAAAATCTTGCGATAAGCGCAGGAGTGTCCTCGGAAATCTGCTTGTAGTTTTCTTCTTTTCCCGCCTGTTCGAGATTTTTCGCCATCTCGGAAAGCCCGACCGCTCCTATGGCAAGGGAGGAGCTTTTCAGTCCGTGGACTTCGGTGGTATAGTTTTTGTAATCCCTGCTGTGGGCGTAGGTCTCTATTCGCAGGATACTTTCCGCGGCGGTCTCCATAAAGGTTTTCAGTATCGCCAGATAAGCGTCAACATTTCCTCCGCAAAGGCTCAGACCCGCTTTTACGTCCACGTTGGGGATAACGATATCGTCCTCCTCAGCTTCTGCGGGAGCGGCTTCCGCAGGCATATTGCCTCCGCCGAAAATGTCGGAAAGGTCTGAAGCGACGGAGTAAGCAGGCTTTGCACCTGCTTCAGAGTAGTTTACCATCTGCTCGGGAAGCCATTTTTCGAGTATCTTTTCAAGCAGGGAAAGCTGTATCGGCTTGGAAATAAAGTCGTTGAAGCCCGACTCCAGAAACATTTCCCGCGCACCGCTGACAGCGTTTGCGGTAAGGGCGATTATCGGAAGCTCCTTGCTGTAGGCGTCATTTTGTGAACGGATCATTTTCGTTGTATCCACGCCGTCAAGCTCGGGCATCATGTGATCCATGAACACCAGATCATAGTATGCGGAATTTATCATCTCAATGGCTTTTCTGCCGCTGTCGGCAAGCTCCGCCTTAATGCCGTAGGTAGTCAGAAGCCGTGCGGTAACGCTGAGGTTGACCCTGTTGTCGTCCACCACAAGGACGTGTGCGTCGGGAGCGTAAAGAGTGTGGGATTTCTCTTCCGAAACGGGAGCGTGTACGCCGTCCGCCGCAGATTTTGGGAGCGGCGACGCGTCGGATATTTTCTGCACCAGAACGACGGTAAACACCGAGCCTTTGCCGTATTCGCTCTCCACGGTAATGCTTCCGTTCATCTTTTCCGCAAGGTTTTTGGAAATGGGAAGTCCCAGACCCGAACCCTCGATCTTCCTGTTTTTCCGCGTATCCACCTGCTGGAAATTCTCAAACAGCTTGGAGATGTCCTCTTTCTTGATGCCAAGTCCCGAATCGGCGATCTTGAACATCAGCGAAACGTCGTCCCCGACGCGGCTCAGCTCTTTTACGGTCAGGCTGATAAAGCCCTCGCTTGTGAACTTGACCGCGTTGCCGAGCAGGTTGATAAGTATTTGCTTCAGCCGCACCTCGTCGCCGTACATTTTGCGGGGTATGTGTCTGTCTATATCTATCCTGAAGTCCAGATTTTTCTTTTTGTCGAGCTGAACGTAGATAATGCTTATAACGTCGTTGAGCATATCCGCCGTGTCGTAGACCGACGGGACAAGCTCCAGCTTTCCAGCTTCGATCTTGGAGATGTCCAGAATGTCGTTGATGATGGAAATAAGGTTCTTTGCCGCGGTTTTGATGTCGGCGGCGTAGCAGTAATTCTTTTCTTTCAGGCAAAGCTCCGCAAAGCCCGTGATAGCGTTCATCGGGGTACGTATCTCGTGGGACATATTCGCCAGAAAATCGCTTTTGGCATTGTTTGCCATGTCAGCCCTGCGGCTTATGTCGATAAGATTGTCCACGTATTTTTTCGTATCCGTAACGTCTATGACCAGCACGGAGTAGCCGTCTCCGCTGCCGTCGCTGTTGGACAGGGGAGTTATGTGCTTTTCGTAGTACTTGCCGTTAAGCTCAAATTCCGAGTTGCCCTCGCTGTCGGAAGCCGAAATAAGGTTGAGAGCGAACTCGGCGGTCTTTCTCCTGTCGTCGCCCGAAAGCGCAGGAAAAATACGTCTTGCCGCAGGATTTGAGTCCACGATATTCATTTTGTTGTCGGTAACGATAAGAGCGTCGTCCATTGTTTCGATAACATTGTCGCGGGCAGTTTTTACCATGTCGTATCTGACGCCGCTGTATGCCGTTGCTGTAACGGTCACGCAGCATATGCACATTGCAAGGGAAGATGGGTTAAAGTCTCCGAAAACGCGGAAATAGTACAGCGCCATTGCCGCAGTAGGCAGAAGTACGGTAAGAAAGGAAAATCTCACCCTTGCCGAGCCGCCGACGGCATTTCCGCCCCGCCGCTTGACAAAAGCTGCTGCCGCGGTCACTATAGTTTTTATCGCCATCGAAGCCAGCAGCGCGTAGAAGCCGATATTATACTTCACGTCTGCGGAGTGTACCCCGTTTCGGTCTGTAAGCAGTATTTCACTGAAATACAGATGGAAAACCTTGTCGGAAGCACAAGCGATTATCCCGAACAGATCCGTCGCCAGCAGCAGCACGCTTATCACCTTTGGTATTTTCAAGCCGCGGTTATCGCAGGCGAACCAGTACAGCAGATACATTGCAAGGGACGACCCCATAATGTCGAATGGCTTTACCGCAATAGCCGCTTCGGGACTGTCCGCGAACAGCAGCATCGTATAGGAAAAGCAGTTCAGGAACGCAGAAGCGAGCGCCGCGGTAAGAACCGAGTATGCGCCCGCTTTTTTTGCAGTCACAATATAAACTATGTACACGAACATCAGCGCCACGCAGGTTATCTGAATAGTCAGCAGGAAATTGTTATTTTCCATACATACCGCAAAACCGCCGTCAGCGGCTTGCACGCCCCCTTTAAAAGTTATGTTAATATCTGATTGTGTATAGAAAGCCCCGTCCGACGGGATCAGACGGGCTGTTCCTTGGTCAGAAGACATTCCTCTATCCTGTCGCTTATGCTTACGAAGATGTCCGTAAGCTCGGGATCGAAGAAAACTCCTCTGTCCTTGATTATTATCTCCATAGCCTTTTCATGGCTGTAAGCGTCCTTGTAGGAACGCTTTGACGTCAGCGCGTCGTAAACGTCCGCGATCGAGAGTATCCTTGCACAGAGAGGGATATCCTCTCCGCTTATGCCCGTGGGATAGCCCGTGCCGTTCCATCTTTCGTGGTGGTACATAGCCATATCCCTTGCTATGTGCAGGAACTCGGTGTCCGCGCTTTCGTGTACTTCCATTGTGTCAAATATCTTGTCGATAGCGCTTGCGCCCACGCGTGAGTGGTGGTATGAACCCTCCACGGAGCTGAATATATTGCTGAACGTGTCTCCGCCTATCTGAGCATGGGTTTTCATATGCTCGAATTCCTCCTTGTCAAGTGAGGATTCCTTGCGCAGCACGCTGTCGTTTATGCCGATCTTTCCTATATCGTGCAGCGGAGCCGCTCTTACAAGGCTTCGCATATACTGGGGAGTAAGTATATCTTTATACTTGTCGTGCTTGGAAAGCTCGTCTATGAAAACAGAGAAATATCTTGTGGTATTTTTGATATGACCGCCCGTTGTGCCGTCTCGGGACTCCACAAGCTCCGCAAAGCAGGTGGACATAACGTCCTGGAGACGTTCGATAACAGCGGTTTTTTCGGCCACCATGTATTCCAGCTTATGGCGGTATCCGTTAAGCTCTATGTGTGTATCAATGCGGCTGAGCATTATCTCCGTCACAAAGGGCTTTCTGATAAAGTCCACCGCGCCCAGCGTAAGGCACTTCATCTCCATCGCAATGTCCGCTTCGGAGGTGAGTATTATAACGGGTATCTTTGACAAATCGGGATCGGCCTTAAGCTTTGTCAGCACGGTGCAGCCGTCCATTTCGGGCATATTTATATCAAGCAGTATCAGATCGGGCTCGGCTTTTGTGAGGAATTTCAGAGCCTGAGCGCCTGAAACAGCCAGCGTGAGCCGGTATCTTTCCCCCAAAAGCTGCTCGGCAAATTTAAGATTCGCGGGAACGTCGTCCACCACAAGAATATGTTTCTTTACCATCTCGGACATATACGTCAAAATCCTTTCAATTACAGCGGAGCCGCGACTATATTGCCGTCTTCCTCAAGTCTGATCTTTGTGCGGACGTATTCGGTGTCCGCCTTGAATACCGCGTCGTTTATGATGATCTTCACACCCGGATACATATATCCGCGGCAGCTTACCGAAAGGTACTGTCTGCTGGCAAGGGTTATGTTGATCTCTTCGACCCGCTTGTTCAGATTTTTTATTTCGACTCCCAGAAGTATCTTCTGGCGGCAGGCGTTTCCGAGGATCTTTTCCTTGTCCTCGGGCAGACTGCGGAGTTCTTTTTTCTTTTCGTTGAGGAAGTTGATTATCAGAGTAACATCATTTATGCTCTTCTGATTTTTTTCGATCTCCTTCATCAGCATATCTCTTTCTTCAGCAAGCAGGGCGTTGTCGCCGATAGTCAGCATGGTGGGAGTATAGTTTTTCGTGCCTATGTTGGAAAGCTCCACGCTGCTGAGGCTTGTGTATTTTCCTCCCAAAAGACCGCCTGTGTTGCCCTTTACGCAGAGTTCTCCGCAGTAGACGTCGCAGATAACGAAGTTTGAGGAGGTGAGAGTGCCGTCGCATTTGATATCGGAGCGTTCACAGAAGTTAATTGTAACGGAGCCGTGAGCGACCACCTTGGAGTTGATGCAGCCCTTTTTGATGATGACATCGCCGTCGGCTTCCAGCTGTGCGCCGTTGACGTTTCCCGCCACGATAATGTTTGCGTTGGAGGATATCTTGAAGCCCTCCATGACCTCGCCCTTTACGACCACGTCGCCCACGAAGTTGATGTTTCCCACGGAAGCGTCCACATCGCCTGCGATAGTAACAACGTTGTCGATAACAAAAGCGTTGTTCTTAAAATTGATATTTCCGTCGATAAGAGCGACTATCTTAGTGCCGTCCCCGGAAAGCTCGGTATTTGTACCGATGGTGTAGGCAGCCTTTTTGCCGATGACCTGTCTGAGAGCTTTTCCGCGGACGTCCGTACCGGGCATACCCTCAGTGGGCAGAGTGATATCGGCGATAATGTCGCCCTTGTGAACAGTTCGCACGAGGCCGAGGTTTTTATAGTCAACGAAGCCGTGTTCGTCCTCGACCGGAGCGATCTCGACCTTTTTATCGTAGCGATAGGTTATCGTTCCGTCGGTGCCGTTTACGGGAGGAGTCCAGACGGCGATAAGGGTACGTTCGCCGTAGAGCTTTTTATCGGCGATCTTATTGATGGCTTCTTCATTTATACCATATGTAACGCCGGCCTCCGTAAGATTGTGCATGATAGCATTGGCAGTGATTTCCGCGCCGCCGTTCACGGGAGGCTCGACAGTGACATAAGCCTCCGAACCGTTGGATACTACCGTAACGGAAACCTTGCTGTCAACGGGGAGTTTCAGTATATTATTATCAGGCATAGTATCGCCCTCCGTTTCCTTATCAAACATATTTAAAGATCATGACATATTTATACAATTACATTATACACTATTTACTCAAAAATTACAATAGCTGTTAGAGAATAATTTCAAATTTAATGCATTTTTAACAAATAGTCTGTCTTTTTCACAAATTTTGAAAAGGCGCGTATGGTAAAAGTGTACAAATATGCAGTGACATAATATTTATTTGTTATAAATTGTTTAGGAGAAACTGTTATGGAAGATAAATTTTGATTTTGCGCACCACGCACTATGTAA
>JAAVHL010000067.1 GCA_014799735.1 Ruminococcus sp.
AGCAGTTAATATTATCACACAAAGTTAAAATACTTAATGTTTTATCTGATGCCTGTCTGAGATTAATATTGTCTTAGCCGATTAATTTATTATTGACAATTTACATAAAAAATCCTATAATTTATTGTAAAGAGGATCACTCCTATAACGTACGGAGCATTATTTGATAAAGGAGATATAATATGAGTACAAACAGACTTTTTTGCGACGGCTGGGAATTTTCCAAAAACCCAATAGACACAGAGTATAATGACGCCGCGGGCTGGAAGCCCGTTGATATCCCCCACGACTGGCTTATATATCAGGTCAAGGATCTGTATGAGACCTCCACAGGCTGGTACCGCCGCAGGCTGAACTTCGTCAAAAGACAAGGTATCCGCACTGCGCTCCGCTTCGAGGGCGTGTATATGGACAGCCGCGTTTATGTAAACGGAGAGCTTGCGGGCGAATGGAAATACGGTTATTCCACCTTTGAAGTTGATATTACCGATAAATTGAAAGACGGCGAAAATCTTATTGCAGTCCGTGTTGATTACCGTGCGCCAAATTCAAGGTGGTATTCGGGAGCAGGAATTTACCGCCGCGTCTGGCTCAAAGAATATCCCGACGTTCATCTGTCAAGCGACGGAATTTATATTTCCGCAGATATTTCGGGAAATGTTTCCGTTTCTGCAGAAGCAGTTCGTCCCGTTGAAAATTCCGTTGACGGCTTGCGCTTGCGCTGCTCGGTCTTTGACGGAGAACGCTGTCTTGCCGTTCTTGAAAACAACTGCTCCGCTGCGGATATAAGCGCGATACCCGAGCCTGTCCGCCGCGAGGGGTTCAGGTACTCTGTAAATAATTTTGAATTTAAAATATCCGAGCCTGTCCTTTGGGACATCGATAACCCGCATTTGTACAGATGTACCGTTGAGCTTATTCGGGACGGAGAAGTCATTGACCGTGACGAGAGTAGCTTCGGCTTCAGAAAAATAGAGTTTACCCCCGACCGCGGCTTTTTCCTCAACGACAGGCACGTAAAGCTGCACGGCTGCTGTCAGCACCACGATCTTGGTGCGCTGGGAGCGGCGGTGAACAGAAATGCTATACGCAGACAGCTTGAAAAGCTTCGCGTTATGGGAGTAAACGCTGTCCGCACTACCCATAATATGCCATCCGTTGAGCTTATGGAGCTTGCCGACGAAATGGGTTTCCTCATCATGTCGGAGGGCTTCGATATGTGGGAACGCCACAAGACAGAAAACGACTACGCAGGCTTTTTCCCCAAATGGATTGATCGAGACGTTGCCTCGTGGGTACGCCGTGACCGTAATCACCCCTGCATTATCGGCTGGAGCATAGGCAATGAAATTTACGATACCCATGCTGACGAACGGGGTCAGGAAATTGTTTCGATGTTTGTCAACAGGGTACGTCAGCACGACCCTCACTGCAATGGTTATATTACTCACGGGTCTAACTATATGCAGTGGGAAAACGCCCGAAAGTGTGCGGATATTTTAAAGCTTGCGGGCTACAACTATGCCGAACGGCTTTACGATGAGCATCACGCCGAACACCCCGACTGGATGATATACGGCTCGGAGACCTCGTCGGTTCTGCAAAGCCGCGGTATCTATCACTTCCCGCTTTCGGAGCAGATACTCACCGACGACGACGAGCAATGCTCCGCTTTGGGAAACACCACCGTTCTTTGGGGAGCAAAGTCGGTTGAGTACTGTATAACCGCCGACCGTGACAGGGAATACTGCGCAGGTCAGTTCATCTGGACGGGCTGGGACTATATCGGTGAGCCTACTCCGTACACCACTAAAAACAGTTATTTCGGACAGATTGATACGGCGGGATTTTACAAGGACAGCGCATATATTTTCCGAAGCGCATGGACGGATTTTGAGAAAGCGCCTTTCGTACATATTTATCCCTACTGGGATTTCTCGGAGGGACAGACCGTTGACGTGCGGGTTGCCACAAATGCGCCGCTGGTAAAGCTTTTCCGAGACGGAGAGCTTGCTGCAGAGAAACGTCTCGACCACAAACACGGCATGGAGCTTACCCTCGATACAGTCCTTGATTATATGCCCGGTGAGCTTACCGCTGTTGCATATGATGAAAACGGGAATGAAAAAGCGCGGGATTCTGTAAGGTCTTTCGGAGATACGGCGCAGTTGAAGCTTACTGCCGAAAATTCCGTGTTCAGAGCGAACGGTACCGACCTTATGTTTATTGACATCGACGCTTGCGACAGGGACGGTGTATTCGTTGCCAACGCAAACAACCGAGTTACCGTAACTGTAGAGGGAGCGGGACGGCTTATCGGTCTTGACAACGGCGATTCCACCGACTATGACGAGTATAAGGGAGTATCAAGACGGCTGTTTTCGGGAAAACTGCTGGCTATAGTTGCGGCAACCGACAAGAGCGGCGAGGTCATTGTAAAGGTAAGCTCCGAGGGACTTCCCGACGCGGAAATTCGCTTTAATGCAGAGCCTGCTGAAGTACCTGAGGGCATTTCTTTCGGCGAATGCAATGTACCGCGCGGCATTGACTGTACAGCGGGAGCGGCGGACGTTCCCGTACGCAGGATAGACCTTGCTGCCGAGAACAGAGTATTCTCTCCCGAACGGCGTGAGACAGCGGTCAAGGTAAAGATTCTTCCCGAAAATTCTTCCTATAAGGACGAGATCGAGTTCCGTATCACAAACGTTCAGGGCATCGCCTCAAAGCTGGGCGAGATCGTATCCGCAGAGAACGGCAGTATCGTTGTGAGCTGCAAGGGAGACGGTGAATTTTACCTCCGTGCGCTGTGCAAAAACGGTACGGACAAATATCACGTTATATCCTCTGTCAAATTCAGAGGAGAGGGTCTGGGAGCGGCGTTCCTCGATCCCTATGAGCTTATCATAGGCGGACTGTTTACTGTCAGTATCGGTGCAGTGACTCAGGGCATTGAAAAAGGCGTAGCATTTAGAGGCAAGGGCGCATTTGGCTTTGAAAATGTAGATTTCGGCGATATCGGCAGCGATACCGTTACCGTGCCGATTTTTGCGAACACTGACAAGCCTGTGGGAATAAGGTTCTACGACGGTATTCCGGGAGAAGGCGGAGAGCTTATCGGTGAATTTGAGTATAACAAGCCGCCTGTGTGGATGGTTTACACTCCCGAAACATTTAAGCTTGACCGTGTGCTTAGAGGCGTACACACATTTGTTATAGAGTCGGACGATGCGTATAACGTTCAGGGCTTTGTGTTTGAGGAAAAGCAAAAGGAACGTGCGGAGCTGTTTGCCGCAAACGCAGAAAACATCTTCGGCGACAAATTTACCAAAAATGCAGAGGACGTTACCGAAATCGGAAACAACGTTGTTTTAACATTCGGCGAGTTTGATTTTGACAAGCTTCCGCCGAAAAAGTTAATCATCACCGGCAGATCAGCGCTGGCTGTAAACAGTATTCACGTCATATTCGGCGCAGAGAACGGAAACACGGAAATGCGTGTCCTTGCTGAATTTTCGGGTGCGGAAAATTACACCGAGCGAGAATTTACTGTCAGCGGAATAAGCGGAAGGCGCAGTGTTTCATTTGCGTTTTTGCCCGGCAGCGACTTTGATTTCAAATCGTTCAGATTTGAGTGATTTTCCGAAAACATTTAACATTTCGTTGAACGTTATAGCTCAAAGGCCGTGAAAATCTCATGTCTGCTTTTAATCATAGAAAGGAAATTGTCGGCGGCTCAGAAACGGTATGATGAGTTGGACAAGACTGTTCAACGAGATTTATGAAGATAATGCAAACGGCAAAATCTCTGATGAACGCTTTAAAAATGGCAAAGGGATATGAAGCCGGGCAGGAGAATTTAAAGCTTATCTTTATGGTATATATTTTTTCTGTAAAATGAATAATCCGCAATTGAAACAACTGCGGATTATTCATAACTTTATATTGTTAAAAGTAAAAAATTCTTTGCATATTTTTTATTATGTATCGTCTCACCATATTTTGAACTGAACTATTTTGAACTGTCAGCGCAAAATAGTTCAGTTCATCAAATTAATAGCCGTTTAACAAAATCCGTTTTATTTGTCTTAACCCAAAGTCACTTAAACTCTGAACAGCAGGTCTGCATAGGTCGGGAAAGGCCATACGCTTTCGGGAGCAATGGTTTCCAGCTCGTCAACAACTGCTCTCAGCGACTGCATTGCCGCAAACACCTCGTCGCGGTAGAATCTTGCGGTAGGCTCGCCCTCAGCGTAATTCTTTACGTCCAGCAGCTTGGCATCAAGAGCGTCTGTAGCTTCGAGAATGCTGTTCGTCAGGCAGGAAGCCTTGTCGGCAAGAGCCTTTTCAGCGTCGAAGCTGATGCCCGCGGCTTTCTTGGAAACTATCGAATCGGCAAGGAACTTTGTAAATTCGCAGCCCGCGGGAATGATCTGCTTTCTTGCCATGTCCACCATTGTAAGGGCTTCGATATTGATGATCTTGGAGTAATTTTCCAGAAGAATTTCCTGTCTGGACTGAATTTCTGTTCTTGTGAGAACCTTGAATTCCTCAAATATAGCAACGTTCTTGTCGTCGGTGTAGTGAGGAACAGCGTCAACTGTGGAAACCAGATTGGGCAGACCACGCTTTTTAGCCTCCTCAACCCAAGACTCGTCGTAGCCGTTGCCGTTGAAAATAACGTTCTTGTTTTCCTTAATGGTCTTGATAAGCAGATTGTTAAGATCCTCGGTAAAGTTCTCGGAACCCTCCAGAGTGTCCGCAAATTCTTTAAGTACGTGAGCAACGATCGTGTTCAGGATCATATTTGTGCAGGCGATGGAATCCGCAGAGCCCAGCGCACGGAACTCAAACTTGTTGCCTGTGAAAGCAAAGGGAGATGTTCTGTTGCGGTCGGTGGTATCCTTGGGGAAGTTGGGCAGCGCCTCAACGCCGATCACAAATTCCTTGTCCTGATTTGTTGTAATCATCTTGCCTGTTTCGAGAGCGTCAAGAATTGTCTGAAGCTCGTCGCCGAGGAATATGGAAACTATCGCGGGAGGAGCTTCGTTTGCGCCCAGTCTGTGGTCGTTGCCCGCAGAAGCTACAGAAAGGCGAAGCAGATCGGCATAGTTGTTTACCGCCTTGATTACGGCCACAAGGAAAGTCAGGAACTGGATATTGTCCTTGGGGTCGTCGCCGGGGTCGAGAAGGTTCTGACCGTCGTTTGTGGAGATAGACCAGTTATTGTGCTTGCCCGAGCCGTTTACGCCTGCATAAGGCTTTTCGTGAAGCAGGCACACAAGACCGTGCTTGATGGCAGTTTTCTTCATGATCTCCATTGTCAGAGCGTTCTGATCGGAGGCTACGTTTGAAGTAGTGAAAATAGGAGCAAGCTCATGCTGTGCGGGAGCAACCTCGTTATGCTTTGTTTTTGCAAGGATACCCAGCTTCCAAAGCTCCTCGTCAAGGTCTTTCATGTAAGCGGAAACCCTGTCCTTGATGTTGCCGAAGTAGTGATCTTCAAGCTCCTGACCCTTGGGAGCCTTTGCGCCGAACAGTGTTCTGCCCGTAAGCATAAGGTCTTTACGCATATCGTGGAGCGCCTTGTCCACAAGGAAGTACTCCTGCTCGGGACCGACTGTTGTGGTAACTCTTGTAGCGGTGGTATTGCCGAAAAGGCGGAGAACACGGATAGCCTGCTCGGAAATAACGTCCATAGAGCGGAGCAGCGGGGTCTTTTTATCGAGAATTTCACCTGTGTAGGAGCAGAACGCAGTAGGAATGTAGAGAGAACCGTCCTTGACAAATGCGGGAGAAGTGGGGTCCCAAGCGGTGTAGCCTCTTGCCTCAAAGGTAGCTCTCAGACCGCCCGACGGGAACGAGGACGCGTCAGGCTCGCCCTTGATAAGCTCTTTTCCCGAAAATTCCATGATAACCTTGCCGTCCTTGGTGGGCGAGATAAAGGAGTCGTGCTTTTCGGCGGTTATGCCCGTCATGGGGTGGAACCAGTGGGTGTAGTGAGTTGCGCCCTTTTCGACAGCCCACTCCTTCATTGCGGAAGCGATAACCTCGGCAACATCGGGGTCGAGAGCAATACCCAGTCTCTGGGTCTTAAGCAGTCCCTTATAGACGTTTTTCGGAAGCCTGTTCTTCATGGTCTCCTCGTTGAAAACGTTGCAGGCAAAGTAATCCTGAACGTTTTTCACGTTCTGATTCATAACTTCTGACATAATAATTTCCTCCCTCAAATGTACAAAACGCCTCAGCACACGGACAGCTGCCCGTATGCCAAAGCGTCATTGCTTTCAAATATTCATCATGTATATTATGATACACCATTTGATTCGTTTTGTCAATACCCTTTTTAAAATTTTGCAGGATTTTTTTATTTTCTTGCATTTTAACGATATTTAAGCAAATTTCATTTAATTATTGTGCAAATTTGCATAAAGTTTATAATATTGCTGCAAATTTTCATTTTTTCCTCAGAGACCGCTTTTATATTACACATTAATATCCTCTTTGAGAATTGATATCCAATCGCGGCGGGAATGAATAATACGCAAAACCGTCACGGAATTTGTCTCATTTCGGACGGCGTAAAATGCAAGATACTTTTTTACATTCTGCACGCGTATACCATTTGCGGCAAGTAAATCGTCACGCACAAGAGGATTGCGTTCGGGGAAATCTGCAAGCGAAGATATTTCTTTTTCCGCCGTATCCAGCAGCCGTATTGCAGCCGCTTTATTATTCAAAGTATTTGCAATATACAGAACGGCGTTATGCAAATCGGCCCGTGCTGTTTCGGTGATATTTATTTCGTACATTATCCCGATATTCCTTTACGAATGTCCTCTAACGCTTCGGAAAACGTACGGACTTTCCCCTGCCGTTCATCTTCAAGTCCCTTTTCAAGCAAGCCGTACAATTCAAGTCTACCCTTTAGCTGCTCATAAACCTCAATACTCATTACCGCAAGGTCTCCCTTTCCGTTTTTTGTAATAAAAACAGGCTCTGAA
>JAAVHL010000068.1 GCA_014799735.1 Ruminococcus sp.
AGTCCACCGGACTGTTTTCAAGGGTTACTATACTGCGTACCGTAACAAGGAGGGGCGGTCGTGTTCGCCCCTCCTCGAAACGGCTCTCGCCGTTTCTCACCTCCTGCTCCGTTTTGGACGAAAGGAGATTTCGCCGCCTGCGGGCGGCGACCAGGGGCTCTGCCCCGTGGACCTCGCCACCTTTGAAAAGGTGGACGAAACTTTTCCATAGCGGCTTCGCCGCGCGGGGATTTCCCACTGCCTTTTTGCCTTTTTTCTTATATCGTCTTGAAATTCCGCGCTGTTCATGCTATACTGATAATATATTACGATCACGGAAAGGCGGTATCAACATGAGCAGGATATATGAAAGACTTGAAAAATGCTATGCCTGTTTTAAATCTAAAATTGATTTTGTCCCCGACGTTGCACTGGTTCTCGGTTCGGGACTGGGCGACTTTGCGGACGGCATAAAAACCGAAGCCGTTCTTGACTACGGCGATATTGAGGACTTCCCAATATCAACCGTTCAGGGGCACAAGGGACGGTTCGTTTTCGGTTATGTGGGGGACGTTAAGGTCGTTATCATGCAGGGACGCGTCCACTACTACGAGGGCTACAAAATGGAGGATGTTGTTCTTCCCGTTCGTCTTATGAAGATGATGGGCGCGAAAATTCTGCTGCTGACAAACGCGGCGGGAGGCGTGAACAAGGACTTCCGTGCGGGCGATTTCATGCTTATATCCGACCACATAAACATGGCTCCCTCGCCCCTTATCGGAGAGAACGCGGGCGAGCTTGGAGTAAGATTCCCCGACATGAGCAACATTTATGACAGAGACCTGCGGGATATTGTCCGCAAGACCGCTTCCGACTTGGGAATAGCCTTGCAGGAGGGCGTTTATATTCAGCTTACGGGGCCTAACTATGAGTCCCCCGCGGAGATAAGAATGGTTCGCACAATGGGCGCGGACGCGGTTGGAATGTCCACAGCCTGCGAAGCGGTGGCGGCTAATCATGCGGGACTGAAAACCGTGGGAATTTCCTGCATATCCAACATGGCGTGCGGAATTACAGACAAGCCCCTTACCCACGCGGAGGTTCAGGAGACTGCCGACAAGGCCGCTCCCCTGTTTAAAAAGCTTATCACGGAGTCTGTTATAAGACTTGGAGGTACGCTTTAAATGTCCTCGGAAAATAAGAAGCAGGCGCTGATAGTCAGGTGGTGGAACAGTCTTTCGCCGAGAGGAAAAAGATTTGCCTGTATCGGCGCGGGGTGGCTTTTGCTTATTGCCGCCGCTGCGCTGGATACAGGCATTACAGTTCCCGTGTATGAAATTTTTTCGGACAAGGTTCAAAGCTCTGTGAGGATAGTTCTGCTCACCGATTTTCACAGCAGCAGCTACGGGGATAAGCAGCAGGTGCTTATTGACGCGATAGATGAGCAAAATCCCGATGTTATTCTGCTCGTGGGGGACATTGCCGAAAACGTCCGACCCCATAAGCACACGGAGGAGCTGCTGGAGAAGCTTACGTGCAGATACCGCTGTTACTACGTTGTGGGAAACCATGAGGAATGGTCGGGGGAGTGCGATACGATAAAGGAGATGTTCCGCTCCTACGGTGTAAAGGTCATGGAGGGGGACAGCGAGATTTTTGAAACTTCGGGTCAGGCGATACGCATTTCGGGTGCGGATAATTCCCTGCCGTTTATGCAGCTTTCCGCCTGCTACGAAAATGCGGGGGACGATATTTTTACTGTGTTCATGTCACACCGTCCCGACCTTGTGGACTTGTACAGCGGACACGGCTTTGACCTTGTGGTGTGCGGTCATGCCCACGGCGGACAGGTTATAATACCCCATGTGCTGAACGGTCTGTACGCGCCTAATCAGGGTGTCTTTCCGAAATATGCGGGGGGACGGTATACGCTTGACGACGGCACCACCGAGATGATAGTCAGCAGAGGGCTTTGCAAAAATATTCTGCCGAGGGTGTTTAATCAGCCCGAGGTGGTGGTTATTGATATCAAGCCGGGTACATAAGTCAGTTCAGTACGCCCATGAAAAGCTTGAAAGCGGCTTTCATTCCGCAGTAGAAGGAGTAGAACTGCTCCTCGCTGTTTATTATCAGAACGGTTTCAAGGTATTTTTCAAAGAGCTGGTAATTTTCATTGCCGAGACAGACACGAAGCTGTTGGGAAAGCTCCTCTTGTTTTCCCCGTGCGATTGACACAACCGAGGGAGAGGCGTGGCTTTGGTGTACTTCGGACATATCGGAGTCAAAAAATTCGCGGATAAAATCAGTCATTGTTACATATCCTTTCAAGAGTTTAGAAAAATCGGGCGGCGAAGCCGCCGACATCAGCTGGTCGAGCTGAGCCCAGCTCGCGAAGTCCAGAGGCGGAGCCTTTGGTCGCCGTCCGCAGACGGCGAAATTCCCCTCCCCGCGCCCGCAGGCGCATAGCCTCCGAAACGGAGCAGGAGGTGAGAAATGGCGAGAGCAAACCCTCTCTTCGCGAGGGCTACGAGGAGGGGCGAACACGACCGCCCCTCCTTGTTGCGGTACGAAGTACAGTTACCCTTGAAAACAGTCCACCGGACTGTTTTCAACAAAGCAAAACCGGTATT
Organism: Ruminococcus sp.; assembly: GCA_014799735.1. Classification (GTDB taxonomy): domain Bacteria; phylum Bacillota; class Clostridia; order Oscillospirales; family Ruminococcaceae; genus RGIG8773. The sequence goes on from JAAVHL010000068.1 coordinate 2,610, forward strand.
TTGTTTTGTGCTATGGTTGAATTATAACATACTTGTTAGTGCTTGTCAATGAATAAACTATGTATTGTTTGTGAATATATATGGAGATGATGATTTGGATAAAAAATATATTGAACGTCCGAAAACATTTAATAAAAAGGAATACAACAAGGAATATCAAAAAAGTCATTATAAGCAAGTTACATTTTCCATGACACCTGAGCTGAAAGAACGTCTTGATAATTATTGCTCACAGGCTAAGATTTCAAGAACAGACTTTATCCGTCTTGCTCTTGATGTTCTGGAAAAGCAGTAATCATGTCCGAATAAAAAAGAGTACCCGCAAAGGTACTCTTTTCATTTATGCGGTTTGTTCCCCCGAAGCTTTCGGAGGTTCGGCATTGACCCTTTTAAACCCCGCAAGCTCCTCCTTGGTAAGTTCGGGACAGTCGTCGTCGAATGCAATCGGTCTGCTCTTTAAAGCTTCAAGCATTTTTATTTGTTCATCAGTCAGCTTTTGGTTGAAATCAATTTCTTTTTTTATTGTCATAGTATTCCTCCTTTTCGGTTTTTGTTGCTTTTCTTGCGGAAATTATTCTTACTGCGTCCAACCTGTCCGTGTACACAACCATGACAACAACAGCCGTTCCGTTTATTTCGCCTATGGTTATGTATCTGTCCTCATCGGACGAGTGAAGCTCATCGTATTTTTCGATACGGTAATAATCGTTAAAAACAAGAGAGGCAATGCTGAAATCAATGCCGTGCTTGGTTATATTTATCTTTTCTTTTTCGTCGTCCCATTCAAACCGCATATTATTTCTCCTTGTTTTCTTTAATTATATTATATCATACGGCATTGATTTTTTCAACCGATATCAAAAAACTTTTGCCCAAAAATCCGAACAAGGCATAAATATACAAAAATTAATGCATAAATCTCGAATTATACACTATTTTTTGCATATTGACAAATTTTTTTATAAAATTATGCAAAAATACTTGACAAAGCTTTTATATGGTGTATAATTATTCTTGTACTTTATTTATTATTGTTTTTCGGAGGAATTTATTATGGCTAAAGAAATCAAAAAAGTCGTTCTCGCTTATTCCGGCGGTCTCGATACTTCTATCATTATTCCATGGTTAAAGGAAAATTACAACAACTGCGAGGTTATCGCTGTTTCCGGCGACGTTGGTCAGGGTACCGAGCTTGACGGTCTGGAGGAAAAGGCTATCAAGACAGGAGCAAGCAAGCTCTACATTGAAGACCTGAACAAGGAATTCGTTGAGGATTTCGTATTCCCCACCGTTAAGGCTGGCGCTGTTTACGAGGGAAGATATCTTCTCGGTACGTCTTTTGCGCGTCCCGTTATCGCTAAGAGAATTGTTGAAATTGCCAAGAAAGAGGGCGCGGACGCTATCTGCCACGGCTGCACAGGCAAGGGCAACGATCAGGTAAGATTTGAGCTGACTATCAAGGCTTTCGCTCCCGAAATGGAAATAATCGCTCCTTGGAGAACATGGAGCATCAAGTCCAGAGACGAGGAGATCGACTACGCCGAGGCGCACAATATTCCTCTTAAAATAAACAGAGAAACCAACTACTCCAAGGATAAAAACCTGTGGCACCTTTCTCACGAGGGTCTCGATCTGGAAAACCCCGCCAACGAGCCCCAGTACGAGAAGGAGGGCTTCCTTGAACTGGGCGTGTCTCCCATTCAGGCTCCCGACAAGCCTACTTATGTTACCATTCACTTTGAAAAGGGCGTTCCCACCGCTATCGACGGAAAAGCTATGGGCGGCGTTGATATCGTCAAGACCCTCAACAAGCTTGGCGGCGACAACGGTATAGGTCTTGCTGATATCGTTGAGAACCGTCTGGTGGGCATGAAGTCCAGAGGCGTTTATGAGACCCCCGGCGGTACTATCCTGTACCACGCTCACGACGTCCTCGAAACCATTACTCTTGACAAGGCCACACAGCGCATGAAGCAGAAGCTTGCAATCGACTTTGCGGATATCGTTTACAACGGTCAGTGGTACACACCCCTCCGTGAGGCTCTTTCCGCTTTCGTTGACAAGACCCAGGAGACCGTTACAGGCGACGTAAAACTGAAGCTCTACAAGGGCAACATCATCAACGCGGGCGTTACTTCCCCCTACACTCTGTACGACGAGGAAGTTGCTACCTTCGACGAGGATCACGTTTACAATCAGGCTGATTCCGCAGGCTTCATAAATCTGTTCGGACTGCCTATCAAGGTAAAGGCAATGCTTGACGCTAAGCGCGACAACAAGTAAAATTCAACAGGATATTCGGGGCGAACGGTATAGGTGAACGGATTTTCCGTCTGCTTATGCCCCGCCCCTTTGTTCGTTTTTAAGATACGGGGACGCGCCGAAAAACGAGATGGTTTGCAATGTATTTTTGGCTATTATGACGGCTTTTCGGTTCTGCCGGCGGGAAAGATATCCGGTATGAGGTAAATTTTTTCCGACTGTGCGGGATATAATATTTTCAGATAAAATAAACAAATTTCGGGAGGACAATAATGTTCAGAAAAATTTTTGCGGTACTGACAGCCGCCGCTTTAACGCTTTGTATGGCGGGCTGCTCGGAGTACGTTATGACGGAAGATGATCTGGCTGTATATGAGTCTGTTCAGGGATACTGGGCAGCCGATATTGGAACCGGCTACAACCAATTTGACGAGGACGGAAATCTTACGACAATGATAGTTGTTGAGTTTACCGACGATTTTAATTATCTTATGCACGTGTGTTATATAGATCAGGGTTACGCGGTCGCTTATCCGCCTGTAAAGTATTCCTTTGAGGATAAGCTGTTCAAGGTCATGACGGACGGCGTTGCTTCCTACGCGCAGCTTTCGACAAGCGAAGACGGACAGACCCTGTACTGGCATACCGATAATAAAACGGACACCTATCTCAGGATCAGCAGGGAGGAAGCGGCAGCTTTGGGCATTCCGGAATACAGCGCGGATTCATGGGTAACGGATGAAAGCGGCAACTTCATCAACGAAACTGATACGGAAGCTTCCGCTACGGATAATTCTGATACCGAAGCGCCGAACGGCGAAAGCGATACCGATACGGAGGATAACGCCGCCGCGCAGGCAGCGGTAAATTCCTATGAACAGAGCAAGCTTTTCGGCGAAACGGTGGATATTGACCCTGCCGCGTTCAGATTTGACAAGTCGGTAAAATTTGATGTTGTAAATGCCGATTTTGAAAATGCTCCCGTGTTCCTTGCCGAAGCGGAGGACGGCGAAGCCGCTGTGTACGGAATGTATCCGAGCGGAAAAGAGCCGTGAATTTTTATTGAGCATGACGGAGTTGTTGACGTTTTTGAGCAGGATTGGCTTACTCCGCGCAATGTGCTTCCGATCGTTATGCATGAGGATATTGACAGAGACGGCGAAAAGGAGCTTGCGGCGGTGTACTATACGGGTTCGGGTACGGGCATAAGTGTTGAGGAGCTTGTGTTCTATGAGCTTCGGGACGGACATTATAAATCATACGCTTACGACCCTGTTGGATTTCTTGAAGATGTTGTAACAGCAGATATTGACAACGAGGCGCACACTGTGACCTTTACGCTGAAAACAAATGGCGAAAGCGTTTCTTACGATACGTCGGAGGATTATCCCGATGGGATTGAACGGATCGGCTGGGGTTCAAGCATTGGATATGAATTCGACGGCAATGATGTTATTCTTACGGCGCACCCGTCTGCAAATTTATTATCATATGAGTGTATGCCCCAAATTACGGCTAAGGTATGGTACTGGGATGTAGGCGGCGCGGAAACGGGTATTGAAGATATTACTATTGATAAGGAATTTTAATTTTTTTTGGAGGAAAAAATCATGGCAGATAAAATGTGGGCGGGACGCTTTTCAAAGGAGCTTGACGAGCGGGTCAACGACTTTAATTCGTCGGTGTCCTTTGACGCGAGAATGTATAAGCAGGATATAAGCGGCTCTATCGCTCATGCTAAAATGCTGGGCGACACGGGCATTATCGACAAGGGCGAAAGTGAAAAAATCGTTGAGGGACTTACCGGTATTCTCAACGATATTGACAGCGGGAAGCTTCTTATCGACCCAAATGCGGAGGACATTCATATGTTTGTGGAGCAGGTCCTCACCGAGCGTCTTGGCGACACGGGAAAGCGTCTCCACACCGCGAGAAGCAGGAACGATCAGGTTGCTCTTGACATAAGAATGTATCTGCGGGACGAGATACTTGAAATAATTTCTATGGCGCGGGAGCTTACCGAAACCCTCTGCACAATCGCCGAGGACAATCTTGACACGGTAATGCCCGGCTACACTCACCTCCAGAGGGCGCAGCCGATAACCTTTGCACACCACCTTATGGCATATGCGAATATGCTTGTCCGCGACCTTGGCAGACTTGCGGATACCTACAAGCGAATGAATGTTATGCCCCTCGGAAGCGGCGCGCTGGCTTCAACCACCTACCCCATAGACCGCAGGCAGGTATCGGCAATGCTCGGCTTTGACGATATAACCCAGAACAGTCTGGACGGAGTTTCCGACAGGGACTTCTGCATTGAGCTTTGCTCCGCGCTGTCAATATTGATGATGCACCTTTCAAGGTTCTCCGAGGAGATCGTTATGTGGTGCTCATGGGAGTTTAAGTTTATCGAGCTTGACGACGCGTATTCCACGGGCTCGTCCATAATGCCCCAGAAGAAAAATCCCGATATCACCGAGCTTATACGCGGCAAAACGGGACGTGTGTACGGTGACCTTAACACTCTGCTTGTGATGATGAAAGGGCTTCCCCTTGCCTACAACAAGGATATGCAGGAGGACAAGGAGGCAATTTTCGACGCGCTGGATACCGTAAAGCTCTGCATAAAGACGTTTATCCCGATGCTTGCCACAATGAAAGTCAACAGGGAAAATATGCGTGCGGCGGCGGCAAAGGGCTTTATAAACGCTACCGACTGCGCGGACTATTTGGTGAAAAAGGGTCTGCCCTTCCGCGACGCCTATAAGATCACGGGAACGCTTGTGGCAATGTGCATTGAGAGGGGAACTACCCTTGAGGAGCTTCCCTTGGAGGAGTACAAAAAGCTTTGCGATACCTTTGAGGAGGACGTTTACGAGGCGATAAAGCTTGAAAACTGCGTGAACAGCAGAAAGGTACCGGGAGGCCCCGCACCCGAGGCTGTACGGAAGCAGATAGACTTTATAAGACAGGCGATAGACTGACATAAACCAAGAACGCAAATACATACGAATATTCATGACGTCGGCGCCGTACACCGATACGGCGGAGAAAGGAATTTACTGATATGGCTTACAAGGTTTTTATTGACGGACAGGAAGGCACTACGGGTCTGAGGATAGTTGAAAGGTTCAAAAACAGAACGGACGTGGAGCTGCTTAAAATTGACGAGGATCTGCGGAAAGACCCCGCTGAAAGAAAACGGCTGATAAACGAATCGGACTATACGTTCCTTTGCCTGCCCGACGCGGCGGCGATGGAATCGGTGTCCCTTTGCGAAAATAAGAATACCAAAATTATAGACGCTTCCACAGCGCACAGGATAAATCCCGCATGGGCGTACGGTCTGCCCGAGCTTTCCGCTCAGCACAGGGATAAGATAGCGGTCTCGAAGAGAGTTGCCGTTCCCGGCTGTTACGCAAGCGGGTTCAACGCGGCTTTGTATCCTGTTGTGAAAGAGGGTCTTGTTGCGCCGTATCACCCCATAATCTGCCATGCGGTGTCGGGCTACAGCGGCGCGGGAAAGAAAACCATTGCCGTATATGAGGGAGCTGACAAGCCCGAGGAGTACAACTCTCCGAGACAGTATTCAATGGGAAAGCACCACAAGCATATCAAGGAAATGATGGCGGTCAGCGGACTGTCCTATCCGCCCATATTCAATCCGATAGTGGACGATTACTACAACGGCATGGTAGTTACCATACCCCTGCATCTCCGCGCCATGGCGAAAAAGACCTCCGCGCAGCAGGTGTGGGAGATAATGTCCGCCCACTATGAGGGTCAGAACTTTGTAAAGGTAATGCCGTTCCAAGGTGAGGGAGTATTGGCAGACGGTTTCCTTGCGGCGAATACTCTTAAAGACACAAATCTTATGCAGATATTTGTTTTCGGCAACGACGATCATGTGCTGCTGTGTTCAAGGCTTGACAACCTTGGCAAGGGCGCAAGCGGCGCGGCGGTGCAGTGCATGAATATTATGATGGGGATTGATGAGACGACGGGTCTGCTGTAAAATCTTGTAGAGCGGCTTGGAGGTAGTTTCGATGTATAAATACGAAATAATTCTCTATTGGAGCAGCGAGGACAACAGCTATATTGCGGAAGTCCCGGAGCTTTCGGGCTGCGCAGCGGACGGCGAAACAATGCAGCAGGCTCTTGAAAACGTCCACACAGTAATTGAGGAATGGATAGAAACTGCAAAGCTTATGGGACGGGAAATTTCTGCACCCAAGGGAAAGCTTGCATTTGCTTAACATTAGGTGGATTTTTATGACACATGAAAAAATTCTTGAATACTGCCTGACGAAAAAGGGCGCGTATGAGGACTTTCCCTTTGGAGACGAAACGGTTTGCGTCAAGGTGAAAAAGCGGATTTTTGCACAGCTTTTTTCGCTGAAAGGCGTCCCCATGCTTACCTTTAACGGGGACGCTATGACAGGAGATTTTTACCGAACCGCATACCCCGACAGCGTGACAAGAGGGTATCATTGTCCACCCGTTCAGCAGCCTTATTTCAACACGGTAAGATTGGACGGCGGCGTTCCCGACGAGGAAATCCTGCGAATGATAGACGGGTCTTACAAATACGTTGTGGGGAAGCTTGCCAAGAAAGTGCAGAGGGAGCTGGGAAGCGAGTGAGATAACGGAGGGTTTTATTATGAGAAATTTATTAACAGAAAAACAGGTTTTAAAAAAACTTGATATTCCGGACTTCAGACATTTGACAAAAGGAAAAGTAATAGATTTAGCATCAATGCTTGATCGAATGGATCCTGAAGTAGCTAAAAAGGCATTAGAGCAGTTTCCCGAATTTGCTAAGGCAGCTAAAGAAATTCTTGCAGAATACAAAGACACCTTAGACAAAGGAATTGCTTCTAATAATGAAAGTGTAAAGGCGTACTATGATGTATGCAATTCAATTATAAATTCTCTTCAAAAAGAACTTGAAAATGAATCCCATTCATTTGATGAGAAAAAATACATTATGGAACAAATGAAAGAAATTGCTGACAAAATGGATAAAAAAGATACAGAAAATAAAAAATGGATTTTTGCAATGGCTGCATTAGCAGGAGGGGTATTTTTAACTGCAGTTGCAGGTTTGGCAACGGCATTAGGCGGAAATACTCATGTTGAAGAAATTGATACAGATGATGACGAAGAAGATACATAATTTTGAATATATTTAAGAAGGTATGATTACTATGGAAAATTTTGAAACAATAAACGGCGGTATCTGCGCCGCAAAGGGCTTTAAAGCAAGCGGACTTTACTGCGGTATCAAGCATGGACTTCCCGACGGGAACGAGTCCCCAATCAGCAATAAGAAGAATGACATTGCCATGATTTTCGCGGACGTGGAATGCAATGCGGCGGGCGTTTACACCTCAAACAAGGTCAAGGGCGCGCCTATTGTTGTTACAAAGAAAAACCTTGCAAAATCGGGTGGAAAGGCTCGCGCCGTAATTGTAAATTCGGGCAATGCCAACACCTGCAACGCCGACGGCGAGGAAAAGGCTCTTGAAATGTGCAGGCTTACCGCCGAGGCTCTTAACATTCCCGCGGAGCAGGTCATTGTTGCTTCAACGGGAGTTATCGGTCTGACATTGCCTATCGAGCCGATAAAGTATGCCGTTCCCCTGCTTGCGGAAAAGCTTTCCTATGAGGGAAATACCGAGGCGGCAACGGCTATCATGACAACCGACACGGTGAAAAAAGAGTACGCTGTAAAATTTGTTGCGGGTGGGAAAGAATGTCATCTCGGCGGCATGGCTAAGGGCAGCGGAATGATACACCCGAATATGGCTACCACTCTGAATTTTATTACAACGGACTGCGCTGTGTCCCCCGAAATGCTGCAAAAGGCTCTTTCGGAAATCGTGAAAATTACATACAACTGTCTGAGCGTGGACGGCGACCAGTCCACAAACGACACCTGTATGCTGATAGCTTCGGGACTTGCGGGGAATACCGAGATTACTACGGAAAATGATGATTTTCAGATCTTTAAAAACGCGCTTTATCAGGTAATGAAAAATCTTACAATAATGCTTGCAAAGGACGGCGAGGGTGCGACAAAGCTTATCACCTGCGTGTGCAGCTCCGCGCCCGATTTGGATACTGCAATTATTGTTGCAAAAAGCGTTATACGTTCGCCGCTGTTCAAGTGCGCCATGTTCGGCGAGGACGCAAACTGGGGACGTATTCTCTGCGCCGTAGGCTATGCGGAGGCAGATTTTGACATCAATAAGGTGGACGTTGACATTGCTTCAAGGTCGGGAAAACTTGCCGTATGCCGTAACGGTGCGGGAGTGGATTTCTCCGAGGAAAAGGCGGAGGAAATTCTAAAAGAGGACGAGATAGAAATTCTTATCGGGCTTAACAGCGGAGAGGTTTCGGCGACGGCTTGGGGCTGTGATCTTACTTATGATTATGTTAAGATTAACGGAGACTACAGAAGCTGATTAAATGTGTAATATCCCCTGATAAAAAGAATATATAAAGCGAGGAAAAAAGAAATGGATACACAGAACATAAACGAGATAAAGGTATCAAACGAAATACGTTCAAAGGTGCTTATTGACGCTCTGCCATACATACAGCGTTACAACGGCAAGATAGTTGTTGTAAAATACGGCGGCAACGCCATGACAAACGAGGAGCTTAAAAATGCCGTTATGAGCGATATTGTGCTGCTTTCGCTGGTCGGCGTAAAGGTAGTTCTGGTACACGGCGGAGGTCCCGAGATCAACGATATGCTGAAAAGGGTGGGCATTGAAAGCAAGTTTATCAACGGCTTGCGTTACACCGACGAGGCTACTGTGGACATTGTAAAAATGGTTCTGGCAGGCAAGGTAAACAAGGAGCTTGTTTCCCACCTTACACAACACAAGGGCAGGGCTATCGGGCTTTGCGGAATTGACGGTCAGATGATTACCGCCCACAAAATGGAGAGCGACGTTGACCTCGGCTACGTCGGCGAAATTGTGAACGTGAATACCACACCCATTACCGACGCTTTGGAAAACGGCTACGTCCCCGTAATCGCAACGGTTGCCTGCGACGAGGAGGGTCAGACATACAACATCAACGCGGACACGGCGGCGGCGAGAATTGCCGCAGAGCTTGGCGCGGAAAATCTTATCCTTATGACGGATATTGCGGGACTTCTCCGGGACAAGGACGACGCGGACACCCTTATTCCCGCGGTGCAGGTAAGCGAAGTTCCCTTTATGAAGCGGCAGGGAATTATCAGCGGCGGCATGATTCCCAAGATAGACTGCTGTGTGGAGGCCGTCCGCCGCGGTGTAAAAAAAACCTGCATTATCGACGGCAGAATTCCCCACTCAATACTTATTGAACTGCTTTCAAACGAGGGTATCGGCACGCAGTTCATCTAAAGCTTTCGGAGGTGCGGCATGGAGCTGCTGATAATTTTTGCGCTGTTTACAGCGGGAGCGGCGGCAATGATAATCGACCTGCTGGATAAGTTTCCCCTGTGCGGAATATTCGGCAAGCTTATTGTCATGAACGTTTTTCCTCACGTGTTCATGCTTTTGTGGCTTCTTATCTGTTTGGGAGACAGTCTGCGGGAAAGCTTGGTTCCGATCGTCCTTATGTGCGTTATACTGGGCGGACTTATGCTGTACTGTATGCTGCGTATCGCCGTAAAGCCCTATAAGGTCAGATTTGACAAAAGCGAAGTAAACGTCCGTATAAGGGCAATGTACGGCGGAAAGATACTGCTGAAATGGACGGCGTTCTCACTTGTTATTCAGACGGTATGGTACATATTTGCCATAAAAATTATTTTCTGGGACATACCCAAATCTGTATGGATATGGGACACCGTCATTGCGGGACTTATTGTTTTGGGCTACGGTTTTAACGGAATTATCCGCATAGCGTTCCTGTGCAGACGGCTCGGCATTGTAAAGCGTATCGTTACGTTTTTTCTGCTTCCAATACCTGTTGTGGGAATATTCGCTCTTATTTCAATGTACAACGCCGCAAAAGCCGAGTACGACTACGAGACCACCCGCGCCGCCTGTGACAGTCAAAGGGTAGAATCACAGGTCTGCGCGACCAAATACCCAATACTGCTGGTACACGGTCTGGGCTTTCGGGACTGGCGGTACTTCAACTACTGGGGACGCATTCCCAAGGAGCTTATCAAAAACGGCGCGAAGCTTTATTACGGCAATCAGGAGGCCTGCGCGACCGTTGCGGTGAACGCGGAGGAAATACGTAAAAGAGTTCTGGAGATAACCGAGGAAACAGGCTGCGGAAAGGTCAATATTATTGCTCATTCAAAGGGAGGACTGGATTCACGCTACGCTATAGCAAAGCTTGGTATAGATGACAAGGTCGCCACGCTTACCACGGTGGGAACTCCTCACCGCGGCTCGCAGGTTACAGACTTGGCCAATAAGCTTCCCGACAGCTTTTACCGAAAGGTTGCCGACTTTATGAACAGACGGTTCAAGGGCTTCGGGGACGCTGACCCCGACTTCTATACGGCGTGTCACCAGTTCAACAGCGACTATGCGGAAAGGTTCAATGAAGAAGTTCCCGACTCGGAAAAGGTCTATTACCAGAGCTATGCTTCGGTGATGAAAAACGCGTTAAGCTTCGGACTGCTTTCGTTTACATATCTTTTGCTGAAAAAATTCGGCAGGAACGACGGGCTTGTTACGGTCGAGTCCGCAAAGTGGGGAAATTTCAAAGGCGTGTACGAAAGCAAAGGCGTAAGGGGCATTTCCCACGGGGACACCATTGACCTTGCCCGTGAGGACTTCAAGGGCTACGACCCGAGAGAGGAGTATGTCCGTATCGTTTCGGAGCTTAAGGATATGGGGTACTGAGCGAAATCCGGAGGAAATTTTTGTCCCTTTGAAATTAAAAATTGACAGTGATATAATTGGCGCAGTAAGGAGGAGTTCTATATGGAGACAGAAAATATAACGGTTAGGCTGGAAGAAGAAAAAGATTATCAAAAAGTAGAAGAAATAACAAGAGCGGCATTTAACTATCCTGACAGAGTAACGCGCGGTCAAATTGGCTGCCCTTACGAACATTGGATGGTTCATGAGTTAAGACACCGTGACGGTATTCCTGAACTGAGTTTGGTTGCTCAGCTAAAAAACGGAACAATAGTCGGGCATATTATTTGCAGCAAGGCTGTTGTAAGAACGGAAAACTGTGAACTTCCCGTTCTTAATTTCGGGCCTTTGAGCGTACAGCCCGAATATCAGCGTCAAGGCGTTGGCAAAGCGCTTATTCGGGCAATGATAGAGAAAGCAAAAGAACTTGATTACGGCGCTATTCTGTTTTTTGGCAGACCGGAATACTATCCTCAGTTTGGTTTTAAAGAGGCGGAAATATATGGCGTATCCGATGCTGAAGGCTATAATTATTCGGCATTTATGGCTATGGAATTAAAAAAAGGATATTTAAAGAATGCTTGCGGCGGAAGATTTTTCGAGTCGGACATATATAATGACGAGCTTAACCGCGGGACTGTGACCGAGTTTGACAGAGATTTTTAACAGACGTTAAGCTTTCGGTTTGTTGAGCGGCTTAACGGAAAACTACAATACGTTTATCAACGTGAAAGGCAAAACGGAAGAAATTTTTCCCGGCACTTGAAATATTCACATTAAAATGATATAATTAGAAATTACACTGATTGAAAGGGTCAACAGCATGAATACTATAGAAAAATTCAACGAACACGTTATGGGCACTTACGGACGCTATCCCTTGGTTCTGGAAAAGGGCGAGGGACGCTCCGCTTCGGGCGAGGACGGCAAGCTTTACATCGACTTCGGCAGCGGTATCGGAACAAACTCTCTCGGCTACTGCGACGAGGACTGGGCGGACGCGGTGTGCAGGCAGGCGAGAGCGGTACAGCATACGTCCAACTACTACTACACGAAAGTACAGGCGGACTTCGCGGCGAAGCTTTCAGAAGTCACGGGCTACGACAAAATGTTTTTCGGCAACAGCGGCGCGGAGGCTAACGAGTGCGCGATCAAGATCGCAAGAAAGTATTCCTTTGACAAATACGGAAAGGACGCTAAACGCTATAACATCATCACTCTGACAAACAGCTTTCACGGAAGAACGCTGACAACTCTTTCCGCTACTGGTCAGGACGTTTTCCACAACTACTTTTTCCCCTTTACCGAGGGATTTCTGAACGCGGAGACGAATAATACTGACGACCTGCGGAATAAAATTGACAATACAGTCTGCGCGGTGATGATAGAATTTGTTCAGGGCGAGGGCGGAGTAAATCCGCTGGACAAAGCCTATGTGGACGAACTCTTTAAGATATGCGCGGAAAAGGACATTCTCGTTATTGCCGACGAGGTTCAGACGGGCGCGGGAAGAACGGGCACGTTCCTTGCGTCGGAGCAGTTCGGAGTTAAACCCAATATTACAACTCTCGCAAAGGGCGTTGCGGGAGGCGTTCCCGTGGGAATATGCCTTGCGGACGAAAAGTGCGGAGACGTGCTTACAAAGGGCACTCACGGCTCTACGTTCGGTGGAAATCCACTTGCCTGCGCGGGAGGACTTGCGGTGGTGACCAAAGTCTCCTCGGAGGGCTTCCTTGATGAAGTCCGCGCTAAGGGAGAATATTTCAGAAAGAAGCTTGCGGAGATACCCGATGTGGAGGGCGTGGACGGCTTGGGTCTTATGCTGGGCATACGGCTTAAAGACAAGTCCGCTTCCGAGGTCTGCGGGAGATGCTTTGAAAACGGTCTGCTGGTTCTGACCGCAAAGGATAAGCTGAGACTTCTGCCGCCGCTTAACATAACCTACGATGAAATAGATACGGGAATTGAAATTCTCAGGAGGTCGCTATGATTTATTACGAAAAATACGGCAACGACTCTAACCCGATTATTCTCTGTCTGCACGGCTCGAATTTCGTACACAGCTTTTCAAAGCAGTACGACCAGCTTTCAAAGAATTACTGCCTGATAATCCCCCACCTGCCCGGCTTCGGACGGAACAGCCAGGTCACGTTTTCCGCGGAGCTTGCGGTATCGCAGCTTGCGGAATATGCGGAAAGCCTTGGCAGAAAGGTCACGCTTATGGGATTTGCTTTGGGAGCGCAGCTTTGTCTGCCGCTGATATGCGACCACGGGGAATGCTTCAACGGGGCTATTATGGTAAGTCCTTGGCTGATAAAGTCCATTGATGAGGTGGAAAAGCTTATGAAGCAGCAGTCGGACAACGAGAAGATGTCCAGAAACAAGCTGAAAATAGGTCTGGACAGCATTGCCATGGGTCTTGACAAGGGCGAGCGTCAGGAGCATGAGGAGTACTGCAAAAGCGTGTCAATGAACTCCATTCTTGCCGCTATCGACAACGGCCTGCAGCTTGACGATTACCCCGCTTACGATCAGGTGGATATGCCCCTGCTTGCGCTGTGCGGGATAAAGGAGGCGCTGGATATAAGAAAATCCGTCCGGGATCTTGCGCGGAGAAACCCTCACTGCGAGTACGATATGTGGGACGGCGCGGCTAACAATATCCCCTTTAAGTTTGCTTCAAGATTCAACAAGACCGTTGAAGAATTTATGGCTAAGGTCAAAAAATAAAATAAATAAAAACCATTCAGTTATCAGGAGGAGATACAAATGAAACACTTGCTTAAAATGCTCGATCTCTCAAAGGAGGAGATCATTGACATTCTCAATCTTGCCGACCAGCTCAAATACGAGCTGAAGCACAGCATCCCCCACCCCCACCTTAAGGGCAGGTCGCTGGGAATGATCTTCCAGAAAGCGTCCACCCGCACAAGGGTATCCTTTGAGACGGGTATGTATCAACTTGGGGGACACGCGCTGTTCCTGTCGGCTTCCGACCTCCAGATAGGCAGGGGCGAGCCTGTTCAGGACACCGCCCGCGTGCTTTCACGCTATCTTGACGGCATCATGATCCGCACCTACAAGCAGGAGGAAGTGGAGAATCTTGCCGAATACGGAAATATTCCCGTAATAAACGGTCTGACGGATTTCAGCCACCCCTGTCAGGTGCTTGCAGACCTTATGACTATACGCGAGTTCAAGGGTCAGTTCGACGACCTTAAAATGTGCTTTATCGGCGACGGAAACAATATGGCGAATTCCCTTATCGTGGGCTGCCTGAAGGCGGGAATGTCCGTTTCGGCGGCTTGTCCCGAGGGATACCGTCCCGACCCGCAGGTGCTTGAATTTGCAAAGGATTACAACTGCTTCGAGCTGACCGATTCTCCTATAAAGGCGGCGGAGAACGCGGACGTGCTTATCACAGACGTGTGGGCGTCCATGGGTCAGGAGGGCGAAGCCGAGAAGAGGAAGATCGCTTTCAAGGGCTATCAGATCAACGATGAGATAATGGCGGCGGCAAAGTCTGACGCTATGGTGCAGCACTGTCTGCCCGCTCACCGCGAGGAGGAGATCACCGAAAAGGTATTCGAGGCTCACGCGAACGAGATCTTCGAGGAAGCGGAAAACCGTCTCCACGCACAGAAAGCGGTCATGGTCAAGCTTATGGCATAATATATCCGAAAATGATTTGCGGTCTTTCGATCAGGCGTCGGGAGACCGCAATATTTCGCAGAAAATACTATGAAAAAGAAAAATTTTTGAGGAAATTTCTCCCTTTTATAATAGGAAAAATTTGCTTTATTAACAATTTGTATAAAATATTTCCCCTTACTCCAAAGTGTATAATCCAATGTTTTTGTATAAAATGCACAAAAATACGCGATAGTATACTCGAAATTTTGGCGGCACGGAAAATTTTTTGTGATGTTTAGGGAATTTTAATAGAAATATCATTAAAATTTTTACGCTTTGTTCGGGAAAATTTTTTCTTAATACTTGTTTTTTTTTCGGAAATGTTATATACTAATATTAAATAAGTATGGATAAGTGTTTCTATTTTTAGATTCAAGTCGGCTTTCCGCCGGGAAAGGTTGGTACATATATGGGTCTTTTTGACGGTGTTACTCACAATTTGGCTGAACAGGCGCTGGACGCTACATGGTACAAGCAGCGGGTCATTACGCATAATATCTCCAACAGCGATACGCCGGACTATAAGGCGAAAACCGTGGAGTTCGGTCTTATCCTCAAGGAAAAATGCAAGTGCCGTTACCATGACGGAATAAAGGACGGCTTGTATCATAAGGACGTAAGCCCCTTTGATGAGAACGGACATCTCCGCCTGACGGTGACTACAGGATACGAGACCAACACAAATCAGATACTCGACGGAAACAACGTTGACATGGAAAAGGAACAGTCGGCTCTGGCGGACGCTCAGTATCAGTACAGCGCCCTGACCGATTACCTTAACAACAACTATCAGATGATAAGAAAGGCGGTCTCCAAGTAATGGAGATAATACCGCAAGGTAGATTTTATTTTGAAAGGACGGTTCGGCTATGGCTTTCATAAGCTCCCTCGATATAAGCACATCGGCGCTTTCGGCGCAGAGACTGAGGTCTGACATAATTTTGCAGAACATTGCCAATCAGAACACCTACAACACCTCCCCAGACGGCGACCCCTACTGCCGTCAGCTCGTTATCTTTTCGGAAAAGAAAAAATTCAGCGACGTGCTGGATCAGTACACGAGAATGTCCGAAAACAACACGGGAGTAAAATACAACAGGGGCGTTTACTACCTGGGACGGCAGAACCGCTTCAAGAATGCGGGCGTTACGGTGGTGGACGTTGTTGACGACGACGCTCCCTTCGTTCCCGTTTACGATCCCGACAACCCCCTTGCGGACGAGGACGGCTACATCTACAAGAGCAACGTGGACAATTCCAAGGAGCAGATGGATCTGCTGGCGACCCAGCGTTCCTATGAGGCGAACATTTCAGCCTATAAGGCTGTAAAGGCTATGCTGACTAAGGCAATGTCCCTTAACGGCAGATAAGCTACATAAAATAAAGGAGTTCTTACATATGTTTATAGTACCTATCAACAGCTCCATGAGACCGATCGAGTCTCTCTTCGAGGACAATAACGCTGCGGGCATTCAGGATCAGGATAAGCCCCAGTTCTCCGACGTTTTCAAGGAGATATTCTCAGAGGTGCAGGAGACCCAGAGAGTGGTTCAGGAGGATTCGCTCCGTCTCGCTATGGGCGAGATCGACGATCTGCATACCATTTATAACAACATGACCAAGGCTTCCGTTGCGGTGGATACGTTCGTTGCGGTCAAGGACGCGGTGGTCAACGCTTACGACAAGATCATACAGATGTCAATGTAATTTTAACGAAATGCGGACAAAAGCAAATCACGGCTGATTTGCTTTCCGTTTTCAGTTCGTGAACACTTTTACCCGGGGAAGCGGCTTCCCCACATACGGCGTCGTTCGCACGCATTACGATAAGGAAGGAAAATTCGGACAATGGCGATGAAAGATCAGGCTGAAAAGCTTGTAAAGTCTTTTACCCAGTTCTGGGAGGCTCAGGATAAAAAGAGAAGATTCGCTTACATAGCGATCATAGTCTGCATTATCCTGGCGGCGGTTATTATAACGGCGATCCTTAACAAAAAGGATTACGTCGTCCTCTATGAGGGACTGGAAACTCAGGAGGCTGCCGAGATGGTCACCCTGATAGAGGGAATGGGCTATGAGGCTAAGCTCTCAAACGGCACTATTACCGTTCTCAGCGGCACGGAAAACACTATAGCTATCCAGCTCGCGCAGCAGGAATACCCAAAAAGCGGTACGGGTTACCCGAACCTTATAAACAAGCTGGGTATGACCTCTACCGAGACAGAGGCGAGGTACTACGAAAGGATCGACGTTGAAAACAGACTGGGCGCGATCATAAGCGCTGCGGATAATATCAGCAAGGCGACCGTTACGCTGACCGATCCCGAGCAGAAGAATACCGTTATCCCCTCGCTGAGGCAGCAGCCTACGGCTTCGGTATCCGTTCATCTGGACGGCATTGAAAAGCTGTCAAACAAGCAGATCATGGGTATTACTCATATTGTTAAGTTCGGCTGGCCCGGACTTACCGACGAAAATATCATGATCGTTGACGGCAACAATATACCTCAGATAGCAAACGCTCAGGACGACTATGACCTGGTGCTTGAGGAGACACGCAAGCTGGCTCTCAAGACCAACCTTGAAAACAGTATCAAGAACAAGATACTCGAAATGCTGATCCCCGCTTACGGCGACGACGGAGTTTCCGTTGCGGTAAATATGGTGCTCAACTTCGATTCGCAGGTCTACGAGAACACCGACTACAGACCCGAGGACAACAACAACACCGGTGTGCTTCAGCACGCGGACGCGTCAAACGCTTCCGGCGGCACTACCGTTGACGGCGGCATTGTGGGTCTGGAGGGAAATGCGGACGACACCTACCCTACGGGTGATACCAACGGCACCGGCGCATGGACTGAGGATTCGATCTCCAATACATATCTTGTGGATACCTACAAGGAACAGGGTCAGAAGGTGGGCTACAGTATCGACGGGCTTTCCATTTCGGTTGTGGTTTACCGCGATTATCTGTCCGAGTACGACAGAGAGCTTCTGGTAAGTCTGGTGGGAAATTCGGGTACGGTAAATCCCGACGAGCTGGAGCGTGTGGTAACAGTCGGAAACTTTCCCAAATACGATCCCAATCTTCCCGATTCGGGCGTTATTCCCACATATCTGTTCGGTCTTACATTTAATCAGCTTATTCTTGTGGGCGCTATCGTACTTATACTTATTCTTGTTATACTTATCATCATGGCAGTTCTTTCAAGCAACGCAAAGAAAAAGAGAAAGGCTTTCGAGCAGCAGATCATCGAGACCAGCGGTCTGGTTACGGACGGAAGCGAGCCTGTGGATACGTTCACATTCAGCGAAGCAGGCGAGCCCGTGGAAGTTCCCAGCCTTACGGACGATCAGATCGAGACCAAGGAGGTCGTTATCAGAAGAGAGATCAGCGACTTTGCAAAGTACAGTCCCGAAATTGTTGCTCAGCTGCTTAAAAACTGGATGAAAGAGGAGGATGACAACTGATGTCTGATGTTGAAGAGCTTACCTATTTGCAGAAGGCTGCGGTCGTTATCACCTCGATAGGTGCAGAAAATGCAGCCGGCGTTTACAAAAGACTTAACGACGACGAGGTAGAAAAGCTTACGTTCGAGGTCTCCAGTCTGCCCTATATGGACATTGCCGCGGTGGACGAGGTGCTGAACGAATTTTACGAGCTTTGTCTGACCCAGAAGGTCATCACCGAGGGCGGCATAGACTACGCCCGTTCCGTTCTGGAAAAGGCTTACGGCCCCGAATTGGCGCAGAAGCTCATGGACAAGGTTTCCAAATCCATGCAGACAAAGGCGTTCGAGTTTGTCAGAAAATCGGACTACAAGAACCTGCTTGCCATCATTCAGAACGAGCATCCCCAGACTATCGCTCTGGTGCTTTCATACGTAAATTCGGACCAGGCTTCGCTGGTTCTTCAGGAGCTTCCCAAGGAGAAGCGCGTGGAGGTAGTAGAGAGAATTGCCAAGATGGAATCCGCTTCGCCGGAAACTATCAAGGCTATTGAATCCACACTGGAGAGAAAGTTTGCGGCGGTTGTTTCCATGGACCTTACGGAGGTCGGCGGTATCAACTACGTGGCGGACGTCCTCAACAAGGTGGACCGCGGTACGGAGAAGTACATATTCGACGAGCTGTCCACGAGAGATCCCGCTCTGGTAGACGAGATCAAAAAGAAGATGTTCGTATTCGAGGATATTCTTTCCCTGGATTCTATGTCCATTCAGCGTTTCATCAGAGACGTGGAGACAAAGGATCTTGCGGTGGCTATCAAGGGCTCCAACGCGGAGGTTGCGGCTACGCTTTATGCGAATATGCCTCAGAGAATGCAGGAGTCCATACAGCAGGAGATCGAATACCTGCATAACGTTCGTATGCGTGATGTTGACGAGGCTCAGCAGAGGATCGTCGGTATCATCAGGCATCTGGAAGAAGAAGGCGAGCTTGTTATAGGCAAGGGCGGAGAGGACGAGATCATTGCTTAAAATCGTTAAAGGCTATGGCTATGGAGGCTATGGATATGTTCCCGCCTACAGCGTGGGCGAGCCGGTAAAAATTGATAATACTGTATATCTGCCCGGCGAGGACGAGGAGACGGGAGAGATCATTTCCGCCGAGGAACAGCGCAGACGCGCCGAGGAGGAAAAAGCCAGAGAGAAAGCCGAGGAGGAACGCCGCATAAATGAAGCGGTGGAAACAAAGCTTTCACAGATACTTGCAGAGCGCTCCGAGGCCTTGGAGCAGGAGCGCGCTCAGATACTGGAGCAGGGCAGAAGCGAAGCGGCAAGCATTTCCGCAAAGGCAAAAGCAGACACTATGGCTATCATGGAAAAAGCCCAGAGGGAGTGCGCAATGCTCAAGGAGCAGGCAAAAAAAGAGGGCTTCAATGAGGGCTTTGAAGACGGCAGAAAAGAGTCGCTTGAAAAGTACAGCAAGTACATCGACGCTTCGGGCAGACTGCTTTCGGAGATAAATTCCCGAAAAGAAGCTTACTACATCTCTGCCGAGGAGGAAATGCGGACTACCGTTTTCGAGCTTGTGAACAAGATCGTCCGCACCGAGCTGAGGACTAACCCGCAGGTAATTGAGGGAATTATTGCCGAGGCGGCTAAGAATTTCCGCAATTCGGACTATATCAAAATAACTCTTGCCGAGGACGGCATTACCGAAAGATTCAAGACCGACGAGAAGCTTATAAAGGATATCATTCCTTTTATCCCCGAGGTGGAGATCGAGTTTGACGAGGACGCGGAAGAGGGTACCGTTATCGAGGACAACGGCTCCGAGATAGTGGACGCGGGCGTTCCTACGCAGCTTGAATTCCTTAAGGAGATACTCAGGACGACACGCGGCGAGAACGACGGGTCGGATATAGCGGAGGCTTCCTTTGATATAGCTTCGGACGCTGTTCCAGCCGAAAGTCTCAGGGAGTCTGCCGAAGCGGCTGAAGTTGCCGAAGCTGCAATAGCTGCTGAAACGGCGGAAAACGCTGAACAGACGGAAATTGCCGGAGCGGCGGAAGCTGTCGGATTTGTGCAGGAAGAGCTTCCTGAACAGGAAAGCTTTGCCGACGTTATGGCTGATGTTATGGCGGGCGGAGCGGCTGCGAAGGAAGAACCTCAACTGACCGAGGACGAGGCGGCGGCTCTGATGGCTAAGCTTATGGCTGAAGCAGGAGCGGAGACAGATGCTGAAGCAAGCGCGGAAGCAATGATGGAAGCGGCAGCGGAAATCGGTGCGGAAGCGGCTGCGGAAACAGTAGTGGAAACAGCGGCGGCAGAGACGGCTGATGAAACGGCAGAGGCAGAACCCGCTGCTGAAGAAGCGCCTCCAAAGACAGCTAAGTCGGGCAGAAAAACCAAGCCGCGCAGCAATGCGGCGGAAAACGCGGAGTAATAGATAGTATGAATTTTGCAGCTGTACGCGAAGCCGCCAAGCAGGCGGATTTGTTCAGATATCAAGGCAAAATTGAAAAGATAATCGGTATGACCATTGAAGCGTCGGGCCCCGAAGCCAATATCGGAGACGTGTGCCGCATTTACCGCAAGGGCGAGGGCGGCAGATTCTCCGACAGGTTCATTTACGGCGAGGTAGTCGGCTTCAACAACGGCAAGGTAATGCTTATGCCCTATACCGATATAGAGGGAATAGGTCCCGGCTCTATTGTTGACAACACGGGAAAACAGCTTCAGGTGGGCGTGGGCAGCGAGCTTGTAGGCAGGATCATAAACGCTATCGGTCAGCCTATCGACGGCGGGCCTCCAATAAACACCACCGAA
>JAAVHL010000069.1 GCA_014799735.1 Ruminococcus sp.
CGTCACACTGTGACGTTTTGGAGATACATCTTGTTTAAAGCCGCAAGAAGGGGGAGCGGTCGTGTCCGCTCCCCCTCGAAATGCTGTCGCATTTCTCACCCCTTTCACCGTTTCGGACGAAAGGCGATTTCGCCGCCTGCGGGCGGCGACCAAAGGGCTCCGCCCTCTGGACTTCTGCGAGCTGGGCTCAGCTCGACCAGCTTTAGTCGGCGGCTTCGCCGCCTAAGAACCCGCACGATAGTGCGTTAAATCAAAATTTATCGACAGAAAAACGGCAAAGGAAAATTCTCCTTTGCCGTATGTTTATATTTGTTCTGGCATTTGGTCTGACGGACACATGGATTCGCACATCTTCTCCTGCACCACTGCATAGGCGAGGGACATAAGCGGTACTCCGAGAAGTATCCCTGCCGCGCCGCCTATTCCCGCTCCGAGAAGTATTGCCAAAAGCACCAGCAGAGGCGGTATGCCCAGACTTTTTCCCACAACCCTTGGGTAAATGAGATTGTTTTCCAGCTGCTGCAAAACTATAATGAACACCACGAACCACACCGCCCGCATGGGACTTATCAGAAACAGAAGCAGCGCCGACGGGATAGTTCCGATTATCGCGCCGACAACAGGTATAAGCGCGGTCACGCCGATCATTGTACTTATCAGCAGGGCGTACTCGAAGCGGAAAAGCTTCATGCCCGCAAAGCAAAGCACGCCTAAAATCACGGCCTCGGTGATCTGTCCGCTGACAAAGCGGGTAAATATATCGAACACCATTCGGTAACGCTTTTTCACGGTCTCGTAACGCTCTCCCGTGAACCGTTTTACCGCCATTGCGGTGAAGCGGCGGATATCGCTTTTGCCGATAAGGATATAAATTGATATCACAAATCCGATCAGTACATTTGCGATCCCCGAAGCAAGGTCGTAGGTCTTGTCGTAAGTCCTTTCAAGCATTTTGGGGATACGTCCGCTGAGACCCGCGACTGCTTCCTTAAGGGCGCAGAATATGCCGAACTCGTCGCGGTTTTCAAGCCTTGTGCAGTATCCCATGAAGTTGTCATAGTACCTGTCAAAATTGTCCGCGAACAGCTTTACGCTTGAAATAAGCTGGGGAACGATTATCCACACTATCCCCGCCGCAATGGCAAGCAGAAGCAAATAGGACGAGGTGACCGACAGTGCGGAGAGGGTTTTGTCTCCCGCACGCTTGAAAATGCGGGAAAAATGCTTCCTGAACCAGCACACGGGAATGTTCATTACAAAGGCAATGGCCACGCCGAGAAAAACGGGCATGAGAAGTCCCGCGGCTTTGGAGATGAGTCCCGCGAAAAATTCGGGCTTGACTGCGGCGGCAATAGGCACAGCCGCAAGAAGAGCCGTAAAAAATATGGTTCTGACAGTTTTTTTATCCATCGCACCCGCCCGCTTTAAATCCTGATTACCAATTAAATTGGTAATTGGAATTAGTAATATTACAGTTATTTTATGCCGTGGGGCGGAGGGTTTATTACAGGGAATTGTTCCCGAATTTTTTGGAAGCCAAAGTTTTCTGCACCCGAATAAACGCTTTACTGTTCTTCCGTTTCTCCTCGGAGACGTTCACTTTCCGCAAGCATTTCCCGCAGCTTCAGGTCGGGGAGCGCAGCGACGTACATATACCCCAGCACGCCGAGGAAAAAGCATATGTAAAAGATAAACAGGTCGTTGTCGCAGTAGCCCTTGTCGTTTGCCGCTTCAACCATTCCGCGGGACAGCTTCATGTTCACAAATACTAAAAACAAAAAAACGACAAGTCCGAATATTACAAGCACCGCAGTCATAACGCTGCCCCCTTTCTTTAGTGCATTTGTTCAAATGCTATAACTAATTATAGCACACTAATAAATGCAAGTCAAGCATACAAATGAATGTCAGTGGTATAATTTAATTATTATACAAACGAAATGGGGTCAAAGTGTGCATTATTACCAAAGACTGAAAGACCTGCGTGAGGACGCGGATATGAACCAGGAACAGGCGGGAAAGGTACTCGGTATAACCCGTCAGCAGTATCAGCTTTACGAAAGCGGCAAGCGGGAGATACCCTTTCACTGCGCGATCGCGCTTGCGGAGCGGTACGGCGTGTCGCTTGACTACATCGCGGGCAGGACAAACAACAAAAAGGGTCTGAACAAGTCCGATCTGCCGGAAAAGGAAACCGAGCTGATCAACAAATTTCGCTCGCTGTCCGATGAGCGGAAGGGTAAAATTTCCGAACGCATGGACGTTCTCCAAGAAGAGCAGAAGGCCGAGGGCAAAGGCTGAATCTACGTCCTGCAACAAAAACAACAGCCGTCTGCGTTTGTGCGGGCGGCTGTTTTGCGAAAAATAAAAACTGCGCCGACAGGACGTGTCAAACCGTCCGCACGGCGCAGAAAAATGCTTGAAGTTATAAATTTATTTTACCGTCTCGTATACTCCGTCGCACTTGCGTATCGCCTTTGTGGGACACGCTTCCGCGCAGGCTCCGCAGGCGGTGCATTTGGAATAGTCGATGCGGGCAAGATTGTTTTCCACATGAACAGCGTCGTGCTCGCACTTTTTCTCGCACAGCTTGCAGCCGATACAGCCGCTTTTGCACACGCTCCGCACGATCTTTCCGATATCCGTGGAGGAACAGCAGACGTCGATCTTCTTGTCGATATCGCGAAGCACTATCAGCTTGTCGGGACACGCTTTTGTGCAAAGTCCGCAGCCGATACACTTGGATTTATCCACACGTGCAAGACCGTCCCGCACGATTATGGCGTTCTGCGGACAGACCCTTGCGCAGTCCCCGAAGCCGAGACAGCCGTGCGTGCAGACCTCCGAGCCGTTATAGAAACGGTTTGCCGCCTTGCAGGACTGTACTCCGTTAAAAGTGAATTTGCTTTCGGTAGCGTTGCAGTCGCCGTTGCACAGCACCACGGCAACCTGCGGAGTAACGGTCATTTCGTCTATACCCATTATCTCGGAAATTTTCTTTGAGCATTCGGGGCCGCCGGGCTTGCACATATTTGTGGGTACGCCGTTTTTAACGATAGCGGCGGCATAGTCCGCGCAGCCCGAAAATCCGCATGAGCCGCAGTTTACCTGCGGCAGTATCTCGTTGACCGCTTCGACCCTCTCGTCGGTTTTTACCTCGAAGATCTTCGAGCAGACGGTAAGCAGAACTCCCGCAACCAGACCGATAGCTCCGAAAACAAGCATGGGCAGAATATATGTTGACATAATCATTATTCCTTTCCTATAAGAGGCAAGATTTTAAGATACAAAAGCAAAAAATTTATCTGCTTTGTAATCCGCCCCCTCGAGGGGGCATGATAAAGTTCAGGTATGGCAGAATCCCTCCGTGGGGGTGACTCAGCCCGCGGGGGCTCCCCGCTCCTATAAGAGGCAAGACTTTAAGATACAGGAAGCAAAAAATTTATCTGCTTTGTAACCCGCCCCCTTGAGGGGGCATGATAAAGTTCAGGTATGGCAGAATCCCTCCGTGGGGGTGACTCAGCCCGCGGGGGCTCCCCGCCCCGCTTAGCCGAACATTCCCGAAAAGCCCATGAAGCTTACCGATACTATGGAAGCGGCAATAAGCGTTGCGGGAACTCCCTTAAAGGTCTCGGGAACGTCCGCGGCGTTTACGCGGGAACGAACTCCGCTGAATATAAGCAGTGCAAGCGTAAAGCCAAGTCCCGCACCGAGAGAGTTTACAACTGACTGAACAAGAGTGTAGCTGTTGTCGATATTGAGAATGGTAACGCCCAGCACCGCGCAGTTGGTGGTGATAAGCGGCAGGAAAACTCCAAGCGCGCTGTACAGCGAGGGAACTTTCTTTTTGAGTATCATTTCCACGAGCTGAACGAACAGCGCAATTATCAGGATAAACGCGATTGTTTTAAGGTACTCCAGTCCCATTGGGACAAGTATGAACATATAGATCGGATATGTACACAGCGTTGCGCAGACCATTACAAAGGTAACGGCAGCGCCCATGCCAGCCGCGCTGTCAAGCTTTTTGGACACTCCAAGAAACGGACAGATACCCATGAATTTTGACAGTACAAAGTTGTCAACAAATATTGCGCTTAAAAGAATTACAAGCAAGCTTTTCATTGTGCGGCAGCCTCCTTTTTATCGGAATTTCCCTTGTTAAAGGTGGGACAGCTTGCCGCGTTGGGACAGTTTGCACAGCCAATTTCCTGCGGCGGCTTTTTCTTTGTTATCTTGTTGACAATTGCGATTACCATGCCCAGCGTAAAGAAGCCTCCCGCGGGCATTATGAACATCGTCATGGTCACAGGCAGATGCAGGTCAAAGCCCATCCACTGACCCGTACCGATAATTTCGCGGACAGAACCCATTGTGAACAGGGAAAGAGTAAAGCCAAGTCCCATGCCGAGACCGTCAAGTATGGAGCGGAAAACGCCGTTCTTTGAAGCGAATGCCTCAGCGCGTCCCAGAATGATACAGTTTACGGTGATAAGGGACAGGAACAGTCCCAGACTGTCGTAGAGAGCAGGAATGTATCCCTTTAAAATAAATTCGATAAGCGTAACAAAGCTTGCGATTACCACGATAAAGCAGGGCAGACGCACGGCTTTGGGTATAACGTTTTTCAGCAGCGATATAGCCGCGTTGGAGCATACCAGTACAAAGGTTGTTGCAAGACCCATGCCTATGCCGTTTGAAGCCATTGTCGTTACAGCCAGCGTGGGACACATTCCAAGAAGAGTGACAAGTGTGGGGTTTTCCCTGATGATACCCTTTGTCAGCTCGTAAAGACCGCTTTTCTTTTCAGCCATTACTCGTCAGCTCCTTTCGTTTCCTCAGTAACTGTTTCCTCAGTGCCTGTGAGGGAGACCGGATTTTCCTTGTACCCAAGAGTAGGGGCAAAATATGCATCCATGCCCATGTTCTCGTATGCGGAAAGCGCAGTTTTTACGGCGGTGTACATTCCGTTTGAGGAATAGGACGCGCCCGTTACCGCGTCAAGGGTAAAGCCGCTTGCGGAACTTCCTTCAAGCTGTCTTTCTATCTCCAGATTTTTTATTTGTGACGTTGTTCCCCAAACCGCCTTTGCTTTTACGGGAGCGGCTTCCTCAGTCACGGTGTCGGAGTACCGAACTCCCCTGAACTGATTAAGGAAGTCGGGGTTCTGCACCTTTGTACCCAAGCCGGGGGTCTCGCCTATTGTCATTATGGAAACTCCGCTGACCGCGCCGTTTGAGCCGACGCCAACCAGAACGTGAAGTCCGCCTGTGGAGTAGCCGTCCGCGGTAATTTCAAATGCGGCGTTTTCTCCGTCCCAAAGCACAGAAGTAACACCCTCGTAGGTCAGCACTGTTCCGTCGTCATTTTTAAGCATTTCAAAGCCCTCCGCAGAGCCGTACAGCTCGGTAAGTCCCGCGGTAAGCTTGTCGGTGATAACGCCTGTTGTATCGGTGTAGGTAGCCTCGTATGCCGCCACAAGAAGTCCGCAGGCGATAAGGCATATCAGTGTCAGCACAAGGGGCGGCTTTATCTTTTCATTGAACATATCATACTCTCCTTTCCGTCAGCTTTTCGCCTTGACAGGCTTCTTCGCTCCAAAGGGAGACGCTTTTGTCAGCTTGTCGATGTAGGGCGTAAGCAGGTTCATAAGCAGTATGGAGAATGAAACTCCCTCGGGGAAGCTTCCGAAATTTCTTATAATAAATGTGATAAGTCCGCAGCCTATGCCGAAAACGACCTTGCCCTTTGTTGTAAGCGGAGTGGTCGCATAGTCGGTAGCCATAAAGAACGCGCCTATGAGAAGTCCGCCCGCGAGCACGCCGTAGACGGTCTCGACCGTACTGCCCGTGTAGAGCAGTGTCAGCAGCGCAAACGAGCCTATGAAAGCAACAGGCGTTGCGGCAGAGATCACCTTTGTGGCGATAAGGAAAAGTCCGCCGAGGATAAGCAGTGCAGCGCAGGTCTCGCCGATACAGCCGCCTGTTTCGCCCCAGAACATTTCCGAAACGGTAAAGGGAGCCATCTTGTAGGCTGCTCCGTTTTCAGTGTAGGTAAACCACTCAGCCACAAGGGGAGTTGCGCTTGTTTCAGCGTCCACCGCGTCGCTGTACCAGTAGGGCTTTACCCACCCCGACATCTGTGACGTAAAGGAAAGCATAAGCACGATTCTTGCGGCTATAGCGGGGTTTGCAAAGTTCTGGCCGATACCGCCGAAAAGCTGCTTAACAATAACTATTGCCACAAAGCTTCCGATCACCGCAACATAAAACGGTACTGTAGCAGGCAGGTTCATGCCCAGAAGAAGTCCCGTTACCACCGCGGAAAGGTCTCCCACGGTCTGTTCCTTTTTCATAATGATACGGCAGAGAGCCTCGAATATAATGCAGGCTGCGATACATACCGCAAGCACGGCCGCCGCTCTCGGCCCGAAGAAAACGCAGCCCGCCATTGCCGCGGGGAAAAGCGCGATTATCACCAGCAGCATTATTCTCGATGTTGACATATCCGCCGCCCTGTGCGGGGACGGCGATACAAATAATCCTTTCAAATCAAATCAAGTCCTTTGTCAGAAATTAGTGTACGAAAAATATAAATGTCAATTATACGATTTTCGTACCCGCCCCCTTGAGGGGGCATTGCAAACTTAAAAATTTAATATAGTCACTTTAGGGGTGACCTTACCGGCGGGGGCTCCCCGCTATTTTCTGGGTATCATTGCCTTTGCAAGCTGATTTATTTCGGCAAGAGGACGGTGTGCGGGACAGGCGTATGAACAGCAGCCGCAGTTCATACACAGCATTACTTTCAAACGCTTCAGTTCCTCAACGTCCTCGGCTTTGTAGGCGTTCTCTATCAGCACGGGCATAAGGTTCAGCGGACAGGTGCGCACGCATCTTCCGCAGCGTATGCAGGCTGTTGTCTTAGGCAGCTCGCCGTCTCTGAACGCAAGTACGGCGTTGCTGGTTTTCAGCACAGGCTGGTCGGTGTCGTAAAGGCACATACCCATCATAGGGCCGCCGTACAGAACCTTTTTCGCGTCCTCCGCGCCGCAGTGTTCAAGAAGCTCCGAGACACGCGTTCCAATGAGGACAAAATAGTTTCCCGCATTTTTCGTGACCGCGTCGCCGTCAATCGTAAGCCGTCTTTGTGTAAGCGGCATACCGTCCCGCGTGTAGCGGTAAATGTGCGCCGCCGTGGAAACGTTCATAACCATAACGCCCTGATTTGAGGGCAGCTCACCCTCGGCGACGATACGTCCCGTGGCGGAGTAGACAATGACCTTTTCCGCTCCCTGCGGATATGAGGACGGCAGGGTAACTACCTGAATGGATTTCAGATTTTCGGTTTTTTTCTTCATAAGGGCAATGGCTTCGGGCTTGTTATCCTCAATACAAAGTTTACAAATAGGAATACCCAAATATTTTTGTACCAAAAGTATACCCTCGATAACGTCCATAGGGGATTCCATCATCTCGCGGAAATCGCTTGTTATGTAGGGC
>JAAVHL010000070.1 GCA_014799735.1 Ruminococcus sp.
AGGCGGCGAAGCCGCCGACTAAAGCTGGTCGAGCTGAGCCCAGCTCGCAGAAGTCCAGAGGGCGGAGCCCTTTGGTCGCCGCCCGCAGGCGGCGAAATCCCTTTCGTCCAAAACGGAGCAGGAGGTGAGAAACGGCGAGAGCCGTTTCGAGGAGGGGCGAACACGACCGCCCCTCCTTGTTACAGTACGCGACAAGGTAAATCTCCAAAACGTCACAGTGTGACGTTTTGGACGGAACAAACCCACAATTGCGCTTGGCAAACCGTAGTTGCGCTTTGAGACCAAAACAAAGTATTGTTTGTTGAAAACAGTCCACCGGACTGTTTTCAAGGGAAGCTTTGTCGCGTACCGCAACAAGGGGGGAGCGGTCGTGTCCGCTCCCCCTCGGAATGACTGTCGTCATTCCTCACCCCTTTCACCGTTTTGAACGATATGCGCCTGCGGGCGCGGGGAAGGAGATTTCGCCGTCTGCGGACGGCGACCAAAGGCTCCGCCTCTGGACTTCGCGAGCTGGGCTCAGCTCGACCAGCTTTAGTCGGCGGCTTCGCCGCCTAAAAAACCGCACGATAGTGCGCTAAATCAAAATTTGTCTTACGCTCAATTTCCACGTTTTTCTGTCAGCAAATGTTGACATTTCCATGAAATCGGTGTATAATAAATAGAACTTCTACTATTCCCCGAATACCTAACTGTGGGGAGACTCTGACAAAATGTTTCGATCGGAGGAGAACGTGTGAACCTTTTTTCTGCTGTAAGCGGAGTAATCAACGGTACTGTTAAAATCAGCGACAGAAAAAAATACAGCGCGATCACCGTTGCGATCGCCTGTGTTCATATTCTTTTGGTTTTTATTTTCAGAACAATAGGCTCTGTCCCTATGACGATTTATAATATGTGCAGCGTGGCAGGATATCTGATGTGCCTGCCTCTTATCAGACGCAACGCTCTCGGCTGGGTGTTCGCATATATATGCGTGGAGGTGCCGCTCCATTCCTTTCTGGCGATCTACACCGCGGGCTGGGATTACGGCTTTGCCATGTACCTTATAGCGATAGTCCCCGTGGGCTTCGATATGTCCTTTGCACTGAAAAATCCTGTGAGGGGCATAAAGATCTCCGTGCTGTTCGGACTGCTGAGCTTCTTTATGTTTATTTCGTGCAGAATGTTTTCTTACTACAATACGCCGCTCTACAGGGTTGACAACGAATTTTTTGTGCAGACCGTCTATTTTTTCAATATGTTTTGTACTTTTGTTCTGCTCCTTGTGTACTCGTTTATCTTTGCTTCGGAAATAATTTCCGCTCAAACCGTACTCAGGAAGAAAAATACCGAGCTTGCAAACCTTGCGGCAAAGGATACCCTTACGGGCTTTTACAACCGCCGCAAAATGCACGAATACCTTGTGAACGCAGCCGCGGGCAAGAGGGCTTTTTCGCTGATAATGAGCGATATCGACAACTTCAAAAGGCTTAACGACACCTACGGTCACGACTGCGGGGACGAAGCGCTCAAAGCCGTTTCCGACGCTTGCAGAAGCTGCGTTTCGGACGGCGACAGAATATGCCGCTGGGGCGGTGAGGAATTTCTTATACTGACGAACCGTTCCCTTGAGGACGCCGCCGATACCGCTGAAAAAATACGCTCCGCCGTGGAAAGCTGCCATATTGTTTTCAACGGAAGCGATATCAGGATAACCATGACCTTGGGAGTGTCGGAGTTCGACCCGTCCTCAACGATAGACAAGGCTATCACCGCCGCCGACCAGAATCTCTATATCGGCAAGAACAGCGGCAAGAACCGTGTGGTCAAATAGCCCGAAAGGAGTACCCGAATGCCGAAATTTTTTACCGACAAGCCCGCCGGAGACTTTATAACCGTTACGGGAAGCGACGCGGCGCATATGGGGTACTCCCTGAGAATGAAGATAGGCGACCCGGTTACGTTCTGTCACGCGGGGACGGATTATTTCTGCCGTATCGAAAGCATGAACGGCAGCGAAGTAGTCTGCCGAGTGGAAAGCTCCGCGCCGAGCCGTTCCGAGCCGACGGTCTCACTTACGCTTTATCAGGCGTTCCCGAAGCAGGATAAGCTTGACTATATCGTCCAAAAAACCACCGAGCTTGGCGTGACAAGGATAGTGCCGTTTATTTCGGCAAGGTGTGTTTCCAGACCTGACGGCAAGTCCGCGGAGAAAAAACTGGAGCGTCTGCGCCGTATTGCCGAAGAGGCAGCAAAGCAGTCGGGCAGGGGGATAATCCCCGAGATTGCGCCGCTGACCGATATGCTGGGCGCACTGAAGGATATGGAAAAATGCGATGTCAAGCTGTTCTGTTACGAAAACGGAGGAGAGCGGCTATCGGACATTGCGCTGCTGAAAAGCGGTCAGATCGGTGTAATGATAGGCTCCGAGGGCGGCTTCGAGCGCGCCGAAGCGGATCTCGCCGAGGAGGCGGGCGCGGTGAAGATATGGCTGGGAGAACGCATACTGCGATGCGAGACCTGTCCCGTTGCAGTAACGGCGATAATCATGAACCTCACGGGTAATATGTAACTAAAGCGGGACGTTCTGAAATTTACGTCCCGCTTTTTACTATTTTAGATAAAACAGGTATTGACATATTTGAAAAAAAATGCTATAATAAAACGATAATTTGTGTTGCAGAATGTAACAAAACAGGAGGTTAAATTGTGAGAAAAGTAAAAAAACCTGTTTTCTTTGTCGTTTTTGCGCTTATACTCTTATTTGCGGCTTCCGTGATCTTCGGAGTAACTACGTATTACGGCGATATGAATACAGTTTATCTCAAGGGCGTGAACAATATCCGCTTCGGTATAGATATCAGGGGCGGTGTTGACGTTACCTTTACTTCTCCCGGAGATATCGACGCTACCGACGCGCAGCTGGACGCTGCCAAAGAGGTAATCGTACAGCGTATGATAAACCTGGGCATCACCGACTATGAAAGCTTTATCGACTACGGAAACGACCGTATAATCGTAAGATTTCCGTGGAAAGAGGGCGAGGCTAACTTCGACCCCGAGGCTGCCGTTAAGGAGCTGGGCGAGACTGCCGAGCTGACCTTCCGCGAGGGCTACGAGGTTGACGACGCGGGTATGTACACGGGTACTACCGCGGAAACCGTTATTCTTGTGGGCTCCGACATACAGGAGGCTAATGCCGTCTACACTCAGGACAGTGCGGGAAATCTTGAATGGCAGGTAAGCCTTGAGCTTACAAGCTCGGGCACGGGAAAATTTGCCGACGCTACCACAAGGCTCAGTCAGACCCGCGGTGTTATCTCTATCTGGATGGACGAGACCTGTATCTCCTATCCGCAGGTAAATTCCGCTATTACAAACGGCAGAGCTTCCATTACCGGTAATTTTGACGCCGACGAGGCAAAGGCTCTTGCAGACAAGATCAATTCGGGCGCACTGCCCTTCAAGCTTGTTACCGCAAGCTTTTCCACAATTTCACCGAGCCTCGGCGCAGGCGCGCTTGAAGCTATGATTGTTGCCGGACTTATCGCGTTTGCATTTATTGCGGTGTTCATGATAGTTCTGTACCGTCTCCCCGGTGCGGTTGCAGTTGTTGCTCTTGTTGGACAGGTTGCGGGTACGCTGGCGTTCATTTCGGGATACTTCGGCTTTATGAACGGTTCGATACTGACTATCCCCGGTATCGCGGGTATTATCCTTGCGGTAGGTATGGGCGTTGACGCAAACATCATCACCTCCGAGCGTATCAGGGAGGAGCTTGCAAACGGCAAAACCCTTGACGGTTCTATCGAGTCGGGCTTCAAGAGAGCGTTCTCCGCTATTCTGGACGGAAACGTTACAATGATATTGGTTGCCATAATCCTTATGGGCGCGTTCGGTACTCCCGACAGCATCTTCTCCAAGCTGCTGCATTTCGTGTTCTTTATGTTCGGCCCCTCCACTGCGGGAACGATCTACTCTTTCGGCTTCACGCTTCTGACGGGCGTTGCGCTGAACCTTTTCTTCGGCGTACTCTGCTCCAGACTCATGCTCGCCTCGCTTTCAAAATTCAAGGCACTGAGAAATCCCAAGCTTTACGGAGGTGTCAGACATGAACAATAAGTTTAATATTGATTTTGTCGCCCGCAAAAAGCTGTTCTTTATAATTTCGGCTGTGCTTATTGCGGTCTCGATACTTTCATCATTTGTTTTCGGCGCAAATCTTGACATTCAGTTCAAGGGCGGTACTATCCTGACCTATATCTACGACGGCACGATTGACCAGTCTCAGTTTGAGGCGGACGCTACTGCCGCTCTGGGAGGAATAGGCGTTACCTCCACGGTGGGCGAGGATTTCTCCACAGGCAGAAACAACATTCAGCTTTCGCTTATTTCAAACAGCGGACTTACCTCGGACAAGCAGATAGACCTTTCCAACGCCATTGAGGAAAAATACGCGGCTAACAACATTGAGCTTCTGGAATCCTCGGATGTTTCTCCCTCATCGGGACGTGAATTTTTCATGAAGTGTATCGTTGCGGTACTGCTTTCCTTTATTGTTCTTATCGTCTATATCGCGCTGCGGTTCAAAAATATCGGCGGCTGGCTCGCGGGCGTTTGTGCGGTAACCGCTCTGCTTCACGACTGTATCATCGTTTACGGAACGTTCATCATCTGCCATATGTCCATCAACGCAAACTTTATGGCGGTTGTTCTGACGATACTTGGTTACTCCATCAACAACACCATCGTAATTTACGACCGTATCCGTGAGAACGAGATACTTTTCAGAAAGAAGAAAACCAAGATTGAAATTGTCAACATGAGCATAAACCAGTCGCTGACACGTTCGATAAACACGTCCATTACAACGATTGTGGCAATGCTTGCGGTAACTATCGTTGCGGCAATTTACGGTGTAACTTCGATAATTTCTTTCTCGCTGCCTATGATGATCGGTATGATTGCGGGTGCGTACTCCTCGGTATGCTTTACCTGTCCGCTGTGGCTTACTCTTGAAGACAAGCTCGGCATAAAGAAAAAGGGCAAAAAAGCTAAGGCATAAAGTTGTTTCGGCGGACAGGGTTTGCTGTCCGCCGTTGTTTTTGGGGGATATTATGAACTGGTTCACCACAGAAAAAATAGACGGCGACACATACATAATCAGCGAATACCGCCACTGGGAGGAGACACACTGTTATTTGCTCATTGGCGCTGAACGGTGTCTGCTGATAGACACAGGGCTCGGTATCTGCAATATTTTTGAGGAGATCTCAAAACTTACGGATAAGCACGTCACTGCTGCTGCAACTCATATCCATTGGGATCATATCGGCGGGCATAAATATTTCCCCGACTTTTACGCCCACGGCGAAGAGCTTGACTGGCTGGACGGGAAATTTCCCCTGTCCCTTGAGACCGTTAAAGAAATGGTCTGCGACCGCTGCGATCTGCCCCAAAATTACGACGTGGACACCTACGAATTTTTTCAGGGCAAGCCGACAAAAGTCCTTGCGGACGGCGACGAGATAGATATCGGCGGACGTGTCATAAAAGTCCTCCACACGCCGGGGCATTCTCCGGGACACCTTTGCTTTTGGGAGAAAGACCGCGGTTATCTTTTCACAGGTGATCTGGTCTATCTCGACACGCTGTTTGCATATTATCCCTCAACAGACCCGGAGGCGTATCTTGCGTCCCTTGAAAAAATTGCGGAGCTGCCTGCAAAAAAGGTTTTTCCCGCGCACCATTCATTGGACGTGCGTCCCGAAATTGTTGCAGAAATGCGTGACGAATTCCGAAAGCTTAAAGCCGAGGGAAAGCTTTGTCACGGCAGCGGGACTTTTGATTTCGGCGACTGGGCGGTATGGCTGTAGACAACTGCCAGTACACAAATTTAAAATGGAGATAATAAAATGAAAAAATCGTCAATAGCGTTAATTGTTATCGGAGCAATATTTTTTGCGGCGGGAATATTCGCTATATACACAGGCTTTGTAAGTCAGAACAGCGAGGAAAATTCACTTGTCTTTGAAAAAAAGGTCACGGCGCAGATAACCGATATGCGTACTGTTAAGACAGGCGTGGGAGATTTCAGAACTAAAGGCGGCAGAAGCTATGCCGACAAAAATGTTGCCTATAACTACTATGTGGAATTTTTTGTGTCGGACGGCGACGGCTACAGCATGGAAAATGTAGTATCCGCAATGCTGTACAAGGAGTATGAGCAGCTTGAAAAAAATACAGACATGGAATTTAATTTGTACCGAAACGACGACGGCGCTGCTTTTTTAAGCTTTAAGGATATTGAGGGCGCCACCGAGGATTATCGGTCAATGCAGGTTACAAAAAATATTGCCGTCCGAATGATCGCGGGACTTATTGCCGCCGCGGTGGGTTGGGTACTGCTGATGAACGGCGGCAAAATGAGAAAAAAGGCTGCATAAAAATTAAAAAGGGAGAATTTTATGAATTTCGGATTTTCCTACATAGGATTTATTTTTATGGCAATGCTGATAATACCGAATATTATTTATACAAAAAATCAGCCGCAGGGTTACGAAAAATATGCGGCGGAGGAAAACAAAGTCCTGCAAATTTTTGAGCGTATCGGTGAGGCTCTTGTTACCTGCTGTGCGCTGATATTTTCCGATTTTAATATCGGGGAAATTTCCCCTTGGTCGCTTTGGCTTTTAGCGGCTTGCGCGCTTATGATACTGTACGAAATTTACTGGATACGTTATTTTAAAAGCGAAAAAACAATGGCGGATTTTTACCGCAGTCTTTTGGGAATTCCCGTGGCGGGAGCGGCTTTGCCAGTGGCGGCTTTTCTGCTGTTGGGGGTGTACGGCAGAAATATTTTTATGATTATTTCGGCTGTAATTCTCGGAATTGGGCATATCGGGATACATTGGCAGCATCGAAAGGAAATAACATAAATATACGGGAGGCGTCAGATTTGAACAATATTTATATATACGGAAATGTACTGTATAAGAGTATGCGTCATATAAAAGGAAAATGCTCTGATAGAATGTCCCGCAAATTTAAAACGGAAGTTCAAAACGCTGTAACTTTATGGAATTTATGCTTGACGCTTCTGCTTGACGAAGCCGTTAATAAAACCG
>JAAVHL010000071.1 GCA_014799735.1 Ruminococcus sp.
CTGTTTTCAAGGGTCACTTGGTTGCGCACCGTCACAAGGAGGGGCGGTCGTGTTCGCCCCTCCTCGAAACGGCTCTCGCCGTTTCTCACCTCCTGCTCCGTTTCGGGAGGATGCGCCTGCGGGCGCGGGAAAGGAGTTTCGCGCTCTGCGGAGCGCGACCAAAGGGCTCCGCCCTCTGGACTTCTGCGAGCTGGGCTCAGCTCGACCAGCTGATGTCGGCGGCTTCGCCGCCTAAAGATTTGTTACATAGTGCGCTGTGCGCTAAATAAAATTTATTTGCGAAATTGATTTCCCCAAGAATTTTGCAAATTATGTTGAAAAATTTGCCCGACAATGCTATAATATTTCTATGTGCCGATTTATGACGTTTCATATGGAGGTCTTTACGTGAGAAAGATTAAAAGATACAAAAACCAAAGGAGAGTAATAATTTTGCGCGGAATAAAATATTTATTGATAATAACGGCGCTGCTTCTGGCGCTGGCTTTTGTACTTACCAAATTTGTGTTCAAGGGCGATAAAGACGCGGAAAGCGCCGAAAGCGAGACCGTTACCGTCTCGGTGACCGAGACAACGCCCCCGCCAAAGGAGGACGAGAATATCGACAACAAGTGGGCTATGTTCCTTGTGAACAAGAAAAATCCGCTTCCCGCAGATTACGACAGCAGGATAGAGACCAAGGTGGTCTTTGAAAGCTGGCGGGAATATTTCCTCGACGTGAGGGCGGCGGAATATCTGGAAAAAATGATCGAAGCTGCTGAAAAGGACGGTATCGACCTGTACGTTGTATCGGCGTACCGTACCATTGAATACCAGCAGCAGAACTTCGACAACAGCGTTCAGGACAGGGTGGACAAAGGAATGAGCTACGACGACGCTTACGCAGACACCCTTGCGGAGGTTGCGCTCCCCGGCGAAAGCGAGCATAACGCGGGTCTGGCTCTGGACATAATGGTTGAGGAGTACCAGAGCATGGACGACGACGGCTTCGAGGATACAGAGGCGTTCGCTTGGCTTGACAAGCACGCTGCCGAATACGGCTTTATCCTCCGATATCCCAAGGGAAAACAGGAGATCACGGGAATAATCTACGAGCCGTGGCACTACCGCTTTGTGGGCGTGTACTATGCAAACGAGATAAAGAAGAGCGGTCTGTGTCTGGAGGAATACTACGAGCAGCAGGGCTGGGTGGACGAAAACGGCAGAGCAACGGAAATGCGCGGCCCGTGGGACGAGGACGAGGAAAAGGACGATCCCGCCGAGACCACCGTTCCCAAGGAGACCGAGCCGAAAAAAACTATGGCTACTACGCCATACTCCGAGCAAAAGGTCACCATTGTGGTGTAAGTCCTAAAAAATGTAATTTGCGCCGCGGAAAAATTTCATGAAAATATTGATTTTTTTACCGCAGTGTGATATAATTATATAATACTTTTAAAATGCAAAGGATGTTGAACTTATGCTGGATATTAAATTTGTCCGCGAAAATCCCGACGCGGTAAAGGAAAATATCAAGAAAAAATTTCAGGATTCAAAGCTGCCGCTGGTGGACGAGGTAGTCGCTATCGACGCCGAGCTGAGGGCCGCCAAGACCGAGGCTGACGAGCTGAGAGCAAACCGCAACAAGGCTTCCAAGGAGATAGGCGCGCTCATGGCTCAGGGCAAAAAGGACGAAGCCGAGGCTGCCAAAAAGCGGGTAACGGAATTTGCCGACCGCCTTGCCGCTCTCGAAGCCAAGGAGACGGAGCTGAGCGAAAAGCTTAACAAGGACATGATGGTCATTCCCAATATTATCGACCCCACTGTTCCTATAGGAAAGGACGACTCCGAAAACGTGGAGCTTGAACGCTTCGGCGAGCCGATAGTCCCCGATTTTGAAGTACCCTACCACACCGACATTATGGAAAGCCTTAACGGTATCGACCTTGACAGCGCAAGAAAGGTTGCGGGAAACGGCTTCTACTATCTTATGGGGGACATCGCCAGACTTCACAGCGCGGTAATCTCCTACGCCAGAGACTTTATGATAAACAGAGGCTTCACCTACTGCGTACCTCCCTTTATGATAAGGAGCGGCGTTGTTACGGGCGTTATGAGCTTTGCCGAAATGGACGCCATGATGTACAAGATCGAGGGCGAGGATCTGTACCTTATAGGTACCTCCGAGCACTCCATGATAGGCAAATATATCGACACCATCGTTCAGGAAAAGACCCTGCCCCACACGCTGACCAGCTATTCCCCCTGCTTCCGCAAGGAGAAAGGCGCTCACGGCATCGAGGAGAGAGGCGTTTACCGTATCCATCAGTTCGAGAAGCAGGAAATGATCGTTGTCTGCAAGCCCGAGGACAGTCCCGAATGGTTCCATAAGCTTTGGAGAAACACCGTCGATCTGTTCCGTTCAATGGATATACCTGTACGCACTATTGAGTGCTGTTCGGGAGACCTTGCCGACCTTAAGGTCAAGTCCTACGACGTTGAGGCTTGGTCGCCCCGCCAGAAGAAATACTTCGAGGTGGGAAGCTGCTCCAATCTGGGCGACGCTCAGGCAAGACGGCTCAAGATACGCGTAAACGGCGAGGACGGCAGAAAGTACTTTGCCCACACCCTCAACAACACGGTTGCGGCTCCGCCGAGAATGCTTATCGCGTTCCTCGAAAACAACCTCTGCGCCGACGGCTCGGTGAAGATCCCCGAAGTCCTCAGACCCTACATGGGCGGCAAGGAAAAGCTTGTCCCCGACAAAGGCTGAGCCTTTACCCATGCCGCCGTCTTATGGTGAGTAACGTACTGTTCTCCCGAGACGAGAAATAGCTTCTGTATCGACACTGCACGAAAGGCTCGGTCTGAACGCCAAGACAGAATACAGGACGTTTCTATAGGCATATCGCATAAAAAATAAATGCTATTTTTTATGAATAAGGTTTATTTAGATATTGACAAATTCTTTTTTTAGTAATATAATTATTATAAAATGTGTCGGATATTGTCCAAATTCGGATCCGCACACAAAAAATTGGAGGGAGTTTTTTATGAAAAACTTAAAAATATCAGCCAAGCTTCTTGTATCTTT
The DNA here is from genome assembly GCA_014799735.1 of Ruminococcus sp. Taxonomy (GTDB): domain Bacteria; phylum Bacillota; class Clostridia; order Oscillospirales; family Ruminococcaceae; genus RGIG8773. The sequence goes on from JAAVHL010000071.1 coordinate 3,074, forward strand.
CGGGCTGGTACTGCTTCTTATGGTTGGAACAGCTGTACTGACCACTATTTCTGTCAGCCGTATCAACGACAGCGCTGATGAATTCTACAACGTATGTTACCTTAACACACAGCAAGCCGAAAGTATCTCAAAGCATCTTCACAGTGCGGCAAAGAATATGCTCGGCGCAATTCTCGACAGTCAGGATGCTGACATCAGAAGCAGAATTGAAAATGCAACAGCAGACTTTGAGGCTGCCGGTGCGGGTATTTCATACCTCAGGGAACATTACAAAGGCGATGAAGCCGACCTTAACGGAGTTTCTGAACAGTTTAATACAATAAAGGAATATTTTGATGACTTCAATGAATGTGCATACGCAAATCAGGTGGACGAAGCCTTTGCAATATATGAAGCACACATCATGGAGGCTATCAGAACCGCTATTACACATTCCGACAATATGGTTGCCTTTGTAAACGAACGCAGCGCCGATGAGTACGAAGAAATGCACACTACCGGCATGACGACAATGGTAGTTGTTATAGTTGTTTCCGTTGTAGCGGTTATCATCGGACTTGCAATGGCTACCTATGTTACAAAGATGATCGGCGGCGGTGTTGCTCAGGCTGAAATGGCTGCCGAGAAGATGACAACAGGTGACTTTAACATTACTGTTACATATGAATCCGAGGATGAGATCGGCGTTCTTTGCAGAAGCATCAGAACATTTGCCAATGAGATGAACAACATTATTGATGATATCGACAACATTACCGGCGAGCTTGCAGACTGCAACCTTACTGTACAGAGCCGCTGCCCGACTTCTTATGTAGGTTCATTCTCATCTATCCTTACTTCTCTTAACTCTCTTACCGAAAAGCTCAATGAGATCATAGGCAGAATCAACGAATCCGCAGATCAGGTATCCTCCGGTTCCGAGCAGGTATCCGGCGGCGCACAGGCGCTTTCACAGGGCGCTACACAGCAGGCTTCCTCCGTTGAAGAGCTTGCCGCTACTATCCACGTTATTTCTGATCAGATCAACGACAACGCTGCAAACGCTCACGAAGCAAACGACAGAACAGAGGTCGTTGTTGACGAGATGAACCAGGCTAACGACAAGATGAAAGAGCTTGTCGGCGCTATGGACGAGATCAGCGCTTCCTCCGACGAGACCCAGAAGATCATCAAGACTATCGAAGATATCGCATTCCAGACAAATATCCTTGCTCTTAACGCTGCTGTTGAGGCTGCAAGAGCGGGTGCGGCAGGCAAGGGCTTCGCAGTTGTTGCCGACGAGGTAAGAAACCTTGCAGGCAAGAGCGCAGAGGCTGCCAAGAACACCACTTCCCTTATCGAGAACACCGTATCCTCCATCAACAAGGGTAATGCGCTTGTTACAGAGGTTGCAGACAAGATGTCCAACGCAATGGAAGCAACTACAGTCGTTGCAGGCTTGAATGTGAAGATCTCCGACGCTTCCAAGCAGGCGGCAGATTCCATTACACAGGTTACTGTTGGTATCGAGCAGATCTCCAGCGTTGTACAGACAAACTCCGCTACAGCAGAGCAGTCCGCAGCGGCTTCCGAGGAGCTTTCCGGACAGGCGAGCATGCTCAAGGAAATGGTTTCCGACTTCAAGATCAAAGCATATTGATTTTAACCGATCTAAGCAATTACGGACGTTCCCAATGGGGAGCGTCCGTTTTGTGTATGTATAAAAAAACAGGGCACGCTAACGTACCCTGTTTTGATATTATGTAATTTTACGCCGATTTAAGCACTGCAAATGTGTATACCGCAGGAAGCGCGGCAATGAAAAGATCACCGATAGTAAAGCTTCTGCCGATAATTGCGGCTATCATTGAAATGAGACATATTCCGGTCATTATCAAACCGTAAATGAAACCGCTCCGCTTAGCGTTCTGTGAACTTCCGAAGCCGCATACGGCGAGAACTCCAAATCCGAGACAGGAGACCGCAATACCTAAAAGATTTCCGATGAAGCCAATGAACGTTCCGTTTTCAGCCATGCTGAAGATCCTCAGACCTATAAAGAAGCTCCCGCCCGTGAGGACTCGTATGCCCATAACAAGCGACAGCAACGCGGTTATCCCGCACAGCACCGAACAGGCATTAATGACTTTTTTCATGACAGCACCCTTTCTTATAGCGATATGAAAACCGCTGTATTAAACAAAACGCCGAGACTATTGCCCCGACGAATTAAGCAAAAAATGATAAATAGAAAAGTTTCCGTATTTCTACAGAAACTTTTCTGCCTGCGGGAGCTTTCCGCTTGGAGCGGATTACGGGGCTCGAACCCGCTACCTCCACCTTGGCAAGGTGGCGCTCTACCAGATGAGCTAAATCCGCATAATGGCGGCGGCGGTGAAAAACGCCGCATGACCGTGCTTAAAAGTGGTGCCTCCGGACGGAATCGAACCATCGACACGGGGATTTTCAGTCCCCTGCTCTACCGACTGAGCTACAGAGGCATCTTCGCTGCACAGCTGCCAAGCCAACCCAAAAAAAGAATTGGCGACCCGAATGGGACTCGAACCCACGACCTCCGCCGTGACAGGGCGGCGTTCTAACCAGCTGAACTATCGGGCCATACCCGCCTGAAACGAATCCCGTTCAAAACGAGTTTAAAAAAGGACTTTGCAGTCCTTTTTGGTGGGAACAATAGGGCTCGAACCTATGACCCTCTGCTTGTAAGGCAGATGCTCTCCCAGCTGAGCTATGCTCCCATTGTTCGCCTTAATATCGGCGACTTAATTATATTACACCAAAACAAGGGAAAAGTCAAGGGATTTTTCCAAAAAAATATTAATATCGGCATATTGCACAATTGCATGGACAAGTAATTCAGCAATATGCAACAATTTATAATAAAAACGGGATATTGCCATGTTTTTAAGCAATATCCCGCTCTATTATTTATTACAATATTTGTCAAAATAACAAATATCCTTGGTAAAAATGCCCTTTTTAGCGTTGCCACAGACTTCAATAGCGGATATCTCGTGAACAGCTCCGTCAGGGAAAGTGACCTTATCCCGCAGCTCCTCGCCGCTGTAGCCGATGTAGGACAAAAACTTGCTCTTGCAGCCCCTTTCGGTGAAGTTCAGACGGTATTGCAGTCCGTAATCGCTCAGCCCCACAAACTGCCTGTCGTAGGCGATATATTTGTGGCGGACAATCCCCTGCTGTGCCGCGAAACCGTCGGTATAATTGTAGCTGTACGTGCCGTTCACGTCTTTCATATGGTAGTTGCTCACCATTTTGGAATAATCGCCCGTACAGCCCTCTTCAAAGACATTTTCGGGATTTATCGTTTTGGGATTTACCGGCGACAGCCGCACTTCATTGACCTCCCCGATATAGGGATAATCCTCGTTCAGCTCCAGCGAAAGGCTCACGATCGCCGACCACTGGCTGTCATGCTCGTTGACGTAAATGTACCGCGCCGTCTGAGAGCTGTTCTGCCATGTCACGTTGGGGACGATCATTTTTTCCGACATCAGCGAGTTAAGGGAAAGACCCGCCATAAGTCCCGGAGCAAGCTCGTTCTGGGCAAGCATTGAGGAAAAGCCTCTGGAGGACAGCCTCAGCAGCGTCCTGCCGCCGCTTTTCGTAACGGTGAGACCGTCCATAATGCCGCGGTGAAGAATTTTTTCGCCGATAGAAAGCTTCGCCTCCACCACCTCGGAAATGCCTTCGCCGCCGATAACGGTCGCGTCAAGGGCGCTGTATGGGGTGTACCGCTCCTTTCGGCACCTGAAGCCTGCGAGAGCGTCCGTGGCAAACGTTTTGCCGTCCGTTGTTTTCAGCGTGAGCACAGCTTTTTCTCCGCTCATTCAGCCTCGCCCTCCTTTTCGGCAACTCCAGCTTTCCCGGTAAATTCTACGCTGACCTTTTCGGAGCAGCCGCTTTTTCCGTCGCATTTGTAGTCGGTGAGGAAAACGTCCGCAAAAACCATTCCCGCGTAGGTCAAAGTAAGCTTTGTACCGTTGCGCAGAAGCCTGTCAAGAATGTCAGCGCAGGGCGTTTCGGAAGTACCCGAAAGCCTTATCCGCACAGCCCTTGCGCCGCCGTTCCAAAGGTAAACCGAGCCACTGCTGAGTACTGTCTCGCCCACTGCCGCGGAGCGCGAAAAGCCGTACTCCTCAACAAAAAGCTTTACGCCGCCGAACACAGCGGAATTTTTATCAGCTGCAAATGTCATAGCCGTGCCTCCTAACCTCGAAAATTATTTCGCAGTAGACCCTGTCGCACTTTGCTTCGTAAAAGGTCTCGGAAATTTCCGCGCTGTAGACCTCCGCGCCGCCGTCCATTACCGCGGGGATAACGGTTTTCTCGGCAGCCGTGCGGACGGCCTCACCCTCCGAGCCGAACGCCTGAACCGTTACCCTCACATGGGCGGTAACGTCTGAAACGCCGCAGCGAAGCCGTTCGAGCTTGATTTTTTTTATTCCCGCGTATGCGTGTACCTCACCTCTCTTTTTTTCAAAGCGGTCTGCGCCGTACTCGTCGCAGCATGGGATACCCGCGTCGGAAATCGCAGTAATAATTGGGTTTACAATATTCATATTTATTTTACCGCATTGCTGCGGCATACTCCTTTCGTAAAGCTTAATCCATTCTCAGGAACAGAAATCCGTCGTCGCGGATAATTCCCACGCACAGCGCCTCGTAGCTTCTATAGAGCTTCTCGGCGCATTCGATCCTGCGGGGGTAATCGCTTTCGGCGGAAACCGCCCCCGTCCTTGTGAGAGAAAGCCTCTCCCGCGCAGACTTTATTTCAAGCACCCTGCAAAGCGTCTCGGCGGCGGCAAGATAGTACAGACGGGGGTCTCCCGCGTTTTCGTCGCCAATAATGCGTCTGCCCGTGTACTCGGCGGCAAGCTCCGCCGCGGGGAGAAAGCTGTCCGCATCCTCCTCGCAGTAAAAAAGCTTGAAAATCGAGAACACCTTATCAATGTCAAGAACTGCCATTTCTGTACCTCCGATCATATTTTCATCGTGTATTCGTCAAGGCAGACAGGCGTTTTCGGGGCTTTTCCCACAGAAAGTATCTTCCCCAGCTCCTCAAGCTCGCCGTCCTCAAGCTTTTCACGGACGCGTTCAAAGACCTGCTTTGCACAGCCGTCGGGACACCTGAGCGCAAGAGCGCGCCGTATGTTTGTCTCCAGCTCCTCGCGGGAGATTTCATTGGCGGCTTCGGTGTTTTCGACACTTTCGGGAATGTCCTCCGTTTCGGGGATATCCTCCTCAAACTTTTTAGTAACGCCCGCACAGACCTGCGCGGGAACAGCCACAAAGCTCCATTCGTAGGCATCGGAAATATCCTCCAGCGATACGAAGCATTTTTTTCCGTCGTAACGTCTGCCCTTGACATGATGACACGCCTTGACGCGCCTGTCCGTGCCGCATACGGAGCAGACCTGCCTGTCCGCCGTGCAGGAAACGGATACCTCCTTTTTAATGCCGCCGTCAATTTCGCGGATAAGGTCGGCGTTGGAGCTTGTCCGCACCATGTAGGCGTATCCTTTGAGGTAAGCATACCTTTCGCCTATGGAATTTTCCCTGTCCTCCTCAATGACCTCCGTCATAAAAATGCGGGCAGTCTGGTTGCCGCCCTTGGGGTCGTGGTCGAATATACCAGTCACGCCGATAAACTTTTCCGCCAGCTCGTCAAGGGACTTCCTCGAAAACCGCTCGTTGTCGCGGTCTATCTCGTTGTCGCAGAGGGTCACGGGAAAAATAAAAACCTCGTCAGCGGAAAGCTGCCGTCTGGTAAATTTGTTAAGCTGTTCAAGCATTTCGGTATTTTCCATTGTATCACTCCTTTTTAAAGCAGGACGTACACCGTCCCCCGCCGAAGCAGGCAGAGGACGGTTCGTCCGTAAGGCTTTATGCGATTGTCAGTACCTTTACAGCGTCCGCGGAAATAACGGAGAAGCCTACGTTTACCGCAACAGCCGCGCCGTCGGAAAGCTTGGAGATAAGCTTGTCCACGTCCACGGAAACCTCGCCGCCGCGGATCATTTCGAGAGCGCAGGTCTTGTCCAGACCGATGACATTCTTGTCGTCAACGGCAGGGGACACAACTATCTCAGCGCCGAAAGGAGTAACGATATTTCCGCCGCCTGTTGTAACGGTCTTGTTCATCTCGTCGAAAGCGAGAATTTTAGCCGCCGTAGCGGGAGAGCAAAGGATAACGTTCATATCGCAGCTGTCGAACTTGCCCCAGAAAGCCGCAAGCGCAGCGTAATTGAATGTGCCGCCGCCTGCAACGGAGCCGCCGCTTTCGGTAAGAGCCTCCACAGCCGCGCCCTCGATAGCCTTAGCAAGCTTTGCTCCAACAGCCCTGAGAGCGGCGGCAAAAACGTCCAGTCTCTGCTGTCTTACAGCCTCGTAGGGAGCGTTGATAAGTCTGCCGTACTTTTCAAGAGCAATGGGCTCGGCGGACAGCGTAATGCTGCTTTCGGGCAGAGCCGCGCCTACAGCGGTGGTTGCGGAGTACTTCTGAGTACCGTCGGTAAGAACGATACCGCGGCAGTCAATGCCGTCCGTAACGCTTACAGCCGCAGTGATCTTGTTAAGGCAGCCGCTGTTAAGACCGCTCTCAACGGCGCGTCTTACAAATTCGGGGAAAAGCAGCGCGCTCTCGGCAGTCTGGAAGAACTTGTCAACCTTGTCCGCATTAACGCCGCGAACCTTGATGTCAAAGCGCTTGAGCTGACGCTCGAAAGCGTCCGCCTTGCGGAGAGCCTCGTCGGTGTAGTTCTCGGAGGGGTCAACAGCCTCCAGAGCCTGGGAAAAAGTCTTGCCGGAAAGATCATAGAAACCCTTTTCAATTTTAACATTATTATACATATCGTATTACTTCCTTTCTAATTTACAAATCGTTGTTTTCGAGCCTACGTTCAAGAACAGCCGCCTGAGCGTTGTGAAGCCTTGCCTCCGCAAGAACAGCTTCGTCCTGAAGATTGATGTTGTCCCATTCCACGGACACCGTGCCGCTTCCTCCCAAAAGCTCCAGCCACGTGCCGCAGATCTGCCTTATCACAGGCGTAAGCTGCCTGCGGTAGTATTCAAGCTCCGACGTGAGAATGTCCGCCTGCTGCGAGGACATTCTTTCTGTGGACGACCACGTAAGTCCCAGCAGAAACGGCGGTACGGACAGCTTCGCCACAATCTGCTCCAGAAGCTGACGAACGGGTATTTCCGTGTCGATTATCTGATTATCAGCGCCGATAACCTTGATATCCACGTCACCAACCGCCACAAAGTCACGGACTTCACCGCAGCGCATAGCATTCATGCCGTCGCTCCATTCCTTGGCGATCTGCTGAGCGCGTTCCTTGGCAAAAGCCATCTCGCCGCTGTCCGAGGGCTTGTAGGTAACTGCATACCGCACGTTTCCCACCCGGTCAAAGTTCTGACCGATACACTCATACACCCTCATCAGCACCGCCGAAATGCAGGGCAGACCCCGCAGCACCGACTGTCCGTCAGGGCACCGCGCCGAGGGATTAAGCGTGCTGTACACCGCAAACCGCGGATTTTCCACAGGAATCCATTTCTCCCCATCAAGCTTGTAGTAAAGCCTGTCGCAGGGATTTTCCCCCGCCCTGCAAAGAAACTTATCCGCGCCTATGGGAGCAAGTCCAAGCACATTGCCCGTGTCGGGGTCAACTATCATCTCTCCCGCCGCCGAGCCGTAGGTGAGCAGACTGTCCAGAAAAGCGTCCGTAAAAGCGTACAGGGACGTTCCGCCCGTACCCACGGGGACTTCCTCCGCAAACCTGTCAAGCTCCTCCTGCCACCGCGGGTCGGAGCATATCACTTTAAAGCCGCCCGTAAGCCGTATGATCTTCTGCAAAGCCGCGTCCACAATGGGAACGGAATACCGAAGATTGTCATAGAGCCTGTGCTCCTCGACCCCCGACGGCTGAAGCGTAAGCAGATTTACTCCGCCCGCGGAAAACCGCCCGCTTGAAACCGTCGAATCGGAAAAGTTCATGCTCAGGTCTGCCCTGCGGCTCATGAGCCTTTTGATAACGTTCATTTTTTCTCTCCTTTCTCAAAATTAATTCCTTACCACCGTCCCCGCCCAGAAGCCGCCGCTGTCCTCACGGAAAAAAGCGCTTGTCACAAAATAGCGCATATCGTCCATAGCATGGTCGTTTTCCTTGATGGGAACATCACCGCCGCGGCTTTCGTCCCAGCGGTACAAAGAAAACTCCCTTAAAGTGTCGGCGCAGTCATGACCGAACATAAGACTGCCGTCCCGCAAAGCGTCGGAACATCTCCTTATGCCCGAAACTACGTCGTTTTTCGCAGGAATAACTGGAAACTCCCCATGACGGCGGATGCATTCAATAAACGAAGCCGCCGACGGGTCAACGATAACTCCAAGCACCCGCCTGCCGCCTATAAGCCTGCGAAGCCCCTCGTAATGCTCCTCGTCAGTACGGGACATTCCCTCCCGCTTTGAGCTGTAGTAATATTCGCTTATTCTGTACCAGACTTCCCCGCACTTGCCCCAAAGCCCGAAGGAGGACGGGTTCACCGTGCCGTAATCGCATGAGACCGCGTACTTCTCGAAGCTTTCGGGAAGCGGTTTAACAACGTGCTTTTCCTCCGAGAACATGGGGTATACAAGCCCCTCGGCGGCGACCCATTTCCCCAGAATGAACCTTTCGTAGAAAACACCTGAATAAAGCCGTCTGTACCGTTCCCTCACCTCGTCCGAAAGAGAAGGGTTGTCGTCCATGGTGAAGTGAAGGTACAGAGTGTTTTTCTCCCGCGCTTTCAGTATCCATTCCCGATAGAACCAGTGGTACGGGTAGGAGGGATTGCAGCTGAACCAAAGCTTTGAGTTTTCCACCGAACACCTTGCTATCGCCTGCTCCACAAAGGAGCGGGGCATGAGAGCAACCTCGTCCAGAAGCGCGCCGCAAAGGGTAATGCCCTGAATGAGCGCGGCGGAGCTTTCGTCCCGTCCGCCGAAAAAGTAGAAGCGGTTTGTCCTGCCGCCCGCGCTTATGTCGGCATATCCGCCGCTTATCTTTTCCACGCAGGAAAAGCCAAGTCCCCGCAAAGCGGACAAAAGCGGCGCCGCAAGATTTCTCTTTACGGACGTGATGGTCTTGCCGCATATCGCGAAGTTCCCTCCGTTAAAATTAGCCGTCGCCCAAGCCGCAAAGGAAAGGGACATACACAGGGTCTTGCCGCTTCTGACAGCGCCGTCGCAGATTATTGCGTCGCATTTTTTGTATCCCTCCGACTTCCACCATGTGAGAACGGTTTTCTGCTTTGCCGAGAAACGCTTGAATTTTGCCAAACAAACACACTCCTTTTTTAGATTGCCGCGGACAGAAGTTACAGTCCTGTTCCGTCCTGCGGTTACTCGGCGGACGTCTCACACCCGTTTTGCGGGAACTCTGCAAGCTGAGGTTCAGCCTGTCGGAACTCGGTCTGCTGAGCCTCTGCCTGCTGAGCCTCTGCCGCCCTGCCGATCGCGTCGAAAAAGCTCTGAGCCGCACCGTCGGAAGCTCTGCCGTTGCGTATCTCGTTAAGCTTTTCAATGGCTTTGAGCCTGTCCGCGAATTTGATCTCGCACACACCCTTGCCTAATTTAAGCTCCGACACGTTGTAAAGGTCGAGCCTGCGGATATCCTCCTCGGTAAGGGTCTCGGGGTCTGCCCTCGCCAGAATGACCGCGTCGTTGATACGTCCGCTTATGAGCCTGTCCAGAGACTCCTCCACCTTGTCAGCGCCTTTCGCGGCAAATCTTTTTTCCGTGAGGGAAAGATTTGTCACAAATTCCATTGCCAGAGGGTGTTCAAGAATTTTCAGCCCCTCGTCCAAAGCCCTGTCGGGAGGGATACCGCACAGCGCGGCGGACTCCTCAATACTTCCAGTTTTCATATAGCCGCACAGAAATCTTTTCTGATTTCTTGTAAGAGCTGCGGACATCGGTTCACCTCCTTTCCGAAAAACGTCCCACAGAACACTTGGCGCGAAATGTTCTGATGAAAAACATCTTTCACTATAAGGCTCAAAAACGCAAAAAGTTGCACGCGGACGTGCAACTATCAAAAAAATATTTTTTTATTTTCGGACATTTCGGCATTTTGTACAATTACCCCGTGCAATTTTCAGACAGCACGCACAACAAAAGCTCCCGTAGCAATTACAATTACCGCCGTGACCTTCGGCATAGGACACATAGTCAATCTTTTAGCGGGTCAGGCAAGCCTTGAAACGGTAATTCAGGTTATTTTTGCCGTTGCGTGGGGATACATTTTAACGTTCGCATTTTATAAATCAGGCAGCCTGCCGGTATGCATTGCAGTACATAGTCTGGTGGACGCTTTTTCAATGTTTGCTGGCGAGAATATTACCATGGAATGGGTATATATGGGCGCGACAATCCTTATCGCCGTTATATACTGTCTGTACCTGAGCCGCAAACCCGCCGCCCTGACAAAATCATACGAATAATTCCTCAAATGAAAAAGAGGACAGAGCCGTTAAAAAGCTCTGTCCTCTTTGATATTTTGTATAAGACTACCGCTTATGACACCATAAGTCCGAGAATGGTAATACCCTTGTCCTCGCTGCCCTCGGCAGGTCTGATCTCGATATTGTGAGCGGCAACCTCGTTTGTAAGCGTTATCTGCTTGGTGTTGCCGTAATTTCCCCAGCCGCCCGTGAAATCGGCTTCAAGCTTGCCCTTGCGCTCTCCGTCAACATAGACCTCGTAAGTGCCGCTTTTGCCGTCTGTGGTACACAGGAAGAATACGCCGAAATTCCTGCACTCAACGTCAAAGGTAAGCGTTCCGCCCGCTTCGGTTTTCCAGTTGTTGTGGAACTGGTCATATATAGTCTTGTCCACAACCTCGAAGCCCTCGGAGGAGGTTGCCGTTATATCCGCCGCGCTGAGCATTTTCGCGTTTGCGAAATAATCCTTTGTGGGGCCCTCCGCAGCAAACGCAGACGGTTCTTCGGTTATCTCGTCAAGACTGTCGTAAACGCCGTCCAGATAGCGTGAAACTATCTGACCGATAATGTCGTGACCCGCGTCGTTGGGGTGGATATTGTCGGGGGAAATGTCCCTCCACACAAGATTTCCCGCCGCAACCTCGGGATAAACCGCGTCGTGGTAGCTGAGCATGGGCAGATCGTAAGCCTCTCCTATCTCCTTGTGAACGTCCTGCAGGCTTGTGCCGTCCTCCATAGTGGTGAACAGAAGCATTACAGCAGGATTGCTGTCGCAGGCCAAAATCTTTCTGACAAGGCTGTCGTAGGAGTACCTGTTCATGGTCTTGTCCGTGTCATTTACGGAGAACTCCACAATGACCGCGTCAGGCTTGTAGGACAGCAGCTGCTCGTCCACACGGTGAACGCCCAGATAGCTGTTAGTACCGCCTATGCCCGCGTTCACAAAGTTGATGTTCGCGTCGGGGAACTTTGTCAGCCACCAGTTATAGAACAGCGAAGCATAGCAGCTTGACGTGGAGGACGCCGAGCTTCCCTGAGTGATAGAGCCGCCGATAACGCCGACAGTAACCTCCTCGCCGTTCATCGCCTTTTTCATCGCATGAGCAAGCCTTGCTTTGTTGCCCTCGTTCATAATAGCTCTGCCGTACATTTTATCCGACACTCCCTCTTCAAGATTTACGGGTACTCCCGCCTCGGCCTCGTTGGGATCAGCCGCAGCCGTAACCGCAACAGGCGTGTTTGCCGAAGCGCTTTCGGAAACGCTCTGCGTAACCTCCCCGCTGTCTGCGGAAGCGTTATTGCATGAGGTGAGCATAGCGGCGCACATTGCGACCGCCGCTATCGCGGACATACTTTTTTTGATCTTCAATATCATCATTCCTTTTTTATAGTATCAAATTTATTTTCGCTTTACTGAAGCGTTTCGCTTCACAGAAGCGACTCCAGATATCCCGTCACAAAAACCGCCGCCGAGTTGCAGTATATCGCCGATTCGTTGGTGGAAAAGCTGTACAGGATATCATAGTAACATTTTGCGGGCGGAGTATCCGCAGGGATATTCCACTGAGTAAAGTTGTCATCCGCTTCCTTGTTCGGGCCGCACACAAGCAGTCCGGGAACGGGCTCGTCAACATCAGCCGCCTCCGAGGGACGGTGGTGAGGGTGCATGACCGATCTGCTTCCGAAGCCCGTAACATAGCATATATCCATGGGGTTTTTTCCCAGAATATAATCAAGCTGTTCGCAGACGGTCTGTATGTATTCGTCACACTTAAAAATCTTATGCGCCAGAATAAGCACGATACTGTCCGTCATCGAGTACATATTGCTGCCGCGGACGTAGTCCTCCTCAGACTTTGCCGTACCGTAGCCGCTTTTGCGGCTGAGGCTGTACAGATTATCTGCCCGCACTCTCAGCTGAAGCTTCATGGACTGCTCCACAAACTCGTTTTTCGGCTGACTTCCGAAAAGGTACGCTATCGCGCCAAAGCCGCCGTTTTCGCGGTTTACGAAGCCGGTAACGCTTACGTGACCGTAAAGACCGAGTATCCTGTCATGGAAAGCCTTGTCCCCTGTTGTCTCGTACAGCTCGCATACCGCCCAGAGCATCTCGTCGTCAGGGTCGTCATCGTCGAAATCGCCCGCCGCGTTTACCGCAATTGTGGGAGGATTTTCAAAAGGCTCGTAGTGAGGGTTGTTCATAAGCCATATCCAAGCGTTAAAGGAAGCCTCGTTCAGCCTGTCGGAGAAGCCCTCGTCAAAGGGACGGAATATCCTTGAAGCAAGGGACGTCACCGCACAGAAGCAGGTCGCCGCCTGATGGGATTTCGGAAAAACGAACCGCTCCGTCATGTCGTCCTCGGGCTTGATTATCGGAACAGGCTTTATGGACGATACCTTGTGATAAACGCCGCCGTCCCGCGCCTGCATTTTAAGCAGCCACTCCAGACCCACGCGGCATTCGTTCAGGATATCGGGTATGCCGTTTCCCGATTCGGGAATGTCAGAGCTGTCCCCAAAGCTTTCGGGGAACAGCTTGTAGGCGTACAGAAGATGCCCCAGCGTAACGCAGGTACAAACGGTGAACTTGCCGTATCCGCCGGAATCGTGCCAGCCGCCGCTTACGTCCAGATGCTTTGCGGATGAACCGAACAGCGGGACGGGCTCTGAATGGCACTGACCGTGAGCATATACTCCCGCCCAGCGTCTGTCAAGTGAAGCGCACCTGTTGTAGTACAGACCCTTCAGCATGGCCTTTTTCAGTTTTCCGTAGGGCTTTTCGGATATGGAAAAAACAGGAGAACGCCGTCTGCCCGCGCGAATATAGTAGCTTCCGCAGCGGTCGAAAGAGGAAAAGTCCAGTACCGAAACGGTATCGGAGGAAGCCTTGTCAGAGACGGGATCGGAAGCGGCAGCCTCAAAAACGGTCTTTCCCGTTAAAGCGTCCACAACGCCGAACTCGTCGGTATAACCCACAAATGCGGCAGTTTTGCGCATATTGCGGCAGTATCCGAGCTGATTCAGAACAATTTTTTTGTTCATAGGCTGACCCCCCTTCCGCGTGTCCGACCGTAAACCGTAAGCCGCAGGAGCTTATCCGCAGCAGCGGCACGGTATAGTTTTCCTTATATTAATTATACACTATTCTATGCATAAAAGTAATAAGCTTTTTCATAAGTTTTTTTACCTATTTGTTAAATTGCTCTACTCAAAGAAAAAATGTTATAAATTTTTATGCAAAATTAACAATAATAGCAATCCAAAATATCTAAACTGTTAGTTGACATTTTTGACTGATTTTGTTATAATAATATTGCAAATATGTTGGCTCAAACAAAGAATCAGCAAAAATAAAATAGGAGGTTATTTAATGAAAAACACTAAGAAGATCCTTGCGGGAATTATGGCTCTCGCAATGACAGCAGGACTTGCTGCCTGCGGCGGCGGAGACGATCAGGGCACGGGCGGCGGAAACGGCGGCGGAGGCGGAGAAGCCGAAAACACCACCACTCAGGAAACCGTTACGACCACAGCCGCTACAGTTCCAATCAACGAAGAGGGACTTAAGGACGACGAAGAATCAGTCCTCGAAAACGCAATGACTCAGCTTCAGGACGTGGAGCTTGAAAATAAAGAGATCAAGTGGCTTGCCCACTATGATATCAACCCCAGCGGAAACGGCGCGTCCAAATCCGTTGCGCTGGAAATGTTTGAACGCAAATACGGCGGCTCTGTAAAGTTCTACCAGACAACATGGGAGAACCGTTACAACGACCTTTCTACATACGTTCTCGGCGGCGAGGGTATCGACTTCTTCCCCGGCGACGACGTTTACAACTACCCCAAGGGCATCATCAGCGGAATGTTCCAGCCTGTTGACGACTACATAGACATGAACTCCGCTATCTGGCAGAACACCAAAACCGCTATGGAAACGTTCAACTTCGGCGGCAAGCACTTCCAGTTTGTAACCACCGTTGAGACCGAGGAGATCGTTCTCTACAATAAGGCAACTATCGAAGCAAACGGCTTTGACGATCCTTGGGAGATGTACAAGGCCGGCGAATGGAACTGGGACAGCTTCAAGTCTATGCTCCAGGACTTCGTTGACGAAGAAAACGACCAGTGGGGTCTTGACGGCTACTGGGCTGAAAACTCCCTGCTCTGCTCCGGCGGCGTTCCTACCGTAAGCACTAAGGACGGTCAGCTTGTCTGCAATCTCAATGACCCCGGTATGGAAAAGGAAATGAACTTCCAGTACGACCTGTACACCAGCGGACTTATCTTCCCCAGAGAGCAGTTCTCGTGGTCTGAGCAGCCCCAGATGATGGGCGAGGGCAGACAGCTCTTCTACATCGTCGGACCATACTCTGTAAGATCCGACCCTGCTACATGGACGACCAAGATCGAACCCGAAAACCTCGGAATCGCTCCCGTACCGTCTCCCGCAGGCTCCGACCCGTATCAGACCGCTAAAATAATCGGCTTTGCTCTCTGTAAGGGCGCAGCTAACCCGCAGGGCGTTGCTCTGTTCTCCGAGTGCAACATCGTCGGCGCATACGACGAGGGCGCGATCGCAATCTCCGACAGAAAGGCTCTCGACGACTACCAGTGGTCTCAGGAGATCCTCGATAACCTCAAGGAGATCAACAAGCTTGCAGAACAGTACCCCGTATACGACCTTGCATCGGGCTGCTCCACCGATATCGCTTCCTACACAACACAGGGCGGCGACAACGTTGGTACAAGAGCTGCAATGCACGGTACAGACTGGGCTACAACAAGAGAATCCATTGCAGATACTATTATAATGCTTGTAGGCGAAGTAAACGACGAGCTTCAGGCAAAGGTTGCGGAACTTTAATTGAATTAAAGCCAACGGCGGCTGTCGGAAATATCCGGCAGCCGCTGTTATTTGAGGAAAGCAAGGATTATCAGCGCCGCGCCGCAAAGCCAGCCGAGACTGATCTTCAGAGACGCTATTTTCCGTCCCAGACGCCAGCCGACGGAAATTGAGAGAAGTCCCGCCGCAAAGGAAACTACCGCAAGCATGGGAACGTTCAGATCGTTCAGACCCGCGCTCACTCCCGTGATAAGGGAGTCCGCGGACAAAGCGGCGGCAAGAGCCACAGCCTCGCGGGGGGAAATGCTCTTGGAGTTGTCAGCGTCCGCGGCCGCTCCGTCGAAAAACAGCACGGCAGGATTAGGGGACTTCCCGCCGCTTTTCAGACGCTCCGCAAAGCGTTTGAAGTATCCCTGAAACAGGTTGAACAGTCCCAGCAGTATCAGCAGCGTGAACGATACAGCCTCGCAGACCCTTTCGGGAACGAACCGTCCTATAAGATCGGCAAACGCCGCAGAGCAGGACAGGAACAGCGCTCCCGTAAAGCTGATTATCACCGAGGACTGAGCGGGTATCCTTATTCCCGCCGCTCCTATGCCCACGGAGGCGGCAAACCCGTCGGTGCAGACAGCCGCCGTCAGAAGAAGAATTTTAAGCATTGTCAACCACTTTCTATAGTCAATGCCACACAAAGATTGCGTGCGTATTTGCGCTTGTTCAATCAGAGATTGAACGTCAGATTTTTTGTCAGATTGTTCCAAAATTTCGCAAAAGCTTTAGCTTTTTGCATACCGGCGTATGTCAAGAAATTTTGGTGAAATGCTTTAGCATTTTTATGACGGAAAATATGCAAGCAAGACGTACGCAAAGGCGTTAGCCGCTCTTTGTGCGGTGTTGCCTGTATGTATTCTCTTTGACATTTTATGAAAAAAGTGAAAAAATGTGATTGACTTAAAGACCGATTTGTGGTATCCTTATAATATGCTTTTATGGACAGCGGTATAAAAATATTGCGCGCGTTTCTGCCGCGCCGCGCAGCTTGTGCAGCCGCTGTCTTGTTGGGACGGTCTTGTGCTGATTACGGTCAAAAGGCGTACATAAAATCAAGTAAAAATTTGCAAATATGATGCATATATCATTTTTACGCAGATTTTTTGTCCGTACTTTTATCGCGGATCAGGATAAACAGACTGGAGTAATTGTGTCGAATTGCCCTTCAGATTAAATAATTTGTTTCAAAACGGAGGTGCGTTTTTATGCCGTTAAAGGATAAGGTATTGACCGTCCTGGAAGAAAATAAGGGGAAAAGCGTGTCGGGCAGCGAGATCGCCCGCAGTGTAGGTATGACAAGAAGCGCAGTTTGGAAAGCAGTGAAAACACTCAGAGAGGAAGGGTATTCCATCTGCGCAGTGACAAACAGAGGATATTGTCTTTCGGAGGAAAGCGATTTTTTAAGCGAACAGTCTATAGTTCCCAATCTGAGAACGCAGGCTTTGGGCAGGAAGATCGACGTGTTTAAAACAATTGACTCAACAAACAACTTTGCAAAAAGCCTCGCCCAGCTGGGCGCGGTACACGGTACAACGGTAGTGTCGGAGGTTCAGACCCAGGGCAAGGGGCGCATGGGCAGAGACTTCTATTCGCCTATGGGCATGGGAGTCTATATGAGCGTTATTCTCAGACCAAAGCTTTCGGTGGAGCATTCGCTGCTGATAACGTCCTGCGCGGCGGTGGCTGTGGCGGAGGCAGTCGAAAAGGTGGCGGGAATAGACTGTAAGATCAAATGGGTCAACGATATCTACGCAAGCGGCAAAAAGCTCTGCGGGATACTGACTGAGGCTTCCGTGGACGTGGAGCAGGGCGGTCTGGAGTACGCGATAGTGGGAATGGGAATAAACGTGCAGAATGTTACGTTCCCGAAAAATCTTGCGGATATCGCAACGTCGGTGCGTATGGAGACCGATAAGCCCGTATCAAGAAGCGTCCTTGCCGCGGAAATACTGAACTGCCTCGAGGAGCGTCTCGAAACCATAAAGGATAAAAGCTTCCTCGACGAGTACCGCAGACGCTCAAACGTTATAGGAAACCGCATAGAGGTCACTCACAACGATATTTCCGAGGAAATGGACTGCATAGGCATAGACGAGATAGGCAGACTGCTCGTGCGCCTTGACAGCGGTGAGGAAAAGGCTCTGACGTCGGGAACGATCAGGATAGTTGATCGGAACTGAACGTGACAGTCTGCAAAAAATACACAAAAAACAGAGAACAGAACGCGTGCCGAACATCGGCGGCAGACGCGGTCTGTCCTCTGTTTTGTTTTGCGGCAAATTTCATTCTATTTCCGCGACCAGATAGGTCTGGACTGCCGCGGAAATAAGCGGCTCTGTAAAGCCGTCCTCGCCCGCCATGGAAATGTCTCCGCCGATAAGCCTGTCACTGTACAGCATCATAGTCGCCGTAACGTTTTCGGGGTGATCGGGATAGTTCAGCACCCGATAGGTAATGACCGTCACAGGCTTTCCCTGATACTTTTCAAGGTTGAAGCCCTGCTGCTTCTGCAATTCCGCATACTTGGCATAAGCCTCGTCCGTCACCGACGGGACAGTTATCTCCTCCTTGGACACCGGGTCGGGATCGACTATCCAGCCCTGAGCGTTGAGAAATTCGATGCGCTCGGCATTTGCCGCCATTGTGAACCTCTCGTCAGCTTCGGTGTCCTCCTTGGCTTTGGAAAAGAAAAACAGCGCGGCGGCGGCTACAGCCGCAAGAATAATAAATAAAAATATTTTAATTCCTTTTTTAGATGAACCTTTGCTCACGTTAAAACAGCTCCTTTGCAGGTTTTGTTTAATGTTTATGCGGGCAAGTCCTAAAAAAGTACAGGTTATCGGGAAATCGTGCAATGCCGATACAGAAGTTTTTCTCGTCTCGGGAACAAAATTTGCCGCCATCACTATAGACGGCGGCAATGGGTTGACTGAACTTTGTTCAGTTGGCTCAGCCTTTGTGTCAGAAAAAAATCTGCGGCATAGACTGGTAATAAGGGAAAGACGGATACGTGCTAAATACGGCTTTTCCGATACTTATGAATTTTCGAGGAGTAAGAATATGAACACAGCAAAGACGCTGTTTAATATGCGCGAGGGAAGCTCTGCAACCGTCATAAAGCTGCTTAACGAGGGCGGAATGCGCCGCCGTTTGCAGGATATAGGTCTGATCGAGGGTACGTCCGTACTGTGTCTGCAAAGAAGCCCCGCAGGAGACCCTATCGCCTATCTGATAAGAGGAGCTGTCATCGCGCTTCGTGAAGAGGACAGCTCAAAGGTCATCGTAGAATGAAAAACCGTCCCGCTGCGGATAATTCCGAAACGGGACGGTTTATCATTATTTCAAGTGAGCAATCAGCCCATAGCGTCTACCTGTTCGTTGAATTCATTGATGTAGATTTCAACAACGTCCAGAAGCGACTCGCGTGTAGTAGCCCATTCGTGACCCTCAAACGCAGCACGGATACCGTATTCGCCGCTGTCAAGGATATCATACAGGTCTGTGGGACAGCCCGAATGGATATCGTATACAGGGTTCTTGCGGGCAAGCTCTGTGATCGTAGCGTGCATCTCGATCATTTCATCGCTCCAGCCGTAGTCATTGCGGCGCTTGTTAAGAGCGATCTCCTGGGTCTCGGGATCAGCGTTTGCGGCAAGGATACACTCCATAAATCTCATAACGCCCTCTGGATTCTGCGCGCCCTTGCAGAGCATATAGGCTTCAAGTCCCGCAGGTACATAGTATTCCGAAGCATCAGGATCCTTAGGCAGCGGAACGAACATAACGTCCTCCTGATTTCCGAACGTAGCGGACCATACCTCGGGAGCGCTTTCGAGAACGTACATACCGCCGATGTAGAACAGCTCTCTGCCCTCTCCGATGAACTCGGGGTGTTCCGTCCAGCTGAACAGGCTCTTGTCAAGAACAAGACCCGACGTGTTGAGACCGTACATAAAGTTCATAACTCTTTCGAGAGTGGGGTCGTTAAGATTGTGTACAAGCTTGCCGTCTTTAAATTCAACGGAGGGAACGCCGCCTGTAAGCATAAGAGGCTGCTCGTTGAACCAGCCGTCCAGACCGTACTGATCCTGTGCGGGATCAACATAATCCAAAAGCATACCCTTAAATGTATCCCAGTTCCATTCGCCCTTTGCGAAAAGCTCCGCGGGATCGTCAAAGCCCATAGCCTCAACAGTTCCCCTGTTGTAAACCACGACCTGACCCAGTGTGGACTGAGGACAGATTATATAGTGCTTTCCGTTGACAATAAACATATCGTTAAGGTCTTTCCACTCAGCCCAAAGCGGATTGCTCCAGTCGATGTAGCTGTCGTAGGACTCGAACTGACCGCTGGGGATACCCTTGGGGAAAGAGTCCAGATCGCCGCCCGCAATAAAGTCAATGCCGTCGCCGCCGATGATCCTTGTAGACAGATCGTTGAAACGGTTTGCCCATGTAGTCTCAATATACTCGATCTCTCCGCCGTACTTGGTCTCAAAAAGCTCCAGCGAAAGAGCCTTTGTGTTGCCCGCACTTGTGGGGTGGAACGGGTCGTAGAAAGAGAACCACTTGATAGTTTTGTTTTCCAGCTCGCCCGTAAGCTGATCCGCAACGTTGCCGATCTGCTCCTGATCTTCCTGAGAAAGGGTCTCGGTGTTGAGTTCTACCGTAACGGGGGGAGTGGTGGTTACAGCCTCTGTGGTCTCGGCAGGATCTCCGCCGCCCGAACAGCCTGCAAGAGAGCCGACCAACGATACAGCGGTAAGACCCGCAAGCATCTTCTTGATATTTTTCATAAAAAAACGTCCTTTCGGATAAAAATGAAATCGTTCACAATAATATTATACCAAAAATTGAAACACGGTGTCAACGTTTACATTAACATTTTTATTCTTAGCGTTTTGGCTATTTTGCACAATTTGAATTTAGCCTATTCATCATCACTATCGGACTGATTTCCGCCGATATAAACTCTGGGAACACGCTTGCTTATACCGCATACGATCTCGTATCCGATAGTGCCGCAGGCATCCGCAAGATCGTCGGCGGTGATAGTATTACTGCCGTCGCTGCCGATAAGGGTCACCTCGTCGCCGGCGGAAACGCCGTCTATCTTTGTAACGTCAAACATCATCTGATCCATGCAGATCCTTCCCACACCCTTAGCGCGTTTTCCGCGGATAAGAGCCTCGCAGTTGCCCGAAAGCAGCCTTGGATATCCGTCCGCATAGCCGCATGGAACCGTGGCTATCACCCTGTCCCCGTCAGCAATGTAGGTTCTGCCGTAGCTGACGGAATCGCCCTTGTGTACGGTCTTGACCTGAGACACAACGGTTTTCAGGCTCATGACAGGTTCGAGAGCGACAGGTATATGAAGCGAGTAAGCGGGTCTCAGACCGTACAGAACGATACCGAGCCTTGCAAGAGTGCTTCGGCTGTCGTAGCAGTACATTGTTGCCGCGCTGTTAAGGAAGTGTACCTGCTTAAATTTCAAGCCATGACGTTCCGCAGCGTTTACAGCGTCCAAAAATTTCAGCTTCTGTTCCTCAGTAAAAGCGATATCCTTTTCAAGACGGCTGTCCGCGACAGCAAAATGCGTAAAAATACCCTCAACGGAAATATTGGGCATAGCCGCGATCTTTGCCGCTTCGGCAGCGCACTGCTCCGCGTCGTCCGTGTTGAGACCTATCCTTCTCATGCCCGTGTCCGTCTTGATATGTACCCTCACAGGCTTTGAAGCTTTCTTCGACAGTTCGGAGGCATTTTCGACGGAAACCACCGTGCAGATAATATCGTTTTCCGCAAGGATATCAGCATCGTCGGGACAGCACCAGCCCAAGATCAGGATATCCCCCGTGCAGCCTCCGTCCCTGAGCCGAAGAGCCTCCGCAGTGTTGGACACGCAGAAGAAGTCCACGCCCAGCTTCCGGTACAGCCTCATAAGCGGCAGATCGCCGTGACCGTAGCCGTCTGCCTTGATAACGCATGCAGGCTTTGTAAAACCATCGTACAAAAAGCCTTTCAGCTCCATAAAGTTTCTTTCAGCCGCGTCAAGGTCTATCTCAGCCCGAATACGGTTTAAAAATTCCTTTTCCATTCTTCTTGCCGCGTTCCGTTCAGATTGGTATCGGGAACGCTCCTCCTTTCAGATGTGTTTTCAAAAGCGCACAAAAGCTCGTATACAACAGTTTTGCACTGATTTTCGTCAAACGCTTTTGATTTAAGTCTGTGAGCAAATGTGTCAAATTTATTACAAATATAAAGTTGCTGTTGTAAAAACGGAATATTTGTGCTATAATAATTCAGTAAGCGCTTGAACGAAGCGCATAAATACTTTGAAATGGGGACTGTATCATGCCTCTTGACAACAGCACCGCGCCTGCCGCGTCCTGCGGAAAAACCGTCTGTTTTTCGGGACACCGCCCGGAAAAGCTTCCCGACGGCGGAAGCGATTACTCTCAGGTGATCCGCACGCTTAAAAGCATACTTTACAAGGAAATAATCGACTGCGCCGAAAACGGCTTTACCACCTTTATAACGGGACTTGCCCGCGGCGTTGACCTGTGGGCGGGCGAAATGGTAATGGAGCTTAAAGCTCAGGGAAGACCGCTCAGGCTTGTTGCGGCAGCTCCGTACAGAGCGCACGGAAGCAGCTTCAAGGGCAGCGATAAGTTTG
The DNA here is from genome assembly GCA_014799735.1 of Ruminococcus sp. Taxonomy (GTDB): domain Bacteria; phylum Bacillota; class Clostridia; order Oscillospirales; family Ruminococcaceae; genus RGIG8773. The sequence continues at coordinate 25,147 of JAAVHL010000071.1, forward strand.
TTCTCGGAAATATCCTGCTTAAAGCCGACGAGATCGTATATGTAAGCGAAAATTACACCCGTGACTGTATGCGTCTGAGAAACGGATATATGGTAGAGCGCTCAGACAAGCTTATAGCGGTTGTGTCGGACTACCGCAGCGGAACGGGACAAACGATAAGATACGCCGAACGGTGCGGTCTTGAGATAAAAGTGATAGATGCCGCAAAGCTTGAGAACGATATGCGTGCAGGCTTTGAAAACGAGCAGCTTGCTTTTTAACATAATTATACCACTTATCGGAAAACTTTTCAACAATTTTTCAAATTTTTTTGAAAGGAAGCATAAAAATGGCAAAAAGAGGAACAAGAATTGCCCTTACATATTTCATCACTATAATTGTTACCCTCATTATTATAGGCGGAATATGTTTTATGCTGTTTCGGCAGCTTACCGCTCCGAAAGAGCCTGACGTCAATATTCCCGATATAAGCGGACTTACGTCGGACGAGTATGTCCCAACCGCGGAAAACAACAAGACCGCGCTGTTTATCCTTGATTCGGAAAAACGCATGAGCGGGTGCAGCTTTATGCTTGTAAGACTTGTCGCCGACGAGCGGAGAATGGCGATAATGCCGCTTCCCGCCGATACCTGTGCCTACGTTAGCGGAACTGAGGACAGCCTGTACGAGTTCTACCGCAAAGGCGGCGCGCCGCAGGCGGTCTTGGCAGCCAAAAACGCCGTGGGTCTGACTATCGACTACTATATGAAGCTTAACAACGACAGCTTCGGAGTTCTTGTGGATATTTTCGGCGGCGTGGACTTCGACGTCCCCTACAATCTTATCTATTCCAACCCCGACACGGGCGAGGAGACCATTATCCGCGAGGGTACCGTCTATCTTGATTCCGACCTGCTCAGAAAGGTAGTGACCTATCCCCTGTTCAATTCGGGTGAGGAATACCGCGCCAAGATAACGGGCGTGCTGATAAACGACCTTATCAACAAAAATATCGACGATGGTTTTTCAAACCATATCGACGACTATTTCAGCACGGTAATAAATTCCACTGCCGAGACAAATTTTACCGCCTACGACTATGAAGCGCAGTCCCGCGCCATGAAATACGTTGCTTCAAGCGACGAAAAGGTGTGCCAGCTTGTGACAGTAATGGGAGCGTACAACGACAATGGAAATTTTGTCCTTGACGAAAATTTCCTGAAGTCCGTTTCCGAGCGTTTCAAGCTGTACGAGCTTGAAAGCGTGGAAACAGAAACAAGCCTTATGGCGGTGGAATAAAGGCTGAGCCAACTGAACAAAGTTCAGTCAACCCATTGCCGCCGTCTATAGTGATGAATGCATAATTTTGTTTCCGAGACGGAAAAAAGCTTCTGAATTGACATTACACGAAAAGCTCGGTCTTTGAATAAAATAAAATTTTTTGCGGATAATATTCTCGGAGGTACACCTTCGGGAGTATTTTCCTTTTACCGTCCCCGATCAAAGAACGCGGGGTTTGCCGATCTGTCGCAGGACGGTATTCTTCGCCGACCCGACGCCGAGATCGGATAGAACTTCGGAACCGCAGTTCCGCATTTTATCGGAAATCGGCGCACTGAAAGCGGCATTGAAAGGATGGATAAAAATGTTTGATAAAATCGCACTTGCGCTTCTTGTCATAGGCGGTCTTAACTGGGGTCTTGTCGGCATATTCAGCTTTGACCTTGTGGCATGGCTGTTCGGCGGAACAGGCGCTATCCTCAGCAGAATAGTGTATGTGCTTGTAGCCCTCTCGGCGATCTGGTGCATAACGCTTCTTTTCAGACGTGACAGCTTAGTCGAAAGCAGAACTTAACAAAACCAAAGCGCAAAAGAAAACGCTCAAAGCCGAACCATCGGTTTTGAGCGTTTAGTTTTATCTTGACTTTATCCACTCCGCAGCCATAGAGAACCATCTTCCGCAGTCGGGATTGAAATGCTCGTCTCCGCTTGCGGTGCATTCGTCGCACAGCGCAAGACCGTGAGCGCCCCGTTCAAAAATGTGGCAGGCAAAGGGTATCTTCTTTTCCGCCAGAGCCGCCGCAAACATCAGCGTGTTTTCAACGGGTACGCAGCCGTCGTCGGCAGTGTGCCACAGGAACACGGGCGGAACGTCCTCCGTGACCTGCTTTTCAAGGGAAACAAGCTCCCGCAGAGCCGCGTCCTCTCCCGCAATGTTCACGATAGAGCCGTCGTGACGCTTCTCCCCCGCCGTTATAACGGGATAGCAAAGCACCGCGCCGTTCGGCCTAAAGAGAGAGCTTTCGCCGCCCAAAGCGTCCGTGATAAAGGATTTTTTCCAGTGTACAGCAAGGCTCGCCGCAAGATGTCCTCCCGCGGAAAAGCCGCAGATCATAATTTTTTCGGGATCGACCCCAAGCTCCGCCGCGTTTTTGCGAACGTACTCTACCGCCCGAGCGGCTTCCAGCAGGTCTGTGGGGAACTTCTTAAAGCAGCTGTAGCGCAGAACGAACGCCTGTATCCCGAACGCCGCAAACCGCATAGCCACGGGCTCCGCCTCTCTTTCGGAGCAGTACTCGTACCCTCCGCCGGGACAGATAACCACCGCAGGACGCTTTTTCAGCAATATGCCCTCGTAAGGCCCCGCGCAGTAAATATCGAGCTCGGCGCGGCAGCCCGCAGGGTCAAGCCCCGCCTTTTCATAGGGAACGTCAAGTACAACGGTTTTGGAGATCATTTTGCATTATCCTTTCCATTATTAGGCAGATAACGATACAGAAGCTTGTATCCTGCCGTGTAAGTTTTTACTTTCGCTGATAAAGCTGTCAACGGAATTGGCAAAGGCTCAGCCTTTATTTACAGCAGAGTTGATATCGGCTTTAAGCTGAGCGAACCATTCGGCAAAATTTTCGTCGGTGTTGCAGAGCGCCACAGCCTCTTCAAGAGACATATCCAGCTCCATGAGATCTGCAACCGCGGCTCTGTCCTCGGCGGCCTTGTCCGCAAGACTTTTTTCGAGTATGCTTCTCGCCTCCTGACAGCCGTCAAACGCCTTGTTTGTGTACAGCTCCGCCTCGGAAATGCGGCTGAATGCATCCTTAATGACCATATCGTTTGTGCCTGCAATTTCAATTCCAAGCTTTTCGGCGGTCTCCTTGTAGTAATCGTAATCGTTTGCTTCTTTTTTAACGGGAAGATATCCCGACTCTGCGGAAAACGCAATGTTGTTTTCCGGCTCGGTAAACCATTTCAGGAACAGCACTGCGGCGGCTTCCTCCTCGGGTGTGGACTTTGTTACCACCATACCCGCGCCCTGCTGAACGCTTACGGCCTGACCTCCCTCGAAAACAGGCATCGGGAGAATTTCCGCGTCGATAGCGTGCGCACCGTTGTCATCGGTGACCTCATCGGGAAAATACACCGCTGACGACGTAGAGCCGATAAGTGAAATGATGTTGCCCACCTTAACGTCGTCGGAGCGGTACTTGCCGTCCGAGCGGAAGTATCCGCTTATATACGGAACGTAATAATTGTCCCAGATTTTACGCATTGCAGATTCGTCCAAATCAACAGTGACCGAGCCGTTTTCCACATGGAAAATCTCGTGTCCAAGCTGTTTTGAGCCGATAATGAACAAGTTTGCAAGTGCGTCCCTGCCGTACAGAGCCTTACCGTCTCCGGGAATGTCGGGAGTAAGAGCGTCCGTCCATTCGTAGTATCTGCGGGCGGTATCGGTGATGCCCTCCACAGTCCGCATATCCTCTTCGGACGCGCCCGTCGCCTCGGCAAAAGCGTCCCACTCGGTTTTGTTCAGCATAAAGGTCTCGGTACATTTTGCTATCGGAAAGATTATCAGCTCGCCTCCGCTGCCGATACGTCCCTCCTCTATGTAGGAGTCGATATATTCAGCCTGCTCATCGGCTGTAAAGTACTGATCCAGATCGGCAAGTATCCCCATTTTTTCTATCTCATAAGCGGTATCCGCGTAGGAAGCAAAAATACTCGGAAGCACACCGCTGCCCACCTGCTTGTTTGCGGAATTAAGCACAGCTGTCTCCAGATCGGCAATGCTTCCCTGAGAATGAGCTTTTACGGTAATATTGTTTTCCGCGCC
>JAAVHL010000072.1 GCA_014799735.1 Ruminococcus sp.
TATAAAGCAACTTACGAGGAAAGCTTTTTAGATGGGCTAAGTCTGTCTAAATGGGCTTCCCTCTTATTTTTTTGCCTAAAGAGGGTAAGAACCTTGACAATTGAATAGCGTCCAGCCTCTACCGCGTTACGACGTAACCCAACATCCGCGCGAGTCTGGAGCATTTACCCCAGCAAATTACAGAGAAGGAGGTTTTATATAGATGAATGAGAAGATTTTTTTAAATGTTGACGAGGTGGCAGCGATTTTGGGAGTTTCCAGATCCTGTGCTTATAAGCAGATACAGTTGATAAACAGCGAAATGAACCAGAAAGGCTACCACACGGTGTCAGGAAAGGTCAACCGCAAATACTTCTGTGAGAAGTTTTACATAGAGTTAGGAGGTGCTGCGTAATGAAAGTACAAAATGTATATAGATACATTAAAAAGACGAAAGACGGTGCGGAACAGAAAACTACATGGTACTGCTCCTTTACCTATATAGATATCGACGGAAAAAAGAAAAAGAAAACCAAGCGAGGTTTTAAACGAGCAACGGACGCCGAGGAATGGCAAAATAATTTTCTTAAAGAAATTGAGCGCCAGAAAGAACTGGCGCTCAATGAAACAGAGCAAAATGAAACGGAGCAAACGTCATGCGATGATATGACGTTTGCAAAGCTCGTTGAACATTACAGAGAAGACAATTCGAAAGTAATCAGAGAACATACTTGGCATACCAAAAATGCTGTAATAGACAAAAAACTTCTGCCCTTTTTTGGTGAAATGAAAGCCGCCAAGATTACAAAAAAAGACATTTTAGATTGGCGAAAGTGGCTTCAGAATTCTCAAACAAAGCAAGGAAAAGATTACAGCGGAAACTATTTACATACGATACACAACCAGTTGTCAGCAATCTTTAACTTCGGTGTGAAGTACTATGACCTGCCGCAAAATCCCGCAAGCGGTGAGAACAAATTCAAACGTAAAAGCCCGAAAAAGAAAATGTTTTGGACCAAAGACGAGTATTTTAAATTCAGGGAGGCAATAATGGACAAGCCTCGGTCGTTCTACGCTTTTGAAATGCTTTACTGGTGCGGAATTCGTGTCGGCGAGCTGTTAGCATTGAAGCCCAACGACTTCGACTTTGAGAACAAAACGGTTAGAATTGATGAATCTTATCAAAAGATAAACGGCAAAGAACTGCTCACCGACCCCAAAACGACCAAAAGCATGCGCACTGTGTCAATGCCTGACGAACTATGCGAAGAGATGAAAGAGTATATAGCTCACATTTACAAGATAGAGCATGACCAGCGAATATTTGATTTTACCAAGCACTTTTTACATCATGAAATGGAACGAGGCTGCAAAGCAGCAGACGTGAAGAAAATACCAGTACACGGCTTGAGACATTCACACGTTTCATTATTGGCAAGTATGGGCTGGGATATTGTAAGCGTTGCCGAGCGAATGGGACACGAATCCATAGACATCACATACGAATATGCGCATATGTTTCCGAACACGCAGAAGAAAATCGCAGAAGAACTCAATAAGCTTATAAAGGGAGGCGGTAACAATGAATAAAAACACTGACCGCAAAGGCAGACTGAGAAGCAAGATAATTTCTTTCAGAATGTCGCCTGAAGAAAGCGAGCAGCTTGACGCTTTTGTTAAAATATCTGGTCTGACAAAGCAGGACTACATAATAAGCCGAGTGCTGCAGCGTGACATAGTAGTGCAGGGCAGTCCAAGAACGTACAAGGCTTTGAAAGACCAGCTTGCCGACGTACTTGAAAAGCTTGAACAGCACAGCAATTTAAAAGATATCGACGAAACATTAGCCGTAATAGAACAGATAAATGAAACGCTTCGAGGTTTTAAGAACAACCCCTACTGACAAAGACGAACCCCGTCATGGCTACCCAAAGCCATGACGGGGATTTTTTTAACATTCTGCAAGCATCAAGTGAGCATCAAATTGAGGCATAAAACCTCTTAAAACCCCTAAAATAGGCGGTTTGCTAATTTTCAGCAATCATTCCCACTCAATAGTAGCCGGAGGCTTAGTCGTAACATCATAAACAATTCGATTGATTGACTTCACCTCATTAACGATCCTGCTCGCGCACCGTTCAAGAACCTCATAGGGTATCTTCGCAAAATCAGCAGTCATAAAATCTGTAGTTGTAACTCCGCGCAAAGCAAGCGTGTAATCATAAGTCCTGCCGTCGCCCATTACCCCCACAGAACGCATATTTGTCAGCACCGCAAAATACTGATGTATCTCTTTGTCAAGTCCCGCCTTTGCAATCTCTTCACGGAAGATGTAATCCGCGTCCTGCAAAATTTCCAGCTTCTCGTCTGTAATTTCTCCGATAATTCTTATAGCAAGTCCCGGACCCGGGAAAGGCTGCCTGTCCACAAGCACGTCGGAAAGTCCCAGCTCACGTCCAAGAGCGCGAACCTCGTCCTTAAAAAGCAGACGCAGCGGCTCTATTATTTCCTTGAAATCAACATAGTCGGGAAGTCCTCCAACATTGTGGTGGGATTTTATCACAGCCGCGTCCCCCGTGCCGCTTTCGATTATGTCGGGGTAAATTGTACCCTGCACAAGGAAATCCACCTTGCCGATTTTTTTAGCTTCCTGCTCGAAAATACGAATGAATTCCTCGCCGATGATTTTCCTCTTAGTTTCGGGGTCGGACACGCCGCGCATTTTGGACATGAACTGTTCCTTTGCATTAACGCGGACAAAATTCAGTCCCCAGCCCTTGAATGCGTTCTCAACCTCGTCGCCCTCATTTTTGCGCATGAAGCCGTGGTCAACAAAGATACAGGTAAGCTTGTCCCCAACAGCTTTTGCAAGGAGAGCCGCCGCAACGGAGCTGTCCACGCCGCCCGAAAGAGCAAGCAGGACTTTGCCGTCCCCAACCTTTTTGCGGATATCCTCAACAGCAGTTTTTGCGTAATTGCTCATAGTCCAGTCGCCGACGCAGCCGCAGACGTTTCTCACAAAGCTGTCTATCATTCCCAAGCCGCCCTCGGTGTGATTTACCTCCGGGTGGAACTGCACCGCATACAATTTCTTTTCGGGACACTCCATAGCCGCCGTGGGACAGTTGTCCGTGTGTGCGACAACTTTAAAGCCGTCGGGTATTTTCTCAATATAGTCCGTGTGGCTCATCCAAGAAATTGCCTTATCGGGGAGGTTATTCACCGTACCGAAAAGCACGCAGGATTTATCATAATATGTCTCGGTCTTGCCATATTCGGAAGTAACGCAGGTGGTAACCTTTCCGCCCAGCAGGTGAGCCATAAGCTGACAGCCGTAGCAAATGCCCAGAATAGGTATGCCAAGCTCGAAAATTTCCTTTGAGCAGACGGGGGACTCAGGCGCATAAACGCTGTTGGGACCTCCCGTAAAGATAATTCCCACAGGGGCTAAAGCCTTGATCTCGTCAAGAGAAGTCTTGTAGGACTTTACCTCGCAGTAGACCCCGCATTCTCTGACGCGGCGCGCGATAAGCTGATTGTACTGACCGCCGAAGTCGAGAACGATAACAAGCTGGTGTGCGGATTGTGACATTTTGATAACCTCCTAAAATTATATCAAGCGGGAATTTAATTCCCTGTAATTAACGTTTTTATTCCATCCATTTTCTGTTTGGCAAAGGCTTTCCGTGTCCGAAATAAATCGTCCTGCCCTCCATGCTGCTTATTCGCTCCGCGCTTTTCAGCATGGTTTCCTTGTCGTGGTAAAGCATGGAAACTGTCGGATAAAACATATTCATCAAAGCGTCGCCAACGATAAGATGTTTTCCGCAAACATCGACAGCGATTGAGCCGTTAGTATGTCCCGGAACTGAAATTATCTCCGCAGATATCCCATATTCGTCAAGCCTGTCGCCCTCGTCAAGAAAAACCGCGGGGATGAACTCGTCCGCCTTTTCTTTGAATGTATCTTTTTCGGAAACGGACAGGACAATCTTACCCAAAAAGCTTTCCGCCGACATTGGCTGCGAAAAATTATCCTTTATCAGACCCGTATCCGCTTTGTGCATTGCGATTGGGATACCAAGCTTTTCTGCCAAAGAAGCGGCGTTCTGAATATGGTCGATATGCCCGTGTGTAAGCACAAGAAGCCGCATTTTATAAGGCTTGCAGGCGGTTAATATCTTATCTCTGTACTTTGTCAGAGAAGTATCGACAAGAACTGCGTTTTCGCCGTTTGAAACTATGTAGCAATTTCCGTTGCCGCATTTTATCCTCTCGATTTTTTCCATGCCGACCGCCTTTCCTATAGATACATCATAAAATACATACAAATATTATGCCATAAATCGCCGAAAACTGCAATACCCATTTCGTAAAAAATATTCCGAAAAAACTTGAAAAAAATATGCAAACATGATATAATAAATAAATTAACCAATTTCAGGCACACTTTTGAAAGGACTTTTTAAATGCAAATTTTTCTATATAGACTTTCCGTGCTTGCACAGCTTGCCCATAGTCACGATGGCTTCGACTTTTGGGACGTTCTGCTTGACGCCGTTATCGACACGGCGAAAATGCTGCCGTTCCTGTTTCTGGCGTTCCTGCTTATGGAGTTTATCGAACACCGCGCAGGGGACAAGCTTGCGGATTTTCTCGGAAAGGCAGGAGGGAAAACCGCCGCAGGTCCTGCCGCGGGAGCTGTTCTCGGCTGTATACCCCAGTGCGGATTTTCCGTGGCGGCTTCAAACCTTTACGCGGGACGGATAATCACCGTAGGAACTCTTATCGCGGTTTTCATTTCCACCTCGGACGAAGCCATACCCGTACTGCTCGCTCACCCTGAAATGCTGAACTCGGTATGGAAGCTTATCGCGGTAAAAATAATTGCCGCCGCCGCAGCGGGAATTGCCGCCGACCTTATCGTCAGGGCTCTGAAAATAGACCTTAGCGGCGACAGCATTGAGGATATCTGCTCCGAAAGCGGCTGCGGCTGCGGAAGTCACGGGATATGGTACTCCGCGCTGAAGCACTCCGCAGGGGTTGCCGTATTTATTCTTATCGTGAACCTTGTTATCGGCGCGGTAATGGCTCTTGCGGGAAGCGAAGCGGTGGAGCGTTTTATCGAAAGCATGGGCTTCTTTCAGCCCTTTGCGGCGGGACTTGTGGGAATGATACCAAACTGCGCCGCATCGGTGCTGCTCACCGAGCTTTACGCCGAGGGAGCGATAAGCTTCGGTACTGCCGCGGCGGGACTTTGCACAGGCGCGGGTATCGGTCTTGCGGTGCTGTTCCGTGCAAATAAAAATGTTAAAGAAAATCTTGTAATTACGGGAACGGTTTATGCTGTCGGTGTACTCTGCGGTATTGTTCTGAACCTGTTTTGACCGAGGGGGTGTTGAGGTGAGAGAGTTTATCGGCTTCTGCAAAAGAGAATTTTCGGTGGTCATCTCTTTTCTGGCGGCTCTGATATCCTGCCTGTTCGTACCCGTTACGAACTATGTGGACTATATCGACACTGACACTATCGGTCTGCTTTTTTGTCTGATGATAGCAGTAGCGGGCTTTCGGGACTGCGGTCTGCTGACCTTTATGTCGGGAAAGCTTCTGGGCGGAGACAACCCCAAGTCCCGCAGGACGGGTACGCTGCTGGTGTTTATCACCTTTTTCTCCTCAATGTTTTTTACCAACGACGTGGCTCTTATCGCGTTCGTACCGCTTACCGCCGCGCTGTTTGAGAACCGTCCCAAAACCATGATATACGTAATAGCGGTGCAGACCGCGGCGGCAAATTTAGGAAGTATGCTCACGCCCTTCGGCAATCCTCATAATCTGTATCTTTACGACAGGTACGATATGAACGCGGGAGACTTTTTCGCGGTGACGCTTCCCGTTGCGGTACTGAGCGCGGTGCTTATTCTGATACTGTGTATGTTCATAAAAAACGAACCGCTGAACACTCACAGCCGCAGAGGCGCGGTAATACGCAACAAACGGTTTCTGGCTCTTTACGCGGCGCTGTTCCTGCTCTGCCTGCTGGCGGTTTTCGGAAAAATCGGAGTAATAACCACGTTTGCCTCGGTGTGCGTTGTCGCCGCTATAATTGATATGCGTATTTTCGCAGCGGTGGACTACGGTCTGCTTGCAACGTTCGCTTTCTTTTTCATTTTTGTGGGAAATATCCGCAATATCGGCGCGGTAAGCGATTTCATAACAAAGCTTATGGACGGCAGAGAGATGCTTGCTTCCGCGGCGGTAAGCCAGGTCATAAGCAACGTCCCCGCGGCGATGATGCTTTCGGGCTTTACCGAAAACGCCCGCGCCCTTGTCCTCGGAACAAACCTCGGCGGTCTTGGCACTGTGGTTGCAAGCCTTGCGAGCCTTATCTCGTTCCGCATTTATCTTGAAACTGACGAAGCTAAGCCCGTTCGTTATCTGATTGTATTTACGCTGATAAACGTTCTGCTGCTGGCGGTAAATATTCCGTTTGCGTACTTTTTCGTGCTGTAGGACGGCACATTTTATATACATATAGTATACTTATACAAATTATATACTTTAAGGAGTGTTACTATGTCCGATCGTTCTTTCCGCGACAGCTCTCTCCCGATGAAAGAGCGGGTCTCCGACCTGCTGAGCAAGCTTACCCCCGAGGAAAAAATGAGTATGCTTTCCTGCCATATGCCCGCCGTGCCCCGTCTCGGTATCGGCGAATGGTATGTGGGAACGGAGGTCGCCCGCGGCTATGTTGGCAGGGATACGGGCGAGGTATCCACGGTTTTCCCCCAGCCTATCGGAATGGCATCAATGTTTGACCCCGATCTTATGTACGAGCTTGGCGTGATAGCGGGAAACGAAGCCCGCTGCCACTATCAAAACGACCCCGGCGGGAAGCTTATGCTGTGGGGTCCCACAGTGGACATGGAGCGGGACCCCCGCTGGGGCAGGACGGAGGAAGCCTACGGAGAGGATCCGTTCCTGACAGGGGAGATGTCAAAGGCGTACACAAAGGGCATGGCGGGGGACGATCCCGTCTACCTGAAAACCGTCCCCACGCTGAAGCATTTCTGCGCGAACAACAACGAAGCGGACAGGGCAAGCTGTTCCGCAAATGTGGATATGAGAACGCTCCACGAGTATTACTACCGCGCGTTCAAGGCGGCGATAACCGAGGGCGGAGCGCGCTCCGTAATGGCTGCCTACAACGAGCTTTCGGGAGTTCCCGCGGTGATGAATCCGGACCTGCAAAAGCTTCTCAAGGACAAGTGGGGACTTGATTTCGTTGTTACCGACGGAGGGGATTTCTCCCAGAACGTGCTTAGGCACAAGTGTGTAAAGACCCACGCGGAGGCTCTTGCGCTGTGCCTTAAAAACGGTTCGGACAGCATGAATGACCCTGCCGATATGGTCACAGCCGCCGCCGCGGACGCTCTTGAAAAGGGTCTTATAACCATGGAGGATATTGACAGAGCGGTGGGAAACGTTCTGTACGGCAGATTTCTTCTCGGCGAGTTCGACGAGAACCACCCTTACAAGAACATGGACGTTACACCCGAAAGCGAGGAAAGCCGCGCAGTAAACCGCCGCGCCGCCATGGAGCAGGTGTGTCTGCTGAAAAATGACGGCGTACTGCCTTTGGGAAAAAATACTAAAATCGCTCTGACAGGTCCGATCGCGGACGAGAATTACGCCGACTGGTACACGGGAAGATCAAGCTATGCGGTAAGCATTAAGCAGGGTCTGGAAAAGGAATTCGGCGCGGAAAATGTGCTGTTCGACAACGGTTATGATATCGTGGCGATAAAGTCCTGCGGAAACGGCAAGTATCTGACCGTGGGTGAGGACGGCTCTGTCAAAGCTGCCGCGGAGGAAATTTCCGACAGCTGTCTTTTCGAGATGCACGACTGGGATTTCGGGTCGATGAATTTTAAATCGAAGCACAACGGAAAATATCTTGCCGAGAGCGGCGGTGTCTACAAGGCGGTAAGCAATACGCCCTATGAATGGTTTATCCGCGAGTGGTTCAAGCCCACGCTTTACGACGGCAAGTACTGCTTCAAGAGCTGGCATGACAAGGCTCAGGATATCTTCGTAAACGACAAGGGAGAGCTTGCAATGCGAACCGCTTCGGGGATAACTCCCGACAAGCAGTTTGAGATAGTTGTCGTTTCGGACGGCGCAAAGCGGGCGGCGGAGCTTTCCGCAAAAGCCGACATTGCCATAGTCTGCGCGGGAAATCACCCAATGCAGGTTGCGCGCGAATGCTACGACAGACCTGACATAGTTCTGCCCAAGCACCAGAGCGGACTGGTCAGAGCGGCGTTTGAAGCAAATCCCAAAACTATACTTATGATAACCGCGGGATACCCCTACGCGGTCAAGTGGGAAAAGGAAAATCTTCCCGCCATCGTGTACACCTCCCACGCAGGCCCCGAACTGGGAACTGCCGCGGCGGCAGTACTGAGCGGAGGCTTCAACCCTGCGGCGCGTTGTCCGCTGACATGGTACGAATCCGTCCACGAGCTTCCCGATATAAAGGATTACGACATTATCGGCAACAACATGACCTATCTATACTACAAGGGCAAGCCCCTTTTCCCGTTCGGCCACGGACTTTCCTACTCGGAGTTTGAGTACGGGGACTTCAAAGCCGTTCAGCAGGGCGAAGCGGTCAAGGTGTCGCTGACGGTGAAAAACGTCTCGGAGCGTGACGGCGACGAGGTGGTGCAGATATATTTCAAGCTAAACAAGCCTCGTGTAAAGCGTCCGCGGAAACAGCTCTGCGGCTTTAAGCGTGTACATATTAAAGCGGGAGAAACGCTTCCCGTTGAGATAGAAGTTCCTTTCTCCGCGCTGGAATTTTATGACGTTACGCGGGAAAAGCTTTGCGTGGAAAGCGGTCTTTACACATTTTCGGCGGGCGCGTCCTCGGAGGATATCCGCTGCTCTGCGGAGCTTGATGTTTCCGCGGAGACTATCCCGCCCCGTGATATGACATTTGTCAAAGCTAAGAATTATGACGGCGGCTACAACGTATCACTCGGCTTCAGCTACGGCGAAAACGACCATTTCGTTCTGGCAGGCGACTGGGGCGGCGGACTTATCTTCAACGGCGCGGACATGAAAAACTATACAATGGCGGAGGTGCTTTGCTCCGCGGTATGCAGCGGCGGAAATCTGGAAATAAACGCGGACGAAAAGCTTATCGGAAAGACCGACGTTAAGCCCTCGCCCTGTCCCGACGGCTTCACGGTCTACAGGATACCCCTCGAACCTGTCAGCGGCGTGATGAATCTGCGGATAGCCCTCAACGGTCAGCTTGGAGTTTACAGTATGAAATTTATGCAATAAAATGAAAATCGCTTTTTCTCTTGCTTTTGACATAGGTCTGCTGTATAATATAAGGTACGATATTGTATGATACGGAGGTTTTTAAAAAATCCCGATATGGTTGTAAATAAACGGTTACTGAAAAAATCGGCGGCGTTTTTATGCGCGTGCTGCATATTTACAGCTGCCGGTCTGCCGTTCCCCGGTGAGGGAAGCGTTTCGGCTGTGTTCGGCACAAGCTATATGGACACGGACAGCATTTCCGTAAAGATCGACGTTTCGGCGGGACACAAGCCGATAAGTCCCTACATATACGGAATAAACTCCGAGACAAGCTTTTCGGGGCTTACGGTGAACGCAATAAAGCAGTCCGACCCGCGGCTGTCCTCCTATAACTGGGAGACGAATTTTTCCAACAGCGCGGAGGGTGAAAACAGCAGCAACGACAACGCTCTTGTAAAGTCCTACCCCGCCGACAGGCAGCGCGAGCCTGCTCTCTATACGGACAACCTTGTCTCAAAGGCGAAGCGGTACGGTATCCCGTCAAGATACGTTACGCTCCAGATGATGGGAATGACGGCCGCCGATTCCGCGGGGACGGTATATCCCTCCGACGGCGCGGAGCGATGGGATCAGGTCTTTTTCCGCAAGCACGACAGCTTTTCGTCCGAGCCCGACATTGCCGACGGCGCAGTCTATATGGACGAATACGTCAGCTTTCTTGCCAACAAGTACGGCTACGCGGTGGACGGCGGCATAAACGGCTACTTCCTCGACAACGAGCCCGAAAACTGGTCGGAGCTTTATCCTGCGGCGGCCACGCGGAAAATAACCTCCGACGAGCTTGTTGAACGCTCCGCGGAGCTTGCCGAGGCGGTCAAGCTCATAGACCCCACTGCGCTGGTGTACGGCCCGTCGATAAGCGGCATCGAAGCTTTCATCAATCTGAAAAATCCCGACGACTGGGACAAGCACGCACAGGAATACAGCTGGTTCATAGACTACTACCTTATGGGAATGAAAAGAGCTTCCGAAGCGGCGGGAACAAGGCTTCTGGACGTTCTGGATATCCACTACCACACCGAAGCCACAAACGGTCTGCTTGAGACTGTTATAAACGGTACGGACAATTTTTCCAACAACACCAGACTTCAGGCTCCCCGTATTCTTTGGGACAGCACTTATACCGAAAACAGCACCATAGCGATCATGCACAATCAGCACATACCCCTCATACCTACCCTTGAGGCTTCAATAAATATGTACTACCCAGGAACGAAGCTTTCCTTTTCGGAATATAACTTCGGCGGCGGCGGTCATATCAGCGGCGGCATTGCCGTTGCGGACACTTTAGGTATCTTCGGCGAGTACGGCGTGCATATGGCTTGCCTTAAACCCAATTCGGAGGATACCTCCTACCAGAAGTCGGGAATAAACATATACACCAACTACGACGGAAACGGCGGAAGCTTCGGAAACACATCGGTAAGATCCGACAACGGCGGGGATATCATGAGTTCGGTTTACGCCTCCATAGACGGCGACGACGAGACCTCGCTGAAGGTGCTGCTTATAAACAAGAACCAGACCACTGTCAAGAGCGCGGATATAAGGATAAGCTCCGACGCGGAGTTTGAAAGCGCGGAGGTATACAGCTTTAACGAGGAAAGCGCAAAGATAGTTCTTTCGGACGAGGAGATCGAGATCGCGGATAATCGGTTCAGCTTTGAAATGGAACCGCTGACGGTCTATATGCTTGTTTTCAGCGGCACGGCGGAAATAATTTCCGAATATGTTCCCGAAGAGACCACACAGACAACGGAAAGCGACACGCAGACGGATACCGCTGTCCCGTCAGAAACCACGGTGTCGGAAAGCGTTACCGTAAGCTCCGTTTTCACACCTGAGCACGTGGACGCGGAAACATACTCAACGGCGGGAACCACTGCAACGGAGACCGAAAGGCCGCCCGAGTCGGAATCGGCGGAAAGCTCCTCGGCTGTGCCCGCGGAAACAGATGACGGCGAACCGGGCAGCTCGGACGGAACTCTGCCCGACGAAAGCGAGCCTCCCGACGATGAAGAGGAAAAAAGCGTACCGAAAGCGGTGAAAGCCGCAGTCATTATCCTCACGGCGGGAGTCGTGCTGACAATGATCTACATTATTGTTCAGGACAGGGCTCTTTCAAGAAAATCGGGAAAGTAAATGTGCATAAAATAATAAAAAAATATTGTGTTTAATTAACAAAAATCTGTATAATCTGTTTACAAACACATGAAAAAATATTAAAATATATATAACTACCGCTGATGTCCAACGCCCCAAGACGGCGGGTGACATCTTTCGGTTCGGTGCAGGATATGATTCCGCGCCGAACATCACAAAAATGCTTTGCAATTTTGCAGCCTTGTTAGGGCTGCGCTTGAATAAAAAAATACTGATATTCGGCGCATTAAATTTTCGGGAAGCTTTTCCGCTTCCGTCAAAGGGGGGATTCCGTGAAGGTCAAGTATAAGCTGCTTACATTTATTTTTCTGCTTGCTATAGTACCGATAATTGTCGTTAATGTGGTTTCCTCCTCAAGAATGAACGCAAACTCGATGGAGCTTATGTCATCGGCGACTGCCGACATTATTTCAAATCAGGCCGATAACGTCAATTCTTATTTTGAGGAGATCGTCGCTTCCGCGAAAGGTCTGGCTTCCTCGGAAAGTGTGAGAAACTATACCAAGGAAAGCAATGAGGACGATTTCGAGATCCCCGAGGAATCGGAGTATTATCAGAAGATCACGGTCGGCTTTACTGCGGTGTCGGTAAACGATCCCGCACTGCAAAAGATCATGATCATCAATAATTCGGGCATGATAATCGCGTCTACCGATAAAGACGATACGGGAAAGCGTATGTCCAACTACAAGGGTCTGTTCAGCCTTGCCCAGAACAACAACGGAGTGTCCTCTTTCTTTATGAGCGGCGACGACAGCGACGTGCCTGTGTTTATCGTGGCAAAGTCGGTCTTTTCCTACGACAACGTTTGTCA